>JBFMGU010000086.1:0-38690 GCA_040752415.1 Myxococcota bacterium
CGGGGTGGGCGGAGGCTGGGCCGGGGCAGCCTTGGCGCGACCGGAGAGCGAGGGGCGCTCCGGCTTGGTGGGACGACGCTCCGCCTCCGGGCTGGCCGCTGCCACCGGTGCCTTGGGCAGGGAAGGGGCCGCACCATTGCCGCTCCGCTCCACGATGAAGCGGTTGCCGCACTTGGAGCAGCGCGCTTTCTGGCCCGTGACGTAGATGCTCACGTCCACGGACTGGAGGCACACGGGGCACGCCTGGGTCTGCACGGCCGCGGAATCTACCGGAAGGACGATCCCGAGGGGAACCCCTCTCATGCCGGAGCATGAGCCTTCGCAGCGCGACCATGCTAGGGGTCAGCCCATGCTCGAGCGCATTTCCTCTTTGGTGGCGGCCATTCCCGACTTTCCCCTCAAGGGCATCATCTTCCGGGACGTGACCCCGGTGCTGGCGGACCCGCAGGCCCTGCGCGCCTGTGTGGACCTGCTGGCGGAGCGACTGCAGCGAATCCCCGGCGGTCCCCCGGAGGCCATTGTGGGCATCGAGAGCCGCGGATTCATCTTTGGCGCGCCGTTGGCCATCAAGCTGGGCGTGGGATTCCTGCCGGTGCGCAAGCCGGGGAAGCTCCCGCGTCGGACGCTGCGCGCGGAGTACATGAAGGAGTACGGCACCGACGTGCTGGAGATGCACGAGGACGCCATCAAGCCGGGGCAGCGCGTGGCCATCGTCGACGACCTGCTGGCCACCGGCGGCACCGCCGAGGCCACCGCGCGGCTCCTGCAGGAGAGCGGCGGCAAGGTGGCGGCGTACGCGTTCCTCATCGAGCTGGACACGCTGCGCGGTCGGGACCGGCTGTTGCGCGGCGTCCCGGTCGAAGCGCTGCTGCATTACTGAGGTCACCAACGTGGAGCTGGCCAGGACCACGTGGCTCATCACCGGCGCCTCGGCGGGGATTGGCGCGGCGCTGGCGCGGGTGGCGGCGCGGGAGGGCGCGTCGCACCTGGTGCTGGTGGCGCGTCGCGGGGAGCGGCTGGAAGCGCTGGCCGCTGAGTTGACGACGGGGCGCGTGGGTCTGCGCGTCACCGTGGTGCCCGTGGATCTCGCCACCGACGAGGGACGACGCGCGTTGCTGGAGCGGCTCACGCGCGAGGGCGTCGAGGTCGACGTCCTGGTGAACAACGCCGGCGTGGGAGCGCACGGGCTCTTTGACGAGATACCGCCGGAGCGGACGCGTCAGATGGTGGAGCTCAACGTGGTGGCGCTGACGGAGCTGAGCGCGGCGTTGGTGCCGGGCATGGTGCGGCGACGTCGGGGTGGGGTGGTGAACGTCAGCAGCGTGGTGGGCCTGATGCCGGTGCCCAGCATGGCCGTGTACGCCGCCACCAAGGCGTACGTGACCAGCCTCTCCGACGCCATGGCCGCGGAGCTCCACAGTGGCGGCGTCACCGTGGTGTGCGTGCACCCCGGCCCCACGACGACGGAGTTCCAGGGCGTGGCGGACCCTCAGGGACGTCGACGCACCAAGGCCCCGGCACCGTTCTTCCAGAGCGCGGAGCAGGTGGCGGAGGCCGCGGTGGCGGGACTGAGGCGCGGGCGGGTGCGCGTGAATCCGGGCGTGAACCAGGTGGTGTCGTCGTTGGCGAGGCTGATGCCGGCGCCGTTGGCGCGAGCGCTGGGACGACGCATGGCACGACAGGAGCGGGCGCGTGGACGTCCCGGGTGAGCCGCGCGTGCGGATGGAAGCCGGGGCTGCGGCGCGTTGGCTCAAGGTAGGGGCCGGGCAGTTTTCTTGCCTCTTGCGGCGCCACCCCGCACCATGGCGTCGCCACGTGGCTCCAGGGGGAGCCCACCGGAGGCCGCTGTGAGAATCTGCGCCGCCTCGCTACTTGCACTGAGCCTCTCGCTGGCCACCGGCAGCGCGGAGGAGGCGTTTTCCGACGCCAAGCAGGCCTACGCGACGCTCCGCGTGGACAAGGCCCGGCGCAACCAGCGCATCCATTACGAGAAGCTCATCAAGCGCCTCACCGACGCGGCAAAGGGAAAAAGCGGCCAGCGCGCCGACGACTGCCTCTACTTCGCGGCCACCATCTCCGAGGACCTGCACCAGGCTTCCGGCGTCACCGCCGACCTCGAGCAGGCCATCAAGCTGAACATCCGTGTGGCGGATGAGTTCAAGGGCTCGTCCCTGGCGGATGATGCGTTGCTGCGCGCCGCGCGCCTGATGTTGAGCCGCAAGGGCGACGTGCAGGGGGCTCGCGCGCTCCTGGCCCGTGCCCGCGACGGTTATCCCAAGGGCGACCAGGCCCGCGCGGTGCGTGAGCTGCTGGCGCGTCTGCCCGAGGTTTCACCCGAGAAGAACGAAGGCGCGGAGAAGGCGCGGACCGAGCTGGTGTCCGCCACGCCCGCCCGTCGCGTCTCCGACGACAACAGCGACGGCAACGACCGCGTGCAGGAGATCCTGGCGCGCGTGGCGCAGCGTGACGCCGGGCCGGCCGTGGAGGCGGAGGCCGCGAAGACGACGACGCCGAAGGTGGAAGCCAACGGCGCGCCCATGGCGCTCAAGCAGGGGAAGGGCGCCACCACGCGTCGGAACACGGAGTTGACGCTGAAGGTGGACGGGCCCGTGGAGGTGAGCACCGGGACCGTGCCGGCCGCCGGCAAGCTCCCGCCGCGCTTCTTCGTCGACATCGCGCCCGCGCTCACCGGCACGCTTGGTCGCGACCTGCGCACCTTCAAGGACGAGCGCGTGCGCGGCGTGCGGGTTGCGCAATTTGATGAGCGGACCGTGCGCGTGGTGATCGACCTCAAGAAGGAGGTCCCCGCCAACGCGCTGCACGACGCCGCGCAGAAGAAGCTGACCATCTGGCTGGGCGCACCGCCCTCCACGCCCGTGCAGCAGACGCCCCCCCCGGCGCCGGAGCTGGCCGCAGTGGAGAAGGCTGCACCGGCGGAAGAGGCCACCCACGACCATCACACGCACGACGAAGCCCCCGCGGCGATGCCCACGGTGGTGGCGAATGTCGACGTGGATGCGCCGGACGCGGGCTCGGTGGATGCGTCGCTGGCGGAGGTGAAGCAGCTGGCGCACCAACTGGAGAACCGGCCGGAGTACTCGCTGTCCGCGCAGACCGGATTGAAGGTGCGTCGCGTGGTGATTGACCCCGGTCACGGTGGCGACGACCCGGGCGCCATTGGGCCCACTGGCGTGAAGGAGAAGGACGTCACGCTGAAGATCGCCAAGAAGATTGCCCAGCGCCTGCGCAAGGAGCTGAAGATGGAGGTGTTCCTCACCCGGGAGCGCGACGTGTTCATCCCGCTGGAGGAGCGCACCGCGTTTGCCAACAAGGTGGGCGCGGACCTGTTCATCTCCATCCACTGCAACAGCAATCCCAACCGGCGCATCTACGGCGTGGAGACCTATTACCTGAACATCACCGACGACAATTACTCCATGCGCCTGGCCGCCCGGGAGAACCGCACCAGCCAGCGCTCCATCAGCGACCTGCAGTTCATCCTGGCGGACCTGGCCATGAAGTCCAATGTCGACGACAGCGTGCGCCTATCCAAGCTGGTGCAGGCCAACGTGGTGGGTGAGCTGCGCGACAACTACGGCAACGTGAAGGACCTGGGCGTGAAGCACGCGCTGTTCTACGTGCTCATTGGCGCCAAGATGCCGGCCATCCTGGTGGAGACCTCATTCATCTCCAACAAGGTGGAGGAGCAGCGGCTCAACAGCACCCGGTACCAGGATGAGGTTGCCGACGGCGTGGTGCAGGGTGTGCGGCACTTTGTCGAGGAGCGGCAGGCGTTGGCGCGTTGAGCGCTTCTCGCTCCGTGCCCACTCGTGGCAGCGTCCCATCCCGTGGCCCAGGAACCTTCCGCAACTCCCGCGCATGAGATGAAGGGCACGCCCCCCGGCGCGGTGCTGGGTTGGGTGCTCAGCATCTTCACGTTCGTGGGGTTGGTGTCGACGTTGATTGTGTCCGCCAACCTGTCTCCCGGCGCCTGCGCGGAGACCTGGGCGCCCACCCTGAAGGCGGAGCTCACGGCCTACGGCGCCGACGAGGGACGCATGCCTCCCGTCGACGGGCTGGCCACCTACCTGGCCCGCGGGGAGACCGACGCGTACGCGCAGCTGGTGGGCGCGTTCCTGGGTGACGGTGCGCAGGTGCTCCGCGTGGTGGACTACAAGGGCGAGGTGAAGACCGGTGACGTCGTGGCGTACTGCGAGGAGCTCTCCACGCTGCGCAAGGTGATGCGGTGGCGCGCGCCCGTGGTGGTCAAGGTGGGGGAGGGCGTCACCACGGCCAGCTCCTCAGAGCTCACCGAGCTGCCGGTTGCCGAGACCACCCGCCTGCTCCTCCCGCCGCGCGCCGAGGACATGGGCACTGGCGACGAGGGCAAGGCCAGCAAGGAGATGCGGACGTTCCTTCAGGAGGTGATGTCGCGGATCTCGCAGCCGTGTGGGGACGCGGCCCGCCAGAACGCCGACGGAGCGTATCAACGCGCGCATCGCAACCTGCTGCGCAACCGCGCCATGGCGGCGTACCAGGGATTCCGTCAGGCATGTGAGTCGTGTCCCTCCTGCGACTGCCTCCGCGGCGTGGCGTTGGCCCGCGCGCGCGAGGGGGCCATGGCGGATGCACGGGCGGCCATGCGGGCGCACGAGAAGTGCCTGGGCACGGGCGAGTGATCAGGTTGCCGCATGACGGTGCTGTTGTCCGAAGCGTTTGACCTCTTCCTCCAGCACATCCGTGTGGAGCGGAACCTCTCGGTGCTCACCGCGGAGGCCTACGGCACGGACCTGCAGAAGCTGGGGACGTACCTGCGCTCGCAGGGCGTGGAGGCGGTCGACGTCGTCACCGCGGCGCACATCAGCGGCTTCATGGCACACCTGGGTGGTCAGGGACTGCACGTCCGTTCCCAGGCCCGCACGCTCTCCGCGGTGCGGATGCTCTTCAAGTTCCTGGTGAAGGAGCGCTACCTCAACGCCAATCCCTCCGCCGACGTCGACCGGCCGCGCACCATCAAGAAGCTCCCGGAGTTCCTCAATACCGACGAGGTGGACAGCCTGCTGGCCGCGCCCAAGACGCAGGAACCTCGGGGGATGCGCGACGCCGCCATGCTGGAGACGCTCTACGCCACCGGGCTGCGCGTCAGTGAGCTCGTGGGGTTGAACCTGGAGGACGTGGACCTGGACCGTGGCTTCGTGCTGGCGCGGGGAAAGGGTCGCAAGGAGCGGGTGGTGCCGCTGGGGCAACGCGCCCAGGACCTGCTGACGACGTACATTGCCGGCTCACGCATGACGCTGCTGGGCGGGCGGACGGCGAGCCCGTTGTTTCCGCACCCGTCGGGAAAACACCTCACGCGCCAAGGCATCTGGAAGATCATCAAGCGCTACGCGCTGGCCGCCGGCATCAAGAAGCCGCTCAGCCCGCACAAGCTGCGACACTCCTTTGCCACGCATCTCCTCGAGAACGGCGCCGACCTCCGCGCGGTGCAGGCCATGCTGGGTCACGCCGACCTGGCCACGACGGAAATCTACACGCACATCAACCGCGCGCGCCTGAAGTCCCTCTACGACAAGCACCACCCGCGCGCGTAGACGACGCTATCCATCGTCCTGGCACGTGCACAGGCTGGGCAGGCACTCCTCGCCGGGTTGGCAGCCGCAGTCCGCCTTGCAGCGACAGGCGCACGTCGTGGGGTCGGGCTCGTGGTGGGTGTCGCACTGGAGCGCGGCGGTGTCGCAGACGCAGTCACAGGCCGCGGCGCCCCAACGGAAGCCGGGATTGCAGGTCAGGGTCTGGGTGCACTCGCAGGTGCAGGCCTGCACGTCGCACACGCTGAGGCCGGGGCAGGAGCCGCACACGTCGCAGGGTTGCGGTTGCGGGTCGACGTTGGCGGTCTGGTCGATCCAGTAGCGGTAGCTCACCGCGACGCGACCGGTCTGGCCGGCCAGCGGGCGACAGTCGCCGAAGAACAGGATGGTGCCGTTGCGCGCCTCGTAGTCGAAACCGTTGGTGCGGCTGCGCGGGACGTTGCTCCAGTTGCACGATCCCACGGTGGTGTTGGGGTCCATGGAGACCTTGATCGTCGACGTGATGGCGGGGCGGCTGAGACGGTAGGGGCTCACGTTGGCAATCACGCTGTCCAGGATGGCGTCGACGGTGGGGCCAATGGAGGCCAGGTTGTTCAGCGTCCCCAACACGCCGCCAAACCGGTTCACCAGCCCGGTGACGACGTGCGGATTGCGCTGCGTCTCGCCGCAGGAGCCGTCCGGGCAGGCAATGCCGCCCATGGTGATCGACGCCACGGGCAGGCTGCGGAAAAACGCCTCGTAGGTGTCAATGCCCGCGGCGGCGGGAGCGCCCGTGGCGTAGTGCTGGTCGTCGGCGTCGCCCATCAGGATGACGACGAGATGCGCACCGTCCCGCAGTCGGACGGGGTTCTCCACCGCGGTGGGGGGCATCATGGTGTAGATGCTGTTGACCTGCGGGTCGGACAGGAGGAGCTGCGCGGAGCGCACGATCCGTTCATTGGCCACGTTGCACGCGCCGCCGGCGCCAATCCACGACGACGTGGTGGCGTTGGCGGGGTCATTCTGGTCCAGCCAAGCGCGGAAGCGCGCCAGGTCCCGCGTGAACGGACGACACTGGTTCCGCCGGTCCTCACTGCACACCACGTTGTTGGTGCACGGCGGTGACTGTCCCGTGGGCGGGTTGTAGAAGCCGCTGGTGACGACGGCGGCTCGCCAGTCAATGGTGGCGTTGTTCAGCTTCTGCTCCATGGCCGTAGCGGACGCGGCCAGCGCGGCCTGGTCGTTGCCCATGGAGGCGGAATTGTCGATGGACCACAGGATGTCGACGACGGCGTAGTCGGACGTGTCGAACTTGTCGCACTGCACGCCAATGGCGTCGCCGAACTGGGCGAGCGCGGACCCGTCGGAGATGTCTCGGAGGGGAAGGGCGGCATCACCGGTGGAGATGTTGGCGGGCTGCAGTGCGATGAGGACCACCGCCGTGTTGTCGGAGCGACGGATGTAGAGCGCGCCAACTTTGAAGCCACCCACTGGCGTGACGTCGGAGGTGGTGTCCAACGTGCCCTGGACCCCGGACACGAAGGCCGCCGCAATGGCGTTGGCCCGCGCCTTGAGGCCCACCGTCCCCGCCATGTCATAGGTGGCGCGCACGGCGGGATACCCGTCCCAGGTGGTCTGCCCGTTGGTGATGGGGGTGCTGAGCGTCGCCACGGTGGCCAGACGGCCGCGGCCGTAGGTTTCCTCGTCGGAAGCGAGGGCGCCGGCGGGTGTCCGAGTGATGACCAGGTAGGTCACGCTGGTCTGGGCGTTGAAGCCCATGATTCCCACCGCCGTGCCATTGCTCGTCAGGACGGTCTCCTCGGCATAGCGGTCGGCACCGTAGACGGCCGTCGCCACCGTGACGTCGGCATCCGCGGCGGCGTGGCGCTGGACGGGCACCAGGTTGGGAATGGCGCACGCCTGCTGCACCGCCGTCTCGTTCACGCCGTCCGTGCCGTTGTTGGGGTCCAGCTCGTCGGGTGGCTCGTAGGCGCCGTTGTGGTTGGTGTCCTCCGCGCCGTCGGGAACGCCGTCACCGTCGGAGTCGGGATTCAGCGGTTGCGTGGTGGTGGTGGCGTCCAGGTCGCCGACGAAGAGAGTGCACTGCGCGTCCGGCGAGACCGTCACGCCGAGCTCCACGCCGTCGACGAGGCCATCACCGTCGGAATCCGGGTTGCGCGGGTCCGTTCCGGCGGTGCGCTCACCGAGGACACCGGCCTGGTCCTCGCCGTCCAGCAGGCCGTCGCAGTCGGTGTCCGGACGGAGCGGGTCGGTCTCCGCGGTGCCCAGGTAGCCGTCGGCGTCCAGGTCCTCACCGGCAATGCAGGTTCCAACGACGGTGCCCGGTCCGTCGCACAGGCCGTCACCGTCGAAGTCCGGGTTGACCGGGTCGGTATCCAGCGCGTCCGCCACGCCGTCACCGTCGGTATCCGCGGCGCCACCGCCGGGGGTGGGGTCGCCCGCGGTGCAGACGCCGGGCACGTCGATCACGCCGTCACACAGGCCGTCACCGTCGGAATCCGGGCTCCGCGGGTTGGTCTCCGTGGCGGGGTTGTAGGCGCCGTCCAGGTTGGTGTCCTCGTCGCCGTCGAGGAGGCCGTCGCCGTCGCTGTCCGCCGCTGTGGGCTGGGTCCGCGTGGCCGGGTCCGAGTCCGGCGTGAAGAGTCCGGCGCACCGCGCGTCCACGCTGGAGGTGCGACCGAGCTCAACACCGTCCAACAGGCCGTCGTCGTCGGAGTCGGAGTCGCCGGGGTTGGTGGCGGAGCCGTCGGCGTAGACCACGGAGAATTCCTCCTGGTCATTGAGGCCGTCGCAGTCGGAGTCCACGAGGTTGTTGTCACCGCGATACGGGTCCGGGTTCTCCAGCAGCGTACCCGAAGACGACGACGAGGAGGACGACGTGCTCGACGACGAGGAAGACGAAGCGGACGACGATGACGACGATGACGACGATGACGATGACGATGACGATGACGACGAGGACGCGCTCGATGAGGCGGCGGAGGACGTGCTCGACGTGATGCCCGTGGAGGAAGTCACCGCTGCGGAGGAGCTGCTGCCGACGCCACCGGTGGAGGTGGTTGCGGATGACGACGCGCTGGTTGCCCCACCGGACGACGACGAGGATGAAGCACCCACGCTTCCGCTGGACGTGCCGACGGCGGAAGAAGACGGCGCCCCGCCCGTGCTGGACGAGGAGGTCGCGCTCCCCGACGTCCCGTTCCCCCCGCCCGAGGAGCTGGCGCCCTGCGCGGATGACGACGTGGTGACATTGCTCCCTGAGCCGCTGCTGGCCGCGCTGGATGACGTGCTCCCCGCGGACGCGGATGCCGACGAGGACCCGCTCGTGGTCGACGCGGAGCTGCTCGCGCTGCCGGATCCCGAGCTCCCGCCGGACGACGAGGACGCGCCACTGGTCCCGCTCGCGGACGCGCTGGAGGACTCGCTCACAATGCCGGATGACGACGACGTTCCCGCCCCGCCGTCCCCGGTCCCGTGCACCCCCGCGTCCCCGCCCACGACGGCGCTGGTTCCTCCGTCGCCATCATCCTCGCCGCTCACGGTGGTTCCGGAGCACGCTGAGAATGCCAAGACGCCCAGCAGGAAGAGGCCCAGTTGAGGAAGCGCTCGTCGCGACATGACACCGTCCCGTCGTGAAGGATGGCGGGAGCGTAGGCTGGCGCACGCTCTGCTGACGAGGCGCACATGGGCGCACACGCCGGGCGCCGTCTGGGACGGTACGCCCGGGATGCGGTGTTGCGATGGAGGAAGTTGGTAGCGGGGGGCGGAATCGAACCGCCGACCTAGGGATTATGAGACCCTCGCTCTAACCGACTGAGCTACCCCGCCACGAAAGTGGGACGCGCCTTTTACGGAAGCGCCCCCCCGGCTGTCAACGACGGCGTCAGCCATACCCCAGGCCACGCATGGCGCGGTCGCTGCGGGTCCAGCGGTCGGAGACCTTCACGTAGAGCCGCAGCATCACCTGGCAGCCCAGGAACCGCTCCACGTCGCCACGGGCGCGCACCCCAATCTCCTTCACCTTGGTACCGCCCTTGCCCACCACAATGGCCTTCTGGCCCTCCCGCTCCACGTGGATGGTGGCGTCGATCTCCACGATCCCCGGCTTCTTCCCGCGCCCCTCCCGCCGGCTCTCATCAAACCGGTCCACCTCCACGGCAATGGCGTAGGGCACCTCCTCGCCGGTGAGGATCATGGCCTTCTCGCGGATCATCTCGGCCACCACCTCGCGCTCGGTGGCGTCGGTGAGCGTGGACGTGGGGAAGAGCGGCGGGCTCTCCGGCAGGACCCTCACCACCTCCTGCACCAGGCGGTCCAGCCCCTCCCGCTGCTCTGCGCTGATGGGCACCAGCGCGGCAAAGGGCAGGGTCTCCTTCCAGGTGTCCAGCAGCGGGAGGAGCAGGGGCTTCTCCACCATGTCGATCTTGTTGATGGCCAGGATGCACGGCTTGCGGCTCTCACGGATCAGCTTGGCAATGGCCGCTTCCGCCGCGCCCACCTCGGTGACGGGGCGGTTCCGGGGGCCGGGCTCCACCACGAAGATCACCGCGTCCACGTCGGAAAGCGCGGACTTGGCCTCACGCGCCATGAACGTGCCCAGCTTGCCGTAGCCACCGGTTCCGCCGTCGGGGAGGACCGCGCCGTCAAAGAGGCCGGGCGTGTCCACGAGGACGACCTGCGCGGTCTTCAGGGACATGATCGCCCGGAGGCGACGTCGCGTGGTCTGCGGCTTGGGCGAGATGGCGGCGAGCTTGGCGCCGAGCAGTGCGTTGAGCAGCGTGCTCTTGCCCACGTTGGGCCGACCGATCAGCGCCACGAACCCCGCGCGGTGCGGCCCGGCGGGAAGCTGGATCTGTCGCCCGGCCACCACCTCCGTGGGACCGGCAGCTTCAGCGTCCTCCTCGTCCTCGTCGATCTCTTCCTCGACGTCAGCCGGCTCCTCCTGGCGCGGTGGCCGAGGCTTGCGCCCAGGCCCCTTCTGGGGGCGTCGGGAGGACGGGGATGGGGATGCGCTTGGTTGACGAGGCCTGGCCATGGGATGTCCTGCTCGCCGCGACCACGGGACGGGGCGGGTCCCCGACATAACCCGCGGTCATGGAGGGAGTCATGGGGAAGACGGTGTTGGTGATCAATCCGCGGAGTGCCAACGGTCGCACCGGGGCGGAGGTGGGGGCGTTGACGGACCGGGCGCGCGCCGTCCTGGGTGATGTGGAGGTCAAGCTCACGGAGCGGCCGGGCCACGCCAGTCAGCTGGCCGCGGATGCGTTGGATGCCGGCGCGGACTGCGTGGTGGCCGTGGGTGGCGACGGAACGAACAACGAGGTCATCAACGGCTTTGTCC
Source organism: Myxococcota bacterium (assembly GCA_040752415.1). GTDB lineage: Bacteria > Myxococcota > JACRCW01 > JACRCW01 > JACRCW01 > JBFMGU01. Next base: position 10,930 of record JBFMGU010000086.1, read on the forward strand.
GCCCCGACGGCTCCCTGCGCAGACCTGACGCACGCTTTGCGTTCCTCCCGCGGGGCACCGGCGGTGACTTCCGGCGCACCTTCGGGTTCGACAAGGACGTGGACAAGGCGCTGGAGCGCGCCAAGAACCCTGGCATCCCCACCGACGCGGGCTTCATGGAGCTCACCACCCACGACGGCGGCAAGACCACGCGCGCGTACATCAACATTGCCAGCGCGGGGCTGAGCGGCATCGTGGACAAGATGGTGAACGCCACGAGCAAGGCACTGGGCCCGGCCAGCTTCTTCGTGGGGAGTCTCAAGGGGCTGATGGCGTTCCACCCGTATGATCTCACCGTCACCGTCGACGGGAAGACGTTCCACAGCGGGAAGGCAGCGCTGTGCACGGCGGCGAACGGACGCTTCTTTGGCGGCGGGATGCAGATTGCGCCGGGCGCGGATCCGGGTGACGGCCTCCTCGACGTGGTGTGCCTGCCTGCGTGGGGCAGTGCGCGTTTCGTGATGGAGAGCGCGCGCCTCTACGCCGGCGACATCCGCGAGGCCACCGGCGTGCAGTGCATCACCGGCAGGGAAGTGCGCATGGAGAGCAAGGAGGAGGTGCTTCTCGACGTCGACGGAGAGCAGCCCGGCCGCCTTCCCGCCACGTTCAAGGTGCTTCCCAAGGCTGTGAGGTTGTGCCGCTAGGGGGGGCACGGAGGGTGCTGGCACCGCGCCCGCAGCGCCTCAGAGATTGAACGTGCTGCGCTTCAGGAACTGCCCGTCGCCGGCCTTGGCGAGGAACTTGTCGTCCTTCATCAGGATCCTGCCGCGCTGCATGACCATGCTCGGCGCGCCCACCACCTTGCGACCCTCATACGGCGAGTAGTCGACGCGCATGTGCGTGGTCTTCACGCCCAGGGTGAGCTCCTTGTTGGGATCCCACACCACGAGGTCCGCGTCACAGCCCACCGCCACCGTGCCCTTGCGCGGGTACATGCCGAAGATCTTCGCCGGCGCCGTCGACGCGATCTCGACCATGCGGTTCATGGAGATGTGCTTGTTCTTCACGCCTTCCCACAGCAGGTACATGCGCGTCTCCACGCCGGGCATGCCGTTGGGGATCCTGGTGAAGTCATCCTTGCCCAGCTCCTTCTGGTCCTTCATGCAGAAGGGGCAGTGGTCCGTGCTCACCACCTGCAGGTCGTAGTTGCGCAGGCCGCGCCACAGGTGCTCGTGGTGGTGCTGCGGACGCAGCGGTGGCGTGCAGACGTACTTGGCGCCCTCGAAGCCCGGTCGATCCAGGTCATCCTGCGAGAGGTACAGGTACTGCGGGCACGTCTCCGCGTACGCGGGCAGACCACGGTCACGCGCTTCCATCACGCGCTCCAGCGCACGCGCGGCGCTGAGGTGCACCATGTACACGGGGACGTTCGCCATCTCCGCCAACGCAATGGCGCGCTCGGTGCCGGTGGCCTCGGCGGCCTCGGGGCGGGTGAGGGCGTGATAGACCGGCGCGGCGTGGCCCTTGGCCTTGGCGCGCTCGACGAGGACATCCAGCGGCAGACCGTGCTCCGCGTGCATGCAGATGAGCGCACCCAGCTCGCCAGCGCGCAACATGGCGCGGAAGATGGACTGGTCGTCGAGGAGCAGCACGCCGGGGTACGCCATGAACAGCTTGAAGCTGGTGACGCCCTCGCGAACCATGGCCGCCATCTCCTCGAGGACGCCGGGTGGGACGTCGGTGGCGATCATGTGGAACGCGTAGTCCGTGACGGCCTTGCCCTGCGCCTTGGCGTGCCAGGTGTCCAGCGCCTGCCGCAGCGACGTGCCCTTGGTCTGGATGGCGAAGTCAATGATGGTGGTGGTGCCACCCCACGCCGCGGCACGCGTCCCGGTCTCGAAGTCATCCGAGCTTGTGGTTCCGCCAAAGGGCATGTCCATGTGCGTGTGCGCGTCAATGCCGCCGGGGATGACGTACTTGCCGGTGGCGTCGACGGTCTCGTCAAACGTGGGGCCCTTGGTGCCGGGCTCCACGGTGGCAATGACCTTCTCGCCGTCCACCCAGACATCCGCGTTGAAGGTGTCGCTGGCCGTCACCACGGTTCCGTTCTTGATCAGTGTCTTCATGCTGGCTCCGTCGAAGTAGGGCTGGATGGTTGGATGGGCTTGCGTCAGCGCAGCTTGACCATGTCCTCGTAGGTCTCGGGCCGACGGTCACGGAAGAACTGCCAGGTCTTGCGCACCTCGTCGATCATCTCGAGGTCGATCTCGGCGGTGATGAGCTCTTCCTTCTCCTCGCTGGCCATGGCCACGAAGTTGCCGCGCGGGTCGACGATGTAGCTGCTGCCGTAGAAGCGGCCGATGTTCCAGGGCGCCTCCGTGCCCACGCGGTTGCTGGCCGCCACGAAGTAACCGTTGGCGACGGCGTGCGCGGGCTGCTCCAGCTTCCACAGGTACTGGCTCAGACCGGCCACCGTTGCCGACGGGTTGAACACGATCTCCGCGCCGTTGAGGCCCAGGATGCGGGCGCCCTCGGGGAAGTGGCGGTCGTAGCAGATGTACACGCCCACCTGCCCGTAGCGCGTCTTGAACGTGGGGTAACCGAGGTTGCCGGGCTTGAAATAGTACTTCTCGAAGAAGCCCGGGTTGACCTGCGGGATGTGGTTCTTGCGGTACTTGCCCAGGTACGTCCCGTCGGCGTCGACGACCGCGGCGGTGTTGTAGAAGACGCCGGCCATCTCGCGCTCATAGATGGGGACCACCATGGCCATCTGATACTTCTTGGCGTACTGGGCCATCATCTCCGTCGTGGGACCGGGGACGGACTCGGCGGTGTCGTACCACTCGGTGCTTTGCGCGGGGCAGAAGTACGGCGTGGAGAAGATTTCCTGCAGTCCCAGGATCTGGACGCCTTTCTTGCCTGCTTCCTCGATGAACGGCAGGTGCCGCTCAATCATCGCCTTCTTGATGGTGTCGACGGGTCCCGTGGTCACCGGCGTGCTGGTCTGGATGAGGCCAACCTTGACTTTCCTGGGCATGGGCTCGCTCCTGTGCGTGAAGGAAGACGCGCAGGTTTAGAGCCCCTCAACGGCCTGATGTGCAAGCGGATTTGCCGCGGTTCGGATGGTTGTCGGACCGCGATGACGCAGTGTGCAAACGCGGCCGTTGGCCCGAGCTCACATCGTCTTGAGGTAGGCCGCCAGCGCCACGAGGTCTTTGTCCGAAAGGTGTGAGCCGCGGCCCATGCGGTCGGTACGGACCAGCCGCTCCAGCACTTCCTCGACGGTGGCCGCGGAACCGTCGTGCAGATACGGCCCGCTGGCATCCAGGCCAATGAGCACCGGTGTCTGCACGCCACGCAGCTGCCCGTCGTCGACGCCCACGTCGTGCGAGAGGTTGTCGGTGAAGTATTCGCCCATGTGGCAGTCGCGGCAGCCCACTGCGGGGTCGTCGAAGAGGTCCTTGCCGCGCTGCTGCACCTCGTCGAGCGGGGCGGTGCGCAAGGGGGATGCGCGGGTGGGGCTGTCCGGCGCGGGCAACGTGTCAATGAACGCGGCCACCGCGTCGAGCTGTTGGCCGTTGAGGCCGGTGCCGCCCATGAACTCATTGATGGTGCGTTGCAGCCCGTAGTGGTTGGCCAGCTCGCCACCCCAGTGGAGCGGTGCTGTCGTCGTGGCCAGGCCCTTGTGCTCTTCGGTGGCGGCGGAGAGGTTCATGGTGTTGCGTCGTCCGTCGATGAAGGGCCACACGCGCCCGTCGGCGCGACCGTCGGGGTGACACATGATGCAGGTGACGCCGCCCATGGTGCACTCCCGCTGCGCCGTCATGAACAGCTTGCGACCATCCTGCACCTGCACCGGCAACGGGGAGTCCGCGTAGCGCAGGGTTTCCGTCGTCACGGGCTGGGGGCCCAGGGACGCGGCGAGCTTCTCGTTGAGCGGGAGGTCATTGAACGCGGGCACCGCCGGAACGGGAATGATGGACAACGTCAGGTCCCCCGCATTGCGCACGACGAGGAACCGTCCATCCTTGCTGGCCGCCAGCCCGTCGGCGCCGTGGCCAACGTTGAACACGTGCGCCAATCCGTCGCGCGTACCGTCGGCGTTGCGACGCCAGATGTTGAGCTGCCGCGTCCCACGCGCCAATGCCGCAAAGCCCCGGTCCCCGTCGACGTACGCGGCCGTAATGGGCTCGGTGAAGCTCTCCCGCAGTTGCGTGTTGTTGATGGTGAGCAGCGCGCTGGTGGACTCCTCCTTCGTGGTGAAGCTGCCCTCCACGGCCTGATTCGCGGGGTCGTCGCGCGGCGTGGCGTCGGAGCGGACCGCGTCCTTGGCGACGTCGATCTGCGTGATGGTGGGCGTGGCCGCCATGTATTCCTGACCGTTGCCGAGGTATCCGGGCCAGCCGCTGTTGCCCTGCTTGGGCGTGATGTCCGTGTTCAGGCTCACGTGGGCGATGCCGATCTCGTCGCCACCAAAGCTGAGCGTGAGGCTGTTGAGCAGGCTGGGATGGAGCGGGGAGGTGGTGGTGCGGAGCGTGATGTCGCGCAGGTGGACCTCATCCAGCGACGGGGAGATCACGCTGAGCGCGTGCGAGAGGAAGTGGCTCACGTAGATGCGGCCGTCCCTGGTCACCGCGAGCGCGCGCGGCTGCGGCAGCTCCAGGTCCACCCGCTTGAGCAACGCCCCGGAGTCCACGTCCACGACGACAATCGCCTTCTCCCCGGACAACGCCACGGCGAGGCGGAACTCGTCCAGGAAGGTGAGGCCGATGGGCTCCACGCCCACCGTGATGGTGCGCAAGACCTCGTGCGTGTCGGAGTGGAGGATGGTGACGGTACGGTCACCGCGGTTGCTGACGGCCACGTGATTGCCGTGCTTGGTGACCTGCGCGGGATTCCGTCCCACCTTGGTGGCAACGCGCTCGGCGCTGTCCAGGTCCAGGAACACCACCTGCTCATTGTCCCCGTCGACGACGACCGCCGTGCGATCCCCCAACAACGCCACCGTGCTGTGCTGCGGACCGGAAGCGTTGCCTTCCGCCGGCTTGACGTTGGGACAGCCCATCATGAACGCAAGACAGACCAGGACCCCTGCACGCAGCTGGTGCATTCGCGACCTCCGGACGGGGGCACGCGCCCCGCAGTTCTCGCGCAGGGCTGCAAGCGTGGTGCCTGACAGGAATGTCGTGGGGACGAGGATTTCCGACGAGAAGCGTGAGGCCCGCGCGCATCAGTGAGGCGCGGTCACCGCAATCAACCGCCCTTGGAGCGCTGGGTCTTGAACCACTCCACCTGCCACTTCTTCACGTTCTTCTCATGGCACTGCAGCGTCTCGCAGAAGATGTGCGTGCCGTTGTTCATGCTGACGAAGAAGAACGCGGGGCACTTCTCCGGCTCCACGGCGGCGTGGATGGCGGCGGTGCCGGGGCTGGCAATGGGGCCGGGCGGGAGGCCGGGAATGACGTACGTATTGTACGGGTGCGGCGTCTCCAGGTCCTTCTTGGTGATGTTCCCGGCGTAGTTCTGGATGCCGTAGATGACGGTGGGGTCGGTCTGCAGCTTCCACTTCTCACGCAGGCGGTTGTGGAACACGCAGCTGATCTTGGGCCGCTCCTGCGGCGCACCGGTCTCCTTCTCGACGATGCTGGCCAACGTCAGGATCTGGTGCGGGTCCAGCCCCACGGCCTTCCCCTTTTCGATGATCTCCGGCGTGAGAGCCTGGTTCATGCGCTGTCGCATGTGGCGGAGGATGTCCTTGGCGCTGATGCCGGCGGGGAAGCGGTACGTGTCCGGGAAGAGGTAGCCCTCCAGGTGCTTCTGCGCGGGCGGGACCTCCAGGGCCTTCACGAACTCGTCGTCATAGGCGAGGGCGACGATCTCCTCTTCCTTGGCCAGCCCGGACGCGCCGATGATGCGCGCGATGTCCTTGAGGTTGCTGCCCTCGGGAATGGTGAACTTGTAGGTGACCACGTCACCCTTGCTGAGCTTGGCGACGATCTCCGACGGAGTCAGGCCCGGGCTGATGTCGTATTCACCGGGTCGCAGGAGGCCGTCGGACTTCTTGATGAGGCGCGTGTACCAGTAGAACTGTCGGGCGCTCTTGATGACGCCTTCACGTTCCAGCGCGCTGGCAATCTGTCGGGCGTTGGCGCCCTTGGGAATGCGGACGCGGAGGGGCGCGGCCTTCTTGTCGTCGCTGAGGGCCTGGTCACCGTAACCCTGGAGCTTGCGGTAGCCAGCATACGCGGTCCCGCCAACGGCCAGCGCCAGCAGCACCACGGTCACCAGAATGGCTTTCAACACCTTGGCCATGGGTCGTCATTCTATCTCGGAAAGGGGGCGCGGAGGCTCCTCCTCCGGGCCCATGCCTGTCCAGTTCAATGCGCCTGACGGTCGCGAGCTTCCAGGTATCCCGTCAGGATGGCCACCGCTGCCGCCTGGTCCACGGCACCCTTTTCGCGCCGCTTGCTCTTGGGCAGGTGCGCAAGCGCGGCCTTGGCCTCGAGGCTGGTTCCCCACTCGTCCATGTAGTCCACGGCCAGCCCCGCGGCGGCCAACGCCTCCCCCAGCCGGCGCGCGCGCTTGGCACTTCCACTTTCGCTCTGGTCGGCGTGCGCGGGCAGACCCACCACCACGCCTTCCGCCTCCTCCTTGCGCGCCAACGCGACGATGCGCTCGGAATCCTGACGGAGGCTGATGGCGTCGAGAGTGACAAGGGGATGGGCCAGCATGCCGGCGTGATCACTGACCGCCACGCCAATGCGTCGTGAGCCCACGTCCAGTGCGAGAAGGCGTTTCCCCGTCAGCATCACTCAGCTTGCCTGCCCGTCCTCGCGCTCCATGTCGTCGACGTCCTTGAGGAGCTGCTTCATGCGTTCCAGGCTCTGCTCGGTGCGCGTGACCCAGACGTTGTCCGCGCCGGTCCTGCGCGCCATGTTCACGGTGCTCTCGTAGATGCCCATGGCCTTGCGCACCAGCACCGCCACCTTCTTGCGCAGCTCCCGACGGTAGATGTCCGCCTGCTCGGCATCCATGTCCGGCGGCACGGGGAGGTTCACCATCTCGTCGTGGAGATCCTCGTACAGGCTGCCCACCTTGAAGCCCGCGGCGGAGGCCCACCCGGCGTGACCGGTGCGGATGACCTTGAGGAACGCGTATTGCGCACGCAGCAGGCGCTGGCATTTCTCCTCGAGCTGGTCCGCCATCTCCTTCTCGTTGCCATTGGCGGGCATCTTCAGCTTGTACTCGGTGAACTCCAGCCGGAGGATCTCGGCGAGGTAGAACAGTGCCTGCGCGTGGTGGTAGTCGTTCTCCAGGCGCGCATCCTGCTCCGCGGCCTTGCGCAGCTTCACCGCCTCCGCGAACCGGTACTCCGCCGTGGCGCGGTCACCCAGCATGAACCAGCCAATGCCGCTGTCGACGAGCGCCTCGATGCGGTCCTCCGTCTCCAGCTCCTCACCCAGCATGGTGTCGAAAGTGTCCACCACCTCCTGGTAGCGCCCGAGCATGGCCAGGCACGCTCCGCGCTTGAACGTGGCGTCACGACGATCCTGGTCGGTCTTGGCGTTGGCGAGGAACGCGTCAAAGTGCGGGAGCGCGCTGGTGGGATCCCCGCTCTCCATCAGCGCGACGCCGAGGTTGTAGTGCGCGGCGTTGACGTAGGAGCTGTCCGGGAACTCGTCGAGGAGCTTCTGGAAGTACTGCCGCGCCTCCACGTACTGCCGGCCGTCCAGGAACTCGATGCCGCGGTTGAACAGCGTTTCCGCGTCGTAGACGGAGAGCGCGTCGGGCGTGTCCGTCTTGGCCACCACCTTGATGGGCTCCAGCTTGACCGGCTCCTTGGGAGGGGCGGGCTGCGCGGGAGGCGGGGGCGCGGGCTTGGAGGCGGACTGCGACGTGGCACAGCCCACCGGGAACGCGGACAGGACGACGACGAGCAGCGCGGCAGGACGGCGCATGGGGCACCCGGGAGACGTCATGGCGTGTTGGACACGCGCTGGCGCCTGAGGTTCCGCGCAGCGTAGCACGCGAGGGGGTGCGCTTCAGCGGGCGCGCGGGGAGGCCGCCTTGCCGTTCCGCGACGACTTGGCCGGGGCCTTCTTCCGAGGGGCGGGACGGGCGGGGGCGCTGTGGTCCACCAGGCCTTGGAGCGCGCGGGGATCCGCGGGCACCTCGGTCACCAGGCGGAGGCCCGGGCGTGCGAACAGCGCGAACGGGATGGACGACGCGACCAGGCTGATGGTGGCCTCATCACCGCTGCATCCCTCGGGGATGGTGATGTGCACCGGCGGGGTGCCGTGGATGAAGATCTCGTCGCGCGGGTTCTCGCTGGCGGCGGCGATTTCCAGGATGAACGTGATCTTCTCCTCGCCGCCCACGTAGCCGCGCGCCCGTTGCGTGGCGCCGCGAATCTGCCCGCGCTCCAGCACGCCCACCGGGGTGCTCATGGTCTCGCGCACCACCTCCGGCGAGATGGACTCCCGGTAGTCGGTGAGGCGCCAGCCCAGGCCACGCGCCACGAGATACATGGACTCGCGCAGACCCACGTGGCCCACGCCACCGTCGAGCGCGCGCTCCGCAAAGAGGGTGGGGCTCATCCCGCCGCCCATGCGCGCCAGCAGCTGCGGTCGACGACGATTCGCGTCCACCACGCGCGTCACTTCCACGCGCTGGATGTCGCGCGTCACCTGCGCCAGCGTCAGGACCAGGCGGTCCATCACGAAGCCCGGGTTCACGCCCGCCATCACCACCACCACACCCCGACGCTTGCACGCCTCATCCATCTTCTCGGCGAGCTCGCGGTCATGGAGCACCGGGTTGGCCATCTCCTCCGCGGTGGTGATGACGCTGCAGCCGTGGCCAATCAGCGTGAAGATGTCGTCGGCAACCTCGTGCAGGCGGCTGCCGGTGGCCAGGAGGCACAGACGTGGACGGGAGCTGCGGAGCGCGTCCTCCAGCTCGCTCTTGATGGTGATGCCGGCGCTCGCATCCTCGCCGAGCACGCGACCCAGATCCTTGCCAGCGCGTCCCGGCGCGGGGTCCACCGCGGACACCACCTCGACGGTGTCCAGCTTGCGGACGGCCTTGGCAATGGCCAGACCGATGGAACCGAGGCCTACCAGGATGGTGCGGGCGGGGAGTCGGTCCTGCTGCCTGGTCGGTGCGTTCATGGGTCACCCTTGTACGCGGCATTGCCACCGAACCGCGACAATATGGCGGCGGGTCATCCCCGTCGCAGCCCGTGGCCCCCCGCGGCCGAGCGCAGTGCCACCCGGATGGTGGGGCTTTGTCAAGCCGTCATGAACACGGTGAGGTCAGCGCCCGGGGTTTGTTGCCAGGCTGCGCGGGCGTGGGGCATGGGTACCGCGCGAGGTCGCGATGCGAAGCAGTGGGGCGTTGGCCCTGGTGGCCACGGTGGGGCTGTGGTCGTGCCAGGGCACGGAGCGTGTGGAACCGAGAGCAACCAGCGCCACCACCAGCGCGTCCTCGTCGTCATCCTCCAGCAGCTCGAGCAGCTCCAGCGCGTCCAGCTCCGCATCATCTTCATCGTCGGGTGGGCGTTCGTCGTCGCGGGGGAGCAGCTCTACCAGCTTAAGCAGCTCGTCATCTTCTTCGTCGTCCTCGTCCAGCAGCAGCTCTTCAAGTGGTGCGGCGGACGCGGGGACGGACGCGGGCGTGGTGGCCTGTGCCGCCGAAGTGAACAGCGCGATCTACGAGCGTCGCATCGAGCCCCTGGTCACCGGTGGTCAGCCCAACAGCTGCAACCAGTGCCATCTCTCCGGCGTGGATCTCTCCATGTTCGTGCGCGAGACGCCGTGCAATTCCATGGCGTGCCTGCAGTACATGGGCATGGTGAACTTCGCGAACCCGGCGGCGAGCCCGATCCTGAACATGATCCGCATGGCACAGCCGGACAGTCCGCTCATCACCCAGGACGTCATCAACGCCGAGCACCAGGGCTTCCTGGAGTGGATCAGGTTCAGTGCGTCGTGTCAGGCGGAGGTGTGCGGGCAGATTGCGGATCCCTGCAGCACCGGTGCGGACGCAGGACCGCCCACCAACGTCATCACGCCACTGGGGAGCTGCTCGGAATCGTCACTGGCGAGCTCGTTCTACGCCAAGGTCTATGACTTCCGTGACCGCTGCACCGCCTGCCACGCCATGCCGCACGCCGACGTGGTGGACGCGCCCGCGTTTTTCGAGAAGGAGGACACGCTCGAGGCGTCACTGCGAAGCATGTACAACGTCATTGGCCTGGGTGCGGTCGACGTCGTGAATCCGGCGGAGAGCACACTGCTCACCAAACCGCTGCAAGGCGTGGTGGAGCACGGCGGCGGAGACAAGTTCCATGACACCGGTGACGTCACGTACCAGTCGTTCCTGAGCTGGATCGTGGAATACTCGGCGTGCCGGGTCCCCGACGGTGGCGTGCTGCTGGACGCCGGTCGCCCTGACGCGACGACGGTGGACGCCTCCGCGCCGCGGGATGCCGGTGCCCCACGTGACGCAGCGACGGGCGGCGGGTGAGTCAGAAGACGCCAAGCGCGAGCAGGCCGAATCCCGCCGTGACGATGACGCCGTAGACCAGGAAGAACACCACGCAGTAACCCATGATGTCCCTGAAGCCGAGCTTGGCCGCGCCGAGGAGGGGCAGGGCCCAGAACGGCTGGATGACGTCGGTGAGCATGTCTCCCCACGCGTACGCAATCACCGTGAGATTCAGCGGAACACCCAGCTGCTTGCTCGCCGCGGCAATGTAGGAAGCCTCGATGGCCAGCTTGGACCCACCCGAGGGAACCACGTAGTTCAAGATGCCGCTGTACCAGGTGACGACGAGCGGGAAGGTCTCCGGCGTGGAGATGCGCGTGAAGCCGTTGGCCAGGATGTCATCCAGCCCGCTGCCGTCGATCATGCCCAGGATGCCCGCGTAGAACGGGAACTGCAGGATGATCGGCCACAGTGCGTCGGCGGAGCCGCGGGCGGCCGCAAGGAATGCGCGCACGCTCGGGTGCAACGCCATTCCCACCGAGAGCATGAGAAGGTTCACCGTGTTGATGTTCAGCGCGGAGAGCCCGCCGTTCACCAGCCGCGCGCCGACGTAGCCGAGCGAGATCGCGGCCAGGATCAGCGTCGGAATGCGACTGTGCTCCAGGCGAGCCGCGGGCGTGTCCTCGGGCTGCTCGTCGACCAGGGGCTCCGGGTTCACCAATGCGCTCGGCGGCGCCGTCACCTCCGCGCCCTCCGGCGGGTGCATGGCCGCGGCCAACAGTGTCAGCACCACGAACGTGACGACGACAAGCCCGATGTTCAGCGGGTGGAAGATCGTGTCGGTGACCGGGATGACGCCAAAGTACTCCGAGTACTTGCCCTTGGTGGCGATCAGCAGCGGCGCACTGGCGCTCAGTCCCGCGTGCCACAGGCAGCCCAGTCCCAGGTAGCCCGTGGCGCAGAGCAGGCGGTGATCCACGCGGATCTTCTGTCGCGCCACCGCGATCACGAAGAACGCGCTGGCGACGATGGAGAGCCCCCAGTTGAACATCGCCAGGCCCATGGAAACCGCGGCGGTGAGCGCAATGGCGCCGCGTGGCGTCTTCGGTCGTGACGCAACCCAGTCCAAAGCACGACGCACGGGCGGCGCGACCGCCAGCACGTAACCGCCCATGACGACGAGACACATCTGCGAGGCGAACTCCAGCAGCTGCCACAGCCCATTGCCCCACGCCATCACCAGTGACGACGGAGAAGTCGGTGTCAGCACCAGCGCCATCCCCGCCACCAGCGCGGAGAGGAGGAGCGCAATGACGAACGCATCCGGCACAAATCGCGTGCTCCAACGGGTGAGTCCCGCGGCCACGCGTTGCAGCAGGGAGGCGTTGGTCATGCCCATCTCCGGCGGAGGCTCGAACGTTGGGCAACCTATGGGGATTCTGCGCTTGCGGACAAGGCACAAGCTTCCTAGAAGGCGCGTCCTTCCCGCCCATCTCGGGCACGGAGCAGCGCCATGGCGTACGAGACCATCCTTGTTGAACAGCGTGGACCGGTGGCGGTCCTCACGCTCAACCGCCCCAAGTCCCTCAACGCGCTCAACCGCCAGCTCATCACCGAGCTCACCCGCGCGTACGACGAGCTGATTGCCGCCGGTGCCACGCGCGCCGTCGTGCTGACCGGCTCCGGTGAGAAGGCGTTCGCCGCTGGTGCCGACATCTCCGAGATGAAGGGCATGAGCGCGCTGGATGCCAAGGCGTTCTCCACGCTGGGCCACACGCTGGGCGCGCGCATCGAGACCGCGCCGTTCCCGACGATCGCCGCGGTGAATGGCTTTGCGCTCGGCGGCGGCTGTGAGCTCGCGTTGTGCTGCGACTTCATCTACGCGGCCGAGGAGGCCAAGCTCGGCCAGCCCGAGGTGAACCTGGGTCTCATCCCCGGATTCGGTGGCTGCACGCGGCTGGTCCGTCGGGTGGGACCGGCGTGGGCGCGTGAGCTGGTGTTGGCCGCGGACCCCATTCCCGCGTCCGAGGCGCTGCGCATTGGCCTGGTCAACAAGACCTTCCCGCGCGCCTCCCTCCTCGACGAGGCCAACAAGACCGCCACGAAGATCGCCGAGAAGGGCCCGGTGGCGGTGACGCTGGCGCGCCAGGTGATCCTCAACACCGAGGACCTGGACCTCGCACGCGCCAATGCGCTGGAGCAGCAGGCGTTCGGCCTGGCCGCGTCGTCGACCGACAGCCAGGAGGGGATGACCGCGTTCCTGGAGAAGCGTCCGGCCAAGTTCACCGGCAAGTGAGACGGGAGAGAAGATGCACTTCGAGCTGACACCTGAGCAGGAGATGCTGCGCAAGACCTGCCAGGATTTTGCGAGCAAGGAACTGGCCCCGCACGCCGCCAAGTGGGACCGCGACGGAACCTTCCCGCGCGACGCCGTGCAGAAGCTGGGCGAGATGGGACTGATGGGCGTGTACGTCCCCGAGGAGGAGGGCGGCACCGGGATGGACGTGCTCGCGTACGCCGTGGCCATGGAGGAGATCAGCCGCGGTTGCGCCTCCACCGGCGTCATCATGTCCGTCAACAACAGCCTCTACTGCGACCCGCTGCTGAAGTTCGGCACCAAGGAGCAGAAGGAGCGTTGGCTGCGTCCGTTCGCCACGGGCAAGAAGCTGGGCTGCTTCGCGCTCAGTGAGCCGGGCAACGGCAGCGACGCGGGCGCCGCACTGACGACGGCCAAGCGCGACGGCAAGGGCTGGATCCTCAACGGCACCAAGGCCTGGATCACCAACGGGCTGGAGGCCGACGCAGTGGTGCTGTTCGCGCAGACCGACGCGGCGCTCAAGCACAAGGGCATCACGGCGTTCGTCGTCGACATGAACACGCCGGGGCTCAAGCGCGGCAAGCACGAGGACAAGCTGGGCATCCGTGCGTCGTCCACCACGCTGCTGCACTTCGAGGATTGTCGCGTGGAGGAGCTCAACCGGCTTGGCGACGTCGGGATGGGCTTCAAGATTGCCATGGGCACGCTGGATGGCGGGCGCATTGGCATTGCGGGGCAGGCGCTGGGCATTGCACGCGCGGCGTTCGAGGCGGCCACGGAGTACTCCAAGATCCGCAACGCCTTTGGTCAGCCCATCTCCAAGCTGCAGGCCATCCAGTTCAAGCTGGCGGACATGGCCACCAAGCTCGACGCTGCACGCCTCCTCACCTGGCGCGCCGCGTTCCTGAAGGACAAGGGCGCCAAGTACACCGGCGAGGCCGCGATGGCGAAGCTCATGGCCAGCGAGGCAGCGACGGAGATCACCCACCAGGCCATCCAGGTCTTCGGTGGCAACGGCTACGTGCGGGACTACCCGGTGGAGCGCCACTACCGCGACGCGCGCATCACCGAGATCTACGAGGGCACCAGCGAGATCCAGCGCCTCGTGATCGCCGGCAACGTCCTCAAGGGCTGAAAGCCCGACTTCCTTCACACCACGGGAGAACCTTGATTCGCAGCGCGGCCTGCGCGCCCGTTGACTCTTTCTGTAATTGGATATAGACATATTATATCCAATATGGCCACTGCCAAATCCACCACCCGACGACGAGGAAAGCGCACCTACTCCAGCCCGCTGCGACAGCAGCAGTCGGAGGAGACCCAGGCGCGCATCCTGGAGGCCGTTGCCGCGCAGGTGGCGGAGCAGGGGTTTCAGGACTTCTCCGTGGAGCGCGTGGCGGCACGTGCCGGTGTCTCCGCACCCACCGTCTACAAGTACTTCCCCACGCGCGACGCGATGCTTGACGCCGTCATCCTGTGGATGCGCTCGCGGGTGGGCGCGCTGCCAACGCCAAGCGGACCGGATGATCTCCCCGCCATCGTCGAGAAGACGTGCGTGACGCTGGACCAGCATGCCACCGCGGCGGAGGCGTTGATCCTCACGCAGCTGGGTCGGCAGGTGCGGGGACGGGGTGCGTCGGGGCGGCAGCAGCAGATGCTGGAAGTGCTGCGCGAAGAGCTGACCGGCCTTCCCGACGAGGAAGCGCGCGCCATCGCCGGCGTGTTCAAGCACCTCTGCAGCCTGGAGGCGTGGTTCCTGATGCGCACCGCGTTTGACGTCGGCGGAGAGCAGGCGGGGCGCACCATTGCGTGGGCGGTGAAGACGCTGCTGGACGACCTGAGACGTCGGAAGGGGAGACACGCATGAGCACGTGGGTGGCGGGACTCGGCGACCTTTCTCGGACGGACATTCCGCGCGCGGGAGGGAAGGGCGCGAACCTCGGCGAGTTGATGAAGGCCGGGATGCCCGTTCCCGACGGCTTCTGCGTCACCGCGGACGCGTACCGGGAGCACATCGCGCGGAACAACCTGCATCCGGCACTGACGCGTTGTCTTTCCGGGATGAACCCTGACGACGTCGACAGCGTGGCACGCGCGGGAGCGGAGATCCGCGGCCTCATCACCACGGCGCCCATTCCCGACGAGATCGCGCAGGAGATCGTGCGGTGCTACGGCGCGCTGGGCGGCGACGCCGCGGTGGCGGTGCGCTCTTCCGCGACGGCGGAGGACCTCCCGGACGCCAGCTTCGCGGGGCAGCAGGACACGTACCTGGATGTGCGCGGGGAGCGTGACGTCGTCGAATCCGTGAAGGCGTGCTGGGCCTCCCTGTGGACCGACCGCGCCATCAGCTACCGGCAGAAACACCAGTTCGACCATACCGCCGTGGCGCTGGCGTGCGTGGTGCAACGCATGGTCCCGGCGGACCTGGCGGGCGTGATGTTCACCGCGGACCCGGTGACCGGCGAGCGCGACCGTGTCGTCGTCAATTCGGTTCCCGGGCTGGGCGAGGCGTTGGTCTCCGGGAAGGCCACCGCGGACCAGTTCGTGCTGCGGAAGGATGATGCCCACGTCGTCACGGAGCGTCTTGCGGAACCCGGTCGTCCGCGACCCGACCTCGCAGCGTTGGTGGAATTGGCGCGTCGGATCGAGCGGCACTTCGGTGCGCCGCAGGACATCGAGTGGGCCACCTCCGGCGGACGGATCTACGCGCTGCAGTCCCGTCCCATCACCAACCTGCGCGAGGCCCCCGTCCATCCCGACGACGCCACTCGCCCGCTCTACGCCTACACCGTGAAGCTCGAGGAGATGATGCCCTCCGCGCTCACGCCTTTGGGTGCCGACGCGTTCGAGAAGGTCTTCTTCCCCATGATCTTCCGCGGGCTGACGTTGCACGGCCTCGCGCCGCGGCATCTCCTCGCGCAGATCAACAGGCTCGCGCAGGCCATCCGCGGCCGCGTCTACCTGAACGCCACCTTCATTCGGGAGTTTCTGATGCCCGGCCTCGACGAGGTGGCGCTGGTGGATGCGCTGGAGCACGGCAAGCGACCTCCGCTGTCCGCGCTCCGTTGGAAGGCCTTGTTGCCGCTGATGCTCGCGGGTCCCTTCGCGGCGGCCAAGGTGCTGCGCTTCCTCCTCGACGTCGACAAGCACATGGCGGCGCTGGTGGAGGCGCATGACCGTCACGTGGCGCCGTGGGAGCGGGCGGATCTCTCGGGGCGCTCCTGGGATGAGGTGCTCAAGCTCGTCGACGCGTCCATCTGGGACGAGAAGGCCCTGCACCAGCTGCTGGCTCCCGTGAACGCGTTCTCCGCCGGCCTGGCGGCACCGTTCTACACGGCGCTGGGACACATCCTGAGTCGCTGGGCGGGGGAGCCAGCAGAGAGTGCGGGCGTGCTGGTTTCCGGTCTCAGCGGAATTGCCGAGGTGGAATGCGCGGCCATGTTGTGGGACCTCGCGACGGAAGCGCGCAAGGTGCCGGAGGTGGTGGAGGCCTTGGAGCGCAAACCGGACGACGCGCTGCGGATCCTCGAGGACAAGCCGGCTGCGAGCGGGTGGATCCGACAGTTCCGCGCGTTCCAGGAACGCTTCGGACACCGCGGCATCGAGGAGGTGGAGCTGGCCCGGCCCAAGTGGCGTGAGGATCCGGCGTATCCCCTGACGGTGATTGCCAACTACCTGCGGGCGGATCCTTCGTCGGATCCACGGGAGGTGGAGCGACGCCAGCGGGAACGTCGCCTCGCCCTCGAGGAACGGATCCGCCAGCGCCTGCGCTACCGGCCCATCCGTCGACGGATCTTCGACGTCCTGCTGCACGTCTCGCAGAAGACCGCGGTGGCGCGACAGAACAGCAAGGCCGAGATCATGCGGAGCGTGGGCGTGTTCCGGGCGGGGGCATTGGAGCTGGGGAGGCGCCTGGTAGCCCAGGGACGCACCGACCGCGTCGACGACGTGTTCTTCCTCCTGCTCACCGAGCTGCGGGCGCTCCCGGACGGGGATCTGCGTGAGCTCGTGGCGCAGCGACGTCGGGCCTACGCGAATTGGCAGCGGGAGCGCCCGGCGCGTTTCCTGGATGCGCAGAGCCGGCCGCTTCAGCTGGTAGCGCAGACCGTGGTGACGACGGGGGAGGGCGCCTTGTGCGGCGTTGGCTCCAGTCCCGGCAAGGCCACCGGCGTGGCCCGCATCATCCGCGACCCGACCACCGCACGCCTCAATCCCGGCGAGATCCTGGTGGCGCCGTTCACGGACCCGTCGTGGACACCGTTGTTCCTGTGTGCGCGCGCGGTGGTTGTCGAGGTGGGGAGCTTGTTGTCCCACGCGTCGATTGTCGCGCGGGAGCTGGGGATTCCGTCGGTGGTCGCGCTTCCGGGCGCCACAGAGCGCCTCAAGGATGGCGACGTCATCGAGGTGGACGGACAGACCGGCGTGGTCCGTGTGGTCCAACCCGCCGGGTCCCAGCAGCTGGCAGCGTGATCAACGCAGGTTGAACCCGCCCTGGTTGGTGCTGAGCTGGGGAGAGCAGCGCACGTTCGGCCGCTCGACCGGTAGGGAACGCATCCACGGCGCCTGCACGCCGTAGCCGCCGGCAACACGGACATCCTCGGGACGGGTGGCGGGAACAACGGGACACAGGACGACGAGACGCATGGTCAACCTCCGGGGACATCCACCTGGCTCCAGGTGGCGCCAACGGCCTCCAAGCTAACGGTGCCGATCCCGCTTCCCAAATTTTCGACCCGGCCACCGCTCCCCTTGAACCGTCCGGAGGTGCTAGACGCGGCGCCGTGGCTCGTCTTCCTGTCGTCGCAATCGTGGGTCGCCCCAATGTGGGCAAGTCCACGCTCTTCAACCGCCTCGCCCACCGTCGCATTGCCGTGGTGGACGACGAGCCTGGCGTCACCCGTGACCGCATCTACGCCATGGCCCGCCCCGTCGGCGCGCGCTTCCACCTGATCGACACCGGCGGTGTGGCCCAGGCCACCGAGGACCAGTTCGCCATCAGCATCCGCGACCAGGCGCGCGTGGCCATCGAGGAAGCGGACCTGGTGGTGCACCTGTGTGACGCCCGCGCCGGCCTCCACCCCGACGACCGCTTCGTGGCCGGCATGCTCCGCCAGGCGGGAAAGCCCACCGTCACCGTGGCCAACAAGGTGGACGCGCGTGACGCCGAGGACCTGCTCCCGGAGCTGTATGAGCTGGGCGTGGAAGAGGTGCTCCCCATCAGCGCCGCGCATGGCCTGGGCGTGGGTGACCTCGTCGACAAGATCCTGGCCACGCTGCCCAGGGAGCTCTCCGACTCCGCGGTTCAGCAATTCGAGACGGAAGCCGCGCAGCCCCGCACCCGCGCGGAACGCCGCGCCGCCGCCCGCGCCGCCGACGAGGCCCCGCGCCCCGAGGAGCTGGCCCCCGAGCTGGACGACGCTCCCGACGAGGTGAGCATCCCCGACGAGCTGAAGGTGGCCGTGGTGGGGCGCCCCAATGCCGGCAAGAGCAGCCTGGTGAACGCGCTCCTCGGTGAGCCGCGCATGGTGGTGAGCGAGATCCCCGGGACCACCCGTGACGCCGTCGACACGCTGCTGGAACGCGACGGCCGGCGCTTCCGCCTCATCGACACCGCGGGGTTGCGTCGCAAGCGCTCCGTGGCGCGCAAGGTGGAGAAGCTCTCCGTGGTGGTGGCGGTGCGCGCCATCGAGGAGTGTCACCTCGCGCTGCTCGTGGTCGACGGGTACGAGGGCATCACCGAGCAGGACGCCAAGGTGGCGGAGCTGGCGCATGAGGCCGGCAAGGCGCTGATCATCGTCGTCAACAAGTGGGACCTGGTGCAGGAGGGCGCGCGCAACAGGCAGGAGTACACCAAGCGCGTGCACAAGGAGCTCTCGTTCGTCAGCTACGCGCCGGTTCTGTTCATCAGCGCGGCGCGCAATGAAGGCGTCTCCGACGTGCTCCCCAAGGTCCTCGAGGTGGCGCGTGACCATTTCACCCGCGTGTCGACGTCCAAGCTCAACAAGGCGCTGCAGCGCACCATGGAGCGGCACCACCTGCCGGCGTACAAGGGTCGTCGGGTGAGCCTGTACTACTGCACGCAGGTTGCGGTGGCGCCGCCCACCATCGTCGTCGCGGCGAACATGCCGGAGGGCGTGCACTTCAGCTACCGCCGCTACCTGGTCAACGCCCTGCGCGAGGAGTTCGGCTTCCAGGGCACACCGCTGCGCGTGATGTTCAAGCGACGCGGCAAGGACATCGGTCGTGCGGGGCACACCCACCGCAAACGCACCGACCCGCGAACCCATGGCTGAAGCGCCGCAGACTCCGGATCCGCCGTCCCCGACGGAGCCCGAGCCCCGGCCCCGCCATCACGTCTTCACCTTTCAACGTCACCGCTGGCTGCGTCGTGCGTTCACCTGGGGGCGCGCACCGCTGGTGAACTTCGTGCGCAACGACGGACAGGTCTACGCCGCCGCCATCGCGTTCTACGGCATCGTCTCGCTGGTTCCGCTCGGCGCGGTGATGATCGCGTTCGGCGGCACCCTGCTGGCCCACCTCGGCCAAGGCGACCCCGAGGAGCAGGCCGCGCTCATCGCCGACTTCGTGCACGCCGCCAAACGGTTCATCCCGTTCCTGCCCACCGGATCGACGCAAGCGGTCCTGGAGGCTTTGGTGAAGAGCAGGCGCAACATCGGCTTCATTGGCGCCTTGGCCCTGCTCATCAGCGCCAGCCAGGTCCTGCAGGCGTTGCGTACCGCCCTGAACCACATCTTCGAGCAGAGCCGCTTCAAGCCCCGCATGCTGAAACAGGCGCAGTTGCCGGTGTCCCCGCTCGTGCGCGTCTGGCGCGTGTTCCGGGAGCAGGCCAGCGCTTCCCTTGCCGTGGGCGCGCTGGGGCTGCTGTTTGGTGGCCTTCGCTACCTGTTGACGTCGGTGCTCACCCTGGCGCGCGGCGTGGCGCCGGAAGCGTTCATGCAGCTCCTGCACACCCCCGTGCTGCAATGGGTGATTGGCGTCGGGAGTGGATTCCTGATTGCGCTGGTGGGTTACTGTTGCCTGCTGTTCTATCTCGTCGGGAAGGCCGCCTCCTGGCGCTCCATCCTGCTCGGCGGGGCGGTGTTTGGCGCGCTCTCCGTCGCCGCGGAGCTGGTGTACGGCTACTACGTCTCCCATCTGGCGCGGCTCTCGCTGACGTACGGATCCATGGCCACGCTGGTGGCCGTGGCGCTCTGGGTGTTCTATTCCAGCTGCGTCTTCCTGATCTGCGCCGAGCTCACCGCGGTCACGCGTCTGTGGGGCGTTCCCCGCGCGCGGCTGCATGAGTGGCGAGGACGGTGACGCGGAGGCGCCATGGCGGTGCGCAAGTCGGGCAGTGAGAACACCCAGGTGGCGTGGCTGTGTGGCGAGGAGCGCCTGCTGATCCAGGACGCGCTGGAGCGGCTGCGCGCCCGTGCCATGGCGGAGATCCGGGCGCCGGACTTCAACGTGCAGCGGGCCAGCGCCAAGAACACCACGGTGGGGACCATCGTCGGGTTCTGTCGGACGTTGCCGGTGATGAGCCCCAAGCGCCTGGTGGAGATCCACGACGCCGACGCCATCCCCGCCCCGGATCATGAAGCCCTGCTGGAATACGTGCACAGCCCGGATCCCCAGTGCGTGCTGATTCTCGTCGGGGAGAAGGTCGACAAGCGGCTCAAGCTGTTCAAGGAGCTGGAGTCCGCGGGCGTACTGCAGGTCTTTGACCGCCTCAATGAGCGGGAGCTGCCGCGCTGGCTGGAGAACCGCGCCCGCACGCACGAGATCACGCTGCAACCCGAGGCTGCCAACACGCTCGCCGCCGCGGTGGGGAGCGAGCTGATGCTGCTGGACAGCGCGCTGGAGAAGCTGCGCCTGGTGGTGGGGAAGGGCGGGGTGGTCAGTGAGGACCACGTGGCCGAGCACATCACCACCACCAAGGTGGAGACCAGCTTCAAGATCGTCGACGCCATGGCCGCGGGAAAGCTGGGCCTGGCGCTGCAGACCATGCTTTCCGTCGTCAACGCGGGGGAGGCACCGCTGCGCCTGCTGGGCGCGCTGGCCTACGCGCAGCGGCAGTCCATCCGGCTGCTGGACAAGCTGGAGCAAGGGGCATCACCGCAGGAGGCCGCACGTGAGGTGCGCATCTTCTACAACGCCGACGCCGCCGTCCGACGTGTGCAGGCCGCGGGTCGCGAGGCGCTGGCGGCGGGGATGGTGGCCATTGCGGACGCGGACCGCCTGCTGAAGGGCAGCTCCGTTTCCGACGAGGATGTGCTGGTGGCGCTGTTGATGCGCCTCAATGCGCTCCAGCGTCGGAAGAAGGGCGCCGCCGACGCTGGCGCCAGCTCTGCACCGCGGTCAGCGCGTTGACCAGGATCAACATGCTCACCAGCGTGAAGAACATGGGCGGGGACAGAGGGCGCTGAAGCCCCAGGAACGAGACCTGCGCGCCGCCGGCCATCGTGTGCCATCCCCAGACGCCCACGCCCAGAGCCAACACCACACCCAGCACGGCTCCCCAGAACCGGTTGGCAAAGCTGACGATGGCCCATCCGACCACCGCCGCCAGCATCACCATGCGATCAATCGGCATTGCCGGAGATCACGCCTGGGACACGGGTGCCGCGTCGGAGGGCTTCTCGGCCGCAGCCTCGGCGGGCTTGGCCTCCGCGGGCTTCTCCGCAGCGACTTCCGCGGGCTTGCTCTCCGCCGGCTTCTCGACGGGAGCAGCCTCCGCGGGCTTCTCCGCCACGGGCTGACCCTCGGTCTTCTGGGCCTGCTCGCCCTCGCGCTTGCCACCCTCGGGCCGCGGCTTGCGCTCACGACGCTCCTGCCGCTCCCGACGTCCGTTCCCGTCCTTGGCCTGCGCTCCCTCTCCCTGCTTCTCGCCGCGCTCCGACTTCTCACCGCGCTCGGGGCGCCCCTCACCACGACCACGCCCCCGCGACTTCAGCGCCTCACGACGACGGGTGGCGTCCTCGCTCGCGCGCACCATGTCCATGGCCAGGGAGGCGGCTTCCTGGTCGGTGATCTCCTTGGGCTTGCCCGCGTTCACCGCCACCAGCGCCAGCTCACGACACACCGCGAAGTACCGGCGCTGCGTCTCCTCGAGCTTGTCGGCCAACAGCTCGCGCTGCCCGTCGGTGGCCGCCAGCAGCTTCTCCGCGTTGCGCGCGCGGCGCATGAAACGGGCCAGCTCGTCAATCGCCGGCTGCGGCAGCGTCTTGAGGTCGATCCGGGCGCCCGGGATGTTGGGGCTCTTCTCCTCCTCCTTCTCGCGGGCGGCCGCCGCGGCGCGGGCCTTCTCGTCCTCGTCGCGCTTGGCCAGCTTCTTCCGCAGGGACTCCAGCTCCGCCTGCGTCTCCGCGCGAGCCTCGCTCCGAGCCTGCTCGGCCAGCTCCGCGGCACGGGCCTCCGCCTGCTTGGCGCGCTTCTCCGCGGCCTCCACCGCCGCCGCAAAGCGGGCCATCTGCTCCTTGTCCACCGTCGGGGCGCTGGCCGCGGGCAGGGCCTTCTCCTCGCGCTCCGCCTTGCGCTTGGCCTTGGCGGCCTTGTCGCGCGCCTCCTCCAGCTGCTGGCCCTTGCGCTTGACGTCTTCACGCAGACCGTTGAGCTCCTCCTGCACGCCGGTGAGGCGCTTCTCCAGGTCCTTGGCGCGGTCCTGCAGCTCCGCACGCGCCTTCTCGGCGCCGGTGGCCCGCATGCTGAAGATCACGCAGACAATCACGGCAATCAGGCCCAGGACGATGACGGCGGGCAATGGCATGGCTCAACCTCGACGGGGTCGGGGGCTAGGAGCCCCAACCGGAATGCGCCCGGCTTGCTCACGGACGCGGGTTTCAGATGACGCTGGCGGGACCACGCCCACCAGCCGGGGGTGGGCCACCTAGCACACGGCGGGGCGACTGACAGCTCCCAAAGAACGCCTCAATTGACGTCCACGCTGCCTTCCTTGACCTGCACCGTGAAGGTCCGCTCGTACGGGCACCGGTCGACCTCGGCCTGGAACTCCGCGCTGATGGTGCCGCGCAGCTTCACCTTCCCGGTCCGCGCCCCCGACGAGGGCAGCAGGATGAAGATGTCCAGCCGCTTCCCCACCACCTCCGCGTCCTGCACGCTTCCCAGGTCGGTGATGATCTCGGGCGTGTTGGTGAAGCGCTCGTCGCGGGTGGTGATGAGCTCGAAGATCAGGTGCAGGTTGACGTCCCCGTTCCGCTCCCCGCGCGCGCTCTGGAAGATGTTCTGACCCTGCTGTTCCGGGGAGTCCTGGCAGAAGGGCAGTCCGGTGGTGGTGCACCCCGACAAGGAGGCCACCACGCACGCCGCCAGCACCTTCAACACGCTGCTTCCACGTCGTCCCGGCATGCACGCCACCATAGGTCCGACGCCCAAGCTCCCGCCAGCCCACCGGGGCCCAGGATTTGCTCAAGCTGCGCCGCCGCGACTACTCAAGAGGCCCAGGAGGCGCAGATGCGGTCCCCTTCACGCAGCACCCTCGTTTCCCTCGTGGTGATGGTCGGCTTGTGCACGGTGAGCCCGTTGTTGGCGGCACCACCCGCGAAGTCCGCCCCGCCGCCTCCACCTCCCGCGGCCCCGGCAGCTCCCCCGCCCGCCGCCACTCCCGCGCCCGCTCCGGCCCCCGCGCCGACGCCAGCCCCTGCGCCCGCACCCGCGACGCCTGCCGCCCCTGTCGCCGCCACCACCGCGCCCGCACCCATCGCCAACGCCGCGCCAGCGACGGAAGAGGTGGTGGAGACGGTGGCGCTGCTGCCCATCAACGCGCCGGAGCCCGGGCTGGCCAACGCCGCCACCGCACAAGCGGCCCAGGGTCTGCGCGACCTGCGCGTCCTCAAGGTCGTGGATCCGGAGACCATTGCGGGTCTGCTGGGCGCGGAAGCGCTGCGTCAGTCCACGGGGTGCTCGGATGCGTCATGCCTTGCGGAGCTGGCAGGGGCGGTGGGAGCGGCCTACGTCGTCAGTGGCAGCATTGCGCGCACCGGTGAGGAGTACACGCTGAACCTGGTGCTGACCGACCAGCGCACCGCGCAGGCCATGGACGGCGTGGTGCGGCAGGAGAAGTCCTTGAAGGACGTGGGGCCGGGCATGCGCAGCGCGGCGCAGCAGGTGGTGCGCAAGCTGCTCGCCGGGAAGCTGGGCACGCTGCGACTGGTGGCGGCGGAGACCGGCGCGGACGTCAAGCTCGACGACGTCCTGGTGGGCACCACGCCCTTCGCCCCGCGCCAGCTTCCCATGGGCCCGCACAAGATCTCCGTCGAGAAGGAAGGGTTCATTGCGTTCCGGCAGGAGGTGGTGATCAAGCCCAATGACATGAGCGTGGTGCGCGCCGACCTCATCCCCAGCCAGGAGTTCATCAGCGCCTACAAGACCCGCAACCGCGTGCTGCGTGGCCTCTCCGGGTTGGGCGGCGTGATGACGGTGGCGTCGTTGGGCGCGGGGCTGGCGGCGTACGCGGCGTGGCTGGCCGTGTTCATCAACGGCACCGCCGACGTGAAGAACCCCGACGGCTCGGTCAAGCAGTCCGGCCAGGACGTGGCGCTGGAGACGTTGCGCACCCCGCCGTGGGAGCCGGTGCAGGGCTCCACGCTGAAGAACAACGGGCTGTGGCTGGTGCTGGACGGGCTCCTCGTCGCCATCTTCGCGGCGCCGGCGTTCGCGCTGGGGTGGGCCGTGTTCGCCGCGGTCTTCTACTTCGTCGGTGACGACCCGGGCCGCTACGACCGTTACGAGTGATCCAGCGGACGTGACGCCTCCTCGTCCAGCTGCATGGCACGGGTGTGGAGGCTCTTGAACAACGTCAGGCCAATGCTCATCACCGGCACCGCGAACAGCGCACCGGCAATCCCGTAGAAATGCTCTCCCGTGACCAGCGCCAGGACCACCAGCACCGGGTGGATCTTGGCCGCGTCGCCCATGATCTTGGGGTTGAGCAGGTTGGCCTCCAGCGCGTGGATTCCGATGATCCAGAGCAGCGCCAGGACGGCCTTGGTGAGGTCGTCGGTGAGGGCCACGGCCACAATGGGCACCGAGCTGATGATGGACCCGAAGATGGGCACCAGGCTCAGCGCCGCCGCCGACGACGCCAGCAACAGGGAGAACTTCACTTTCAGGAGCAGGAGCCCCACCAGCGTCAGGATGCCGTTCACCATGCAGATGGTGAGCTGGCCGCGGACCACGCCGGAGAGGCCATGGTCGATCCGGTCCAGCAGCGCGTTCATGCTGTCCCGACGGGAACGGGGCACCATGTCCAGCGCAAACCGCTTCATCCGCTGCACGTCCACGAGCAGGAACGCGGTGAGCATCAGCACCAGGAAGAACTTGAAGATGAAGCCCAGGAGCGCCTTGGCCGCGCCCTGGAGACGCTTGGCCAGCTCCGTGACGCCGGAGGCCGCCCACTTGGACAGGTCCTCGGTGGCGGTGGCCAGCTCGGCGCGCAGGTCCAGCTCGTAGACCGCGGGCGCGGACGCGGGCTGCGACGCGGGCTCGGGCGGCACCGGAGTGGCGTCGGCGTGCGCGTTTCCCGGTTCCTCCGGCGCCGACCACACCAGCACAATGGGAATGCCCCGCTCCCGCAGGACGCTCGTGATGCGCGCGGGGAGGGCGGCCAGCTCGCTGTTGAGGCGCTTGACGGCGTCACCGCTCTCCCGCCCCAGGCTGGCCACCTCCTGCGCCAGCTGCGGCACCACCACGCGCCCGGCCGCGTACAGGCCCAGGAACATGCCCGCGTACAGCACCAGCGTGGCCGCCCACCGCGGCAGCGCCCGCCCCGCCACCTGCTTCCCGTTCAGCCACGTCACGGCGGGATGGAGCACGTAGGCCAGGAACACCGCCACCCCGAACGGGAACAGCACCTCACGCACCGCCACCAGCAGGCCCAGCATGGTGAGCCACAGCACGGTGAGGAGGATGAGGCGCTTGGTGCGAGCGCTGGAGATGGAGGTGAGGAGGGAAGGGCCCATCGGCGCGCGAGCTTCTAATCACCGCCGACCACGCCCACAAGCTGATACGGCACCCATCCCATCAGGTGTTCCTTGTGGCGCGTGGGCGTTGTGGCTAGCGTTGTCGTCCTGCCCTTGCGTTTGGGGGCGTCCCCCACCTGACCGGGAGGATGAGCAGCATGCGGTGCTGGACGGCGTGGGGTGGGCTCTCAGTGATGTTGGTGATGGCCAGCCCCGGTGTCGCCAGTGCGCAGGCGCCGTTCATCTCGGAGATCTTCTTCGACCCCGCCGGCTCGGAGGCCGCGCAGGAATGGGTGGAGATCCACAACCCCGGCACCTCCGCCGTGGACCTGGGCGGATGGAAGGTGGTCTCCCGCTCCAGCGGCAACACCAAGACCTTCACGCTCCCCGCCGGGGTCAGCATCGCCGCGGGCGGGGCGCTCGTCGTGGCCAACAACGCCACCCTCGGCGACGCCGTTCCGTGCCCCCTGGCGGCCGCCAGCTGGGGGAGCGCGGTGACGCTGTACAACAGCAGCGGGGCCTCCGTGGCGCTCGAGGACGGGACCGCCACCGAGGTGGACCGCGTGAGCTACATCGGCGGGGGCATGCCGGCGGGTCAGGAGGCGCACACGCTGGCCGTCGTCGACCTGGCCGCGGGCAATGACAACGTGGCCAACTGGGCCGTCTCCGACTGTCCCTTCGGCAGCTCCTTCGGCACGCCCGGCCGCCCCAACTTCTCCTGCGCCGGCGGCGCCGACGGGGGTCCCACGTTCCTCTGCCCCGAAATCCCCGACGCTGGCCCGCCCGACGCCGCACCACCCGCGCCCGCCACGCGCCCGTTCTTCTCGGAGATCTTCTACGACTCGCCGGTGACATCGGACACGGGCTCGGAATGGCTGGAGCTCTACAACCCCACGGACACCGACGTGGACATGACCGGGTGGATCATCCGCAGCATCGGCAGCAGCACGCGGACGCACGAGCTGCCCTCCGGCACCGTCATCCCCGCGCAGGACGTCCTGCTCATTGCCGCCGAGGCGGACCTGGGCGCCGTGGCTGGGTGCGCCGTCGCGCCGGCCGCCTACGGGAGTGCGCTGACGCTCTACAACTCCGGCAGCGCGCGCGTGGAGCTGGTGGATGACGTCGGTGACCTGGTCGACGGGGTGACCTACCTGGGTGGCGGCATGCCCGACGCGCCCGCCGGGGCCAGCCTGGCCGTCGTCAACTACAACGGCGCGGGCGGCAATGACGACGTCAGCAACTGGCAGGCCACCAGCTGCGCCTACGGCTCACGCGACTACAGCGGCCAGGTCCTCCCCAGCCATGGCAGCCCCGGGCTTCCCAACAGCGCGTGCGTCGGCGCCACGCCGGTCACGCTGGAGTGCCTCCCCGTCCCCGACGCGGGCGTCACCGACGGAGGAACCGTCGTCATCGGTCGTGACGCGTCGCCGGGGCGGGACGCGCTGGGCCTGTTGGAGCCGCTGGATGCCGGGCCGCAGAGCAACAGCGCGCCCACCGTGACCATCACCGAGCCGACGGCCAACGTCGTGGCGGGGACGGGCGGGGTGACGGTGAGCTGGTCCGCCTCCGACCCCGACGGGGACGTGCTGGCCATCAGCATCCTTCGCTCCGCCGTGGGGGCCGGGCAGTCGGGCGAGGAGGTCCTGACCGGGCTGGCCGCGTCCGGGACGCAGACCTGGGACACCGCTGGCACGCCGCCGGGGGTCTACCGGGTGCTGGTCCGCGCGGCGGATGGGCACGGGAACGTGGCGGTGGCGGAGGCCCCGGGGACCGTGGAGGTGAAGCTGACGGATCCCTCGGGCGGGGCGGTGTTCGTGGACCGGCCGCGCGGCGGGGAGACCGTGGATGACAAGCTCACCATCACCGTCCGCTCCACCGCCACCGACGGCACCATCTCCGTTTTCTATGACACCGACGGCGCCGGGCTGGACGGAAAGCCCATCCAGGGCGGTATCCGGGCCCGTGTGGGTGTGGTGGATGTGGTGTGGTCCACGCTTTCC
>JBFMGU010000087.1:0-38494 GCA_040752415.1 Myxococcota bacterium
CGAACAGGCCTGGGGCTCAATGACGTCGGGCGAGGCGCTTGGACCCTTGACGGTTGTCCAAACCGCTCGACGCTGACCAGGGCGGCGAGGGCCCGCCGCACTCCAGGTCGTGGTCCGCTGGACGCGGTCAGGACCAGATGGGCAATTTATCTTGACGCAGCCCCTCAGCCCACCTGCGCGGTACGCGTGATCTCGCCCATGCGTCCGCTCTCGTAGTCCTCCATGGCCTCCAGCAGCTCCCGCCGGGTGTTCATCACAAAGGGCCCGTAGCGCGCCACCGGCTCACGCAGCGGCACGCCGCCCAGCAGGAGCAGTCGGCCCGCCTCCTCGCCGGCACGCAGCCGCACCGCGTTGCCCGCGCCCAGCACCGCGAGCTGACCGGTGGTGAGCGCGGTGTCCTGGTCGCCCAGGCGGGCCTGGCCCTTGAAAACGTACACCAGGCCGTTGTGGTCGGCGGGGAAGGGCACCGTGACGTCGGCGCCGGGCTGCAGGGTCCACTCCTGGAAGATGATGGGCGTGTTGGTGTCAATGACCGCGCGCGCACCCAACGCCTCTCCGGCCACCACACGCACCGTCGCCTTTCCGTCGTCACTGCGCCCCTGCGGAATCTGGCTGCCCGGCACCTCCTGGTAGCGGGGCCGGGTCATCTTCAGGCGTGCGGGCAGGTTCACCCAGATCTGGAACCCGTGCATGAGCCCACCCTCACGCTGCATGCGCGCCGAAGGCATCTCCGAGTGCACGATGCCCGCGCCCGCCGTCATCCACTGGACGTCTCCGCCGCGGAGCAGGCCGTGATGTCCCGCGGAGTCCTCGTGCTCCATCTCGCCCTCGAGGACGTAGGTGACGGTCTCGAATCCGCGGTGGGGATGGTCGGGCGCGCCCACGGCCTGGCCTGGCCCGTAAGAGACCGGTCCCATCTCGTCGACGAGGAGGAAGGGATCCAGCAGCTCCAGCCCCGCCGTGGGCAGCGGCCGACGCACCACGAAGCCGGCGCCCTCCCTCTGGTGATGCGCGGTGACAACACGGGTTGCCTCCCGCGTGGTGTGGCTCCGGGATTCCATGACCTGCCTTCCTTTCTCCGGCTGCTAGCCTGGTGACAGTCACTTTCTTCTGGAAAGCATGTTAGCCACCCGCTCTCGGGAGTCAAGCAGCTTTCCTCCGGGAAGTGGTCTGCTAGAATGGTGACGCCATGGCCAAGCAGGCGGATCCCATCTGTGAAGCGTTCGAGGTCGCCATCGACGTCCTGGGACGACCGTGGACGGGGCTGATCCTGGGGCTGCTGCAGAACGGCCCGCTGCGGTTCAATGAGCTGCGCGAGGGTGGGCGCGGCGTGGGCGACAAGGTGCTCTCGGCCCGGCTCAAGGAGTTGGAGGCGCGCGGCCTGGTCATCCGCGAGGTGGACGCCGGCCCGCCGGTGAAGGTGCTCTATTCGCTCACGCCCAAAGGGCAGGCGTTCGGCCGGGTGAAGGACGCGATTGAGCGCTGGGGCCGGGAGCTGATGGCGGAGGAGAAACCGCGCGCGCGCAAGGGTCGCCAGTCCGACTGACCCCGTGGGCGTGCGGGCAGCCCGCACCAGCTCAGCGCGTGGGGAGCTGGTAGATGGCGTCCATCACATCCACCCCCACCTCGAGCCCTTCCGCCCAGTCCAGGAACCTCCCCACCAGCTCCTTGCCGCGGAAGAAGGCACCGTGCTGTGGCGCCACAATCTCCACGTCCAGGCCGCGCACCATCTGAGCCCACGCGCGCAGCGTGCGACCGCTGGCCATGTAGCGTCGATGGAAGGGCTCCATGCGGGGGCGATGCGCCTCGAAGTCGGTGACCTCCGGGTAGTCCGCCCCCACCGAGGTGCCCAGGTCTCCCGTATAGAGTATTTTAGATATGGGGTCGTAGACCTGGAAATTGCCGGGGGAGTGGAGGAAGTGCGCGGGGAGGATGAGCAGCTTGCAGCCGGCCAGGTCCAGCACGCGGCCCTCGTCGGGGATGCCCTTGAGCCGGTTCATCACCAGGCGGTCCAGGCCGAAGTGCGGGATGAAGCGCAGCCACAGGTTGGACGCGTAGGCGGTGGCCTCCGTGGTCATGAGCCAGCCGTTGATGGCCGCCACGATGTCCGGGTCCTGGTGGGAGAGGAAGATGTGCTCCAGGCGCGCCTTGCCCAGCTGCTTCATCGTCTCCGCCAGCACCTTGGCGTAGACCTTGTGGCCCCCGGGATCCAGCACCATGCCGGACCCCTCGTGGACAATGACGTGCTGGTTGGCCTCCACGGCGACGCTGCCGGCGCTGGAATCCTCCAGGAGCACGTTCTTGTGGTTGTCGGCATGGAACAGGACAGTGGATGCCATGGATGAGGCTCACTTAGTCTTGGAGGATGCGGGTGATGTCCTGGACGGCCTTGCCCATCTCCAGGAAGACCAGGCCCAGCTTGGCGTCGTGGGTGGCCAGCGCCAACAGCATGGTCCCCTGGGTGGCGCCCACCATGACCACGTAGCCATGTCTGCCGCGGATCAGCACCTGCTCCAGGGCGCCGCGCTGCAGCTCCACGGTGGCGCGGGTCCCCAGTGAGAGGAGCGTGGAGCTCATCCCGGCGATGCGCATCTCATCCAGGTGCTGCGGCAGGGCGCTGGCGATCATCAGGCCGTCCTCGGAGATGAGCGCGCTGGCCTCAATCTCCGGAGCACCGGACCGCAACGAACGCAGGACCTTGTTGAGCTCATCCGTACGAGCCATCCATTCCTCCGGGAGCGGGATTCACCGGTGGCGCTCCAGGCGCGCCAACCCCGCGGGCCGTGCAACGCTCGCGCCACGAGGACCGCAACCTTGCGCGTACCATGGCGCCGGGAGCGCGCAGATGGTGCGCACCGTCGTCATGGTCGAGCAGATCGCCGGGGCGCCCCCCGCCTCGTCCGTGCGGCGCGTGGCCCAACCGGAGCGCCGTCTCGCGCAAACCGCGCGCCACCGGCCAGGTCCGCGCAAGATGTGCACGCAGGGTTTTCCGCGCGGGCCGAGGCGCAAACGGGTCCGCGCGAGACCGGGGGACGCCGCCGCCGCCGCGACGTACAGGTTGGCTTAGACCGTAACTCTAACCTGACTCTAACGGGCTTGGGACAGGAACGGCTTGAGGCTGTCCAGGCGGACGATGGTGCTCTCCGTCAACGAGGGCTGCAGCTCCATGGCCAGCGCGAGGTAGTGGCGCACCGCGTGGGGGTCACCGGCGTGGGCCGCGGTCTGCGCCAGCTCCACGTAGCGACGTCCCGCCGCGGTCTGCACCTCCCTGGCCCACGAGGCCACGCTGGAGATGTCGGTGGCGTGCCCGGCAAGCATGCGGTCATACGCGGCGCGCGTGTCCGGGCGGGAGAGGGCCTGGAACGCCGCGTTGATGCGCTTGCTGATGATGGTGACCTGCTCCTGCAGCACGGCGTCGTCGGTGCCGCAGAAGCGGTCCGGGTGGAAGTCCATCATGCGCTGTTGGTAGAAGCGCACGATCTCCGGCAGCGCGGCGGCGGGACCCACGCCGAGCAGCGCGTAGTGGTTGAGCCGGGGCAGGTGCCGGAACAGCGAGTCCACCTGGCTCTTCACCGCCCAGAGCGGGTCCTGCGGCGCGGGAGTTGTCGTCGGGGCGGCGGGTGCGGGCGCCCCTTCCTGCGCCAGGGACTGCAACGCTTCCCGCAGGTGCTCCCGCGTGCACGGGTAGCCCAGGATGAGCTGGCGCGGGACCAGGTTGAGCGTCTCCCGCTGGGAGGTCCGACGGGACAGCAGCAGCAACGCCGGCGCGGAGCCACGTCGGGCACTGGCGGATTGGAAGAATGCCGCGCCCAGGCCACTGGCCATCTGCGCGGTCATCAGCAGGATCTCCTGGGGCGCCTGACCCAGCAACGCCAACGCCGCCGGCGCGTTGTCGACGAGCGAGATCGCGTACAGGTCCGTGGGCATGATGGCCAGGAGCAGTGACCGACCGAAATGGTCATCACTGACTGCAATCACCCGCGCGCTCATGCGGGAAGTCCGGTGATCGCGTTGTGCGCGGCCAGGCGGAGGCGTGCGGAGCAGACCTTCCCGCTCCCCACGTGGCGCGCCGAGAGGTGGATGCGCCCGCCCACGTCGATCTCGAAGGTCACCTCCACCGCCACCTCGCCTTCCGCCGACGGGGGCAGGTCCACCAGGCGCAGCTCACCGATGTACGTGTTCTCGCGCGCGTCCGTGGATTCTCCCTGGTAGACCCGCAGCGTCAGCTCGGTCTGTCCGTCCATGGAGGTGAAGAAGGTGCGAACCTGCTCCACCGGGATGGGCGTGTTGCGCGCGATCACGGGCAGGAACCCATGCTGCGGAGTCTCTATTCCCAGCGAATGCGGCGTGACATCCAGCAGCAGCGTGGGCAACGTGGCGGCGGTGCCGGTGCGCCAGTGCCCGCCCTGCAGGATCATGCCCTGGATGGCCGCGCCCGCCGCCACCGCGGCCAGCGGATCCATCCGCGTGTCGGGCGCCTGTCCGAAGTAGCGCTGCACCGCGTTGCGCACCGCGGGCATCAGCGTGGTGCCGCCCACCAGCACCACCGCGTCCAGCGACGACGGTGGCACCGACGCCATGTCCAGCACGTCCTGGCACACGTGGAGGGAACGCGCCACGTGCTCGGCGGCGGCCTCCTCCAGCATGGGACGCGTGATCACGAGGTCCAGGGCAATGGGACCGTGGGGTCCGCTGGCCATCTCCGGCAGGTGCAACGGCGCCACCTCCGCCACGGACAGGGTGCGTTTGAGCTCTTCACACGCCATCACCAGCCGCTGCCACGAGACCACGTGGTGCTGCAGCTCGATGTCGTGCGTGCGCCAGAAATGCCGCGCCACCGCCCGCGCCAGCGCCAGGTCGACGTCGTCGCCGCCGAGGAACGGGTCCCCCGCGGTGGCCAGCACGCGCAGCAGGGGGCCTTCCGCCTCCAGGATGGTGAAGTCGAACGTGCCGCCGCCAAAGTCGTAGACGGCAATGCGGCCCTTCAGGTTGGCGCCGTAGCCAAAGGCCATGGCGGCGGCGGTGGGCTCGTTGAGGATGCGCCGCGCGTTGAGGCGCGCCAGGCGACAGGCCACGTCGGTGGCCTCGCGTTGCACGTCGTCAAAGTTGGCGGGCACGGTGATGCACACGTCGCGCACCTCATGGCCCAGCCGCGCCTCCGCCAGGCCCTTGAGATGGCGCAACACGTCGGCGGCCACCTGCGGAATGGCCAGCTGCGTGCCCGCCACCTTGACCACCGCCTGGCCCGCGGGCCCCTCCACCACGCGGAAGGGATGCGCCGCGCACGCCACGCGCACCTCGGGCGTGCCCATGCGCCGGCCCATGAGGCGCTTGAAGGAGTAGACGGTGTTCTCCGGGTCGGTGACGAGGAAGGGACGGGCGGCCCTTCCCACCAGCGGCGGCTGTCCCGCGCGGTAGGCCACCACGGTGGGAAGGGCGGCCTGCCCCTCGTCATCCGCCAGGATCCCGACGCGCTCCGAGGAGCAGGTGGCGACGGAAGAGTAGGAGGTGCCGAGGTCAATGCCGACGACGCTTGCCATGAGTGGCCTTGTCACCGGGGGGGAAGGAGTCCCCCGCGCACGCTCGAGGCTGAAGCAGCAACATGCACGCGTCAAGCGCAAGCTGGGCGCGCTCCGCGTCACAACGTTGGTTCTTAGACCCGCTTAGTGCAGCATTCCCCGTCGTCGCAGGTCGCGACCCACCGTCCGGGCAATGCCCTGCGCGGCGTCCTCCAGCGACCGGGGGTCCACGCTGCGCGTGAGCCCGGCCCACACCAGTTTGTCGTCCGGCAGCGAGAACACGGTGGTTTCCACCGACACGTGCTCCTCCATGTCGAACGGCGCCGTGGGATGGATGTAGGCGCCCAGGAAGTCGCTGATGCCCGTCCAGGTGGGCGCGTGCTGCGGCACCGACTCCACCGCCACCACGCGCATCA
This sequence comes from Myxococcota bacterium, assembly GCA_040752415.1. Classification (GTDB taxonomy): domain Bacteria; phylum Myxococcota; class JACRCW01; order JACRCW01; family JACRCW01; genus JBFMGU01. The sequence goes on from JBFMGU010000087.1 coordinate 5,936, forward strand.
CCACCACGCCGTCAAAGCCCTCCTGCACCAGGCGCGCGTGCAGCGCCGCGGGGTTGGCCAGCTCCGCGTCGGAGAAGAGCTGGTGTGCCGCCACCGCGTGCTCCACCGGGAGCGTCCGCGCCAGCCGCTCCTCGGCGGTGCGCTCGGTGGCCGCGTCCCCGGTCCGGGCCACCACCAGCACCTTGTCCAGGTCCACGGCCCGGGCGGCGGGGTCGCTCCACACCGAGACGAGCTGCGTGGTCTGGCACGCCAGCAACGTGGGGAAGGCCAGCAACAACGCCGCGCGCACCATGGGCCGCTCCTTCCCACGGGAACTATCGACGTGGCGACGGAGGAGCAATGCCTGCGTCAGCGCGGACAGCCCGCGGCCACGCACTCGCCGTGCACCGCGGTGATGAACGCGAGCATGCGCGCGTGGTGGGAGCCCGGCCAGTAGATGCGCTGGCAACCGGGGCACTGCTGGAACTCGTGCTGTCGGGCGCGCACGCGGGGCGGGAGGTGGTGCTGCACGGTTTCCCGGGTGACGTGGTGGAGCGGCGTGTTGCAGGCCAGGCAGCGCTGCAGCGGATGCAGCCGGGACCACAGGGAATAGCGCTCCGTCACCTCGCGCAGCTGCTCCCGGGGTTGCCCGGAGCGCACCAGGTGCCCGTGGGTGACGACGGAGCGCTTGAGCAGGCCGCGGTCACGCGTGAGCAGGATGCGTTGCTCGTGCGCGGAGGTGGCGGCCAGATCTCCGTCGGTGGCGTGGTTGGAGTAGACGGTGTCAAAGCCCAGCATGCGCAGGTAGCGCGCCAGGGTTCCCAGGTGCGTGTCCAGCACGAAACGCGGCTCGGGCTCCAGGGGCGGGACCAGCTGCGGGAACGGTGCGAGGTCCAGCGCGCGGAAAGGCGGGTACACGCTGATGCGCTCCCCGGGTTGCGCCAGGTGACGGAAGTCCGCGGGCACCCCGTCCACGACGATGAACCCCACCTCCGTGTGCGGCACCCCCAGCGACTCGATCACATCCTTCACCGACGCGGCGCCGGTGCACGCATGGGCAAACGCCACGCCACGACGCGCCGGCGGGAGCAGGTCACCGAGCTGCGCGTAGAAACGGAACACGACGTGGGAAGCGTGCATGGTCCAGGCCTGACCACCGACTTAGCGCAGCGACGGATGCCGTTCAGGCGTCACGACGGAGGCGCGGGCCTTGACGGGACATCCCCCGGTGCGGGACACCACCCGCATGGCGACGGGGACGCTGGCGCTGCTCACCTGGATGACGACGGTTGCGGCCGCGCCGGACGTCTCGGTGCTGATCCTGCCCATTGAGCCCAAGGGTGAGGTGGCGCGGGACCACGCGGACATCCTGACCGTGGCCCTGACGTCGGAGGCGGGGCGCCTGCCCGGCTACAAGGTGACCAGCTACCGCGAGGTGCAGAACACCATGACCCAGGAGCAGGCGCGCATGGTGGCGGGATGCGACCAGGCCAGCTGCGCGGCGGAGATTGCCGGGGCGCTCAACGCCGACGAGATCGTGATGGGAACGCTGGGACGGTTGGAGCGCAGCCTGGTCCTCTCCGTGACGCGCGTGCGCGCCCGGGATGCCACCGTGGTGGCACGGGTGCAGCGCACCACCGAGGCCGGCGCCGACGCGCTGCTCAAGGGCATGCCCGCCGTCGTGACCGAGCTCTTCGCCGTCCCGGTGACGTCGCCACCCGCGGCACCAACCGAACCGGTGGCGGACGCCAGCGGCTCCGGCGAGGGAAGTCCGGTGCTGTTTCGCGCATTGGGCGCGGCGTGCCTGGCCTCCAACCTGCTGAACCTTCCGGCGCTGATCCTGGGGCCCACGTTGGTGGTGCTGGGCACGTACATGGCGTTCGGCCTGAGCGGGGACTTCTGGTTCCAGGACCTGGGCTACGCCGTGGTCCCAGCTGCCCTGGCGGTCATGCCCCTCTCGCTGCTGGTGGCGCTGGTGTGGCTGGTGGCGTCCGTGGCCCTGGCGGCCGGGCTGGCGCTGCGCGAGGTGATGGGTGGCGCGTCGTCGGAGGAGTGAGCGCATGCGCTGGGCGTTCCTGGTGGTGATGGCAGGCGTGCTGGGCTGTGACAGCCATGCGCTGGTGGTGGAGCAGGAAGCCATGCAATGCCCGGCCACCCCGCGCCGCCTGACGGGTACCAAGGCGGGCGGTGAGGCATGCCTGCGCGCGTCCGAGTGTGCGCCACGCTGCTGCGCGTGCGCGGAGGGGCCGGAACGTTTCCTGGCCTCGGTGTGCGAGCGTGGGTTCTGCAGCTCCAATCCCTGCCCGCTGGCCAGCAACCTGGCCCCCGACGACGGCGAGCGCACCTGCAGCGCCCCGGACGCCGGTTCCGCCTCCGACGCCGGCCGGTGAGCAGCGGCGCCCCGGAGGCGTCGACGCTAGCGTGGGCCCGCCATGTCTCCGCGCCTGACCGGATTGTCCGCGCTGGATCCCCTCATGGTGCCGCTCCCCCACGGCACCGAGGTCACCACGCGCGTGGACCGTCAGCTCGCCGAGCGACGCATCCCCCGGGGCGCGGCGGGCCGCGTGGTGAACACCGACGGGGACGCGGTGGACGTGCTGGTGGTGGGCGTGGGCGTGGTGCGCTACGCGCGTCAGGAGGTGACGCCGCGCAAGGTGGGACAGCTGCGGTACGCGCAGGCGCGTGCCGCGGCCTGGGATGCGCTGACGCCGTGCGTGGTGCTGGAGACCGTGGTGGGCAGCCGCGCCTGGGGTCTCTCCGACGAGAAAAGCGACACCGACCGGCGCGGCGTCTTCGTGCATCCCTTCCCCTGGACCACCGGTCTGCATGAGCCGCCGCAGGACCTGGTCAGCCTGGATGGCAGCACCACCTACTGGGCCCTGCGCAAGACGGTGCACCAGGCGCTGCGTGCGGATCCCAACACGCTGGAGGTGCTCTTCGTCGACGGGGCGCGCGCGCTGGATCCCATGGGGCAGTGGCTGCTGGAGGTGCGCGGGGCTTTCGTGTCGTCGCTGATCTACGGGAGCTTTGGCCGGTACGCGCTGAGCCAGCTCAAGAAGCTCAACCAGTCGGCGCGCCTGGCGGAGCACCGGGCCGTGGTGCTGGAGTGGCTCAAGGAGGATCCACCTCCCTCGCTGGACGTGGTGGCGAGGCGCCTGGTGCAGGCCGCGCACGTGAAGGGGCCCACCGTCGGCGACGCGGAGCTGCTGGCCAAGACGTACATCAAGCAGCTCTACCGCTCCCTCCATGACCAGGGGTTGCTGCCGGCGTCGGACTTTGCGGCGCTGGTGTGGTTTGCACGGAACGCGGCGGCGCAGTTCGAGATGCCACGTGAGCTGCGACCGAAGAACGCCTACAACCTGCTGCGCCTCATCCTGGTGGCATTGCACTGGTTGCGCGCGGGCGAGCCGTCCTTCGTGGTGGAGTCGTCGTGGCGTCCGCGGTTATTGGCCATCAAGCGGGGAGAAGTCCCGCTTGACGACGTGCTGGCGGAAGCGGAGCAGCTCACCGCCGAGCTGGAGGGCGCACGCCAGTCCACCCCGCTCCCCGCGCGCCCCGACCTGGAACGTGCCGACGCGCTGTTGCGCCGGGTGGGCGAGGAGGTGGCACGTCGTCACCTGCAGGGCGTGGGCGGGCGGTGGGGCGTGGATGCAGCGCCGCCGCCGCCGGTGGTGTGGGAAGACGAGCAGGAGGAAGGGTGATGGCACCGCTGACCGAGCAACAGGCGCGCGTGGTGGCACGTGTGATGGTGGAGGAGGATTCCCGGCGACGTCACCTGGTGGTCGCCATCAGCGGCGCGCACGCCTATGGCTTCCCATCGCCGGACAGCGACGTGGACCTCAAGGCCATCCACGTGGCTCCCACGACGGAGCTGCTGGGGCTGAGCCCGCCGGCGCTGCACGCTTCGCGCCTGGAGGTCGTTGACGGCGTGGAGATCGACTACAGCTCCAACGAGATCCAGCCGGTGCTGCAGGGGATCCTCACCGGGAATGGCAACTACGTGGAACGCGTGCTGGGCAACCTGCGCTGGTCCGCGGACCCATTGCTCGACGAGCTGCGGCCGTTGGTCGCGCGCGCGCTGACGCGGCAGGTGCACCGCCACTATCACGGGTTTGCCCAGAACCAGCTCAAGGCGTTGCAGACCGCGGGGCAGAAGACCGCCAAGAAGGCGCTCTACGTGTTGCGCACCACCCTCACCGGCTCCCATCTGCTGCTCACGCGTGAGGTCCAGCCCGACGTCACCGTCCTCATGGACCACTACGGCTTCGGCGACGCGCGGGACCTGGTGCAGCGCAAGACCGCCGGGGAGCGCGTGGCGCTGTCCGACGAGGAAGCGACGTTGTGGCTCAAGCGGATTGAGGCGGCCTTCGACCTGCTCGCCGACGCGCTGCGCCGCTCGCCGCTGCCCGACGAAGCGCCCAACCGGGACGAGGTGCGGGCATGGCTGGTGGAGCTGCGACGACGGGAGCTCAGGGCATGAAGGACTTTCCGGTGGTGATTGGCTTCCCGGTGCACTGGGGCGAGATGGACGCGCTGGGGCACGTGAACAACGCGCGGTACTTCACCTGGTTCGAGTCGGTGCGCATCGAGATGTTCCGGCGCACGGGTCTGCTCGTCGACGGTGCGGGCATGGGTCCCGTGCTGGCCACCGCCACCTGCGACTTCCTGAAGCCGGTGGTCTACCCCGCCGACGTGCGGGTGGGCGGGCGCGTGGAGGAGGTGGGGCGGACCAGCGTGAAGATGGCCTACGCGGTGGTGCGCGCGGATTCTCCCGACGAGCGGATGGCGCGCGGGAGCAGCGTGGCGGTGATCGTGGACTACCGCACGGGCCAGAAGGTGCCCCTCCCCGACGAGCTGCGCGAGAAGCTCCTGGCGCTGCGCTGAGGACCTGCCGGGCTCACGAAATGGGTTAGTCGGGCTGAGCGGCGCCCCTGGAGTGCGGTGCGAACCCCGCTCCGTCGTGAAATCGGCAAAGCACCGCCCTGGATCAGACCTCCCCGTTCCCGATTCCACGTCGGAACCACGTGCTCCCCGATCCAGGGCGGTGCTGCACGTCGTGGCACGGTCATCCGCTTTGCACCGCACTCCAGGGCGCCTCTCTTCCCGGTGTCCCGCTTCGTGACCCGCGCTGACAAGGGTCGCCTTGACTCCAATGTGTTCAACCCCACGGCTCGGCGTCGGCGTGGTGCAGGCGGTGCTCCATCCAGTCCGCGAGCAGCTCGCGCATGGGCAGGTAGTCACCGTCCATGGGGTGCTCGGTGTTCGTGCGGTAGTCACGCACCACCTTCTTCGCCACGGACACGCGACGCACCTCGTCGGCGGGCATGCTCTCCAGGAAGTCCTTGGGCTCCTTGAGCGTCGCCGCGCCGGGCTCCACGCGCACCTTGACCACGCTGGTCTGTCCACCTTCGGTGAAACGGTGCGCGCCGTGTTCCGCGGTCAACAGCATCTTGAACGCTGGACCGGACACCACCAACGCCACCGCCACCGGCCGCGGACCGTCGGGGCTGGGCACCTTCTGGTACCAGCGCGTCTTCGGCGGGCCCTTCTCCCCAGCCTTCAGCTCCAGCTCCTCCAGGACGTGGAAGCGCGCTTCCAGCTTCCGCGTGCTGCACCACGCAAAGTAGCTGTTGGCCAGCGTGAGCAGCTCGTCGAACGCGCCGCGGCCCGCCGTGAGGTAGATGTGCAGCGACGAGCGAGGCGGGAACATCATGCCGTACAGCTGCTCCGCCATGGGCCCCACGCGCGCATCCAGCGACGTCAATTCCGCGTGCAGGTGGCTCGCGTCGGGAACGGAGCGGTCATAGAACGCCTCGAACGCGAGGTCCTCCGTGGTCTCCGCCTGGCGCTCCAGGTCCATCAATCCCTCGAGGAGCTCCCGCGCCGCACTCGCCCGTGTGCTCTGCTGCTCCGCGATGGCGCCTTCCGCCCAGAAGCTCTTCTCCCGACTCGCGCGGTCGAAGTACGCCACCCGCTGACGCAGCTCGAGGGCCAGGTTCGTCCGTCGGAGCCGACGCACGCGCGAGCGCAACTCCGCGGCGTGGTTCAGCACCTCGTTCACCGTCGCGGAGGCGGTGGCGGCGTCGGTGCCCGTGGCGGCGGCGTCGCCCTGCAACGACAGCGCGCCCTCGTGCACGTCGACGGAGATGCGGGTCATGCGCGTTCCCGGATGCGACGAGAGATACGCCCCAACGGGCACCACCAGCTCCCGCTCGATGGCCCGCTTGAGGGGACGCGCGCCATAGCGGGGATCCAGGCCCACGCGCAGCAGGTGCTCCATGGCCGCTTCCGTCGGTTGCAGGACCACGTTGTGACGCCGGATGCCCTCGCGCTGCGCCAGTCGCTGCACCTCGCGCGTGACGATGTTGCGCAGCTGCGGTGCCTCCAACGGCATGAACACCACGAAGTCGTCGATGCGGTTGAACAGCTCCGGCCGGAAGAAGCGCTCCGCCTCTCCGCGGTAATGACGACGCAGCTCCAGCGCGGACTGGGCCGGGTCGTGCTCGGAGGAGAAGCCCATGCGGGAGCGCACGGTCTCCGCGCCCAGGTTGCTGGTCATGATGATGATGGCGTTGCGGAAGTCGGTGAACCGTCCCTGGGCGTCGGTGAGGCGGCCCTCTCCCAGCAAACCCAGCATCGCGTCGAACACGGCGGGGTGCGCCTTCTCGATCTCGTCCAGCAACACCAGGGAGAACGGCTGACGACGGACCGCGGCGGTGAGATGACCGGGAGCGTCGTACTCGCCGACGAGTCGACCGATGGCGTCGGGGCCGGAGTACTCCCCCATGTCCAGCCGGACCATGCGGTCGCGCGAGCCGAAGATGAACTCCGCCAGCGCCTTGGACAGCTCCGTCTTCCCCACGCCGGTGGGCCCAGCGAAGAACAGCACCGCCATGGGACGACGCTCATCCATCAGTCCCGCCTTGACGACGCTGACCACCTCGGTGACGCGGCCCACCGCCACGGACTGTCCCATCACCCGCGCGGCCAGGAATGCGCGGACCTCCTCCGGCTTCAGCGCCAGGTCATCCCGCAGCAACACCTCCGGGATGCCGGACTCCGACGAGAACTGCGCCAGGGCATCCGCACGCGTCACCTCCCGCGCACCGGCGTGCTGACGTGAAGCGATAAGACGTCGCAGGAACGTCACGGTGTTGCCCACGCGGGAACCGTAGGGCCAGAAGCGTCGCGTCAGTCCCAGCGCGGCATCCACGGCGTCGTCGCGCATGGCAATCCCCACCCGCGCGGCCTGCGTGCCCGCCGAGAGCCTCAGGATGCTTCTCGCCGTCTCCAGCGGTGGCTCGTCGACGCGCAGCACCGACCACACCGACGCGAAGGCCTGGTTCACGCGCTGCAGCCGAGCCCATTCCTCCGGCGTGGCCTCGCCAATCACCGCCACCTTCTGTGCCGCCAGCAGGGGCGCCAGGATCTGCGCGGCGTTCTGGTCGCTGTGCGCACTCTTCCCGGCGTCCAGCAGCTCCACCACGTGACCCAGGTGCAGGATCACGCGCGCCTTCCGCGCTTCCTCCATGACGTCGTAGGTCTGCTGCTGCCAATCCCCGAAGAATCCCTGGCCCGCAATGAGCCGGCTGGAACCCACGTGGAAGAACGGCCGCTCCCGACGATGCGGCGGCTGGTCCTTGTGCGCCAGCCGGTGGGCCAGCTCGTGGATGATCGCCGTCTTGCCCACGCCCGCGGGTCCCACCAGCACCACCGGCTCCAGCTTCTTCTGCTCCACCCGGCGCAGCAGCTCCGTCACCAGCTTGTCGACGTGATACGCGCGCTCCAGCGCCTCCTCCTGCGCCAGCTCGTGCAGGGCGTCGCCCAGGCGCTTGAGCGTGGGGGTGGGCGGGCGCTTGCGCTTCTTCCCCTTCGGATCGGGCGGCGCCTGGTCGTCGTACTCCTCGTTCTCGTCGGAAGGCTCGCGTTCCTCGTCGTCCTTCTCGTCCTCGTCGAGCTCGTCCTCGTCCTTGGGGCGGGGAGCGGGACGCTCATCCAGCAGGACCTGCTTGTGATCCAGCGTTGCCAGCGCCGTGGTCTGCACGTCGACACGGACGTCCCCCAGCTCCTCCGCGTCCTCGATGCGCAGGTCCAACACGTCCTGCTCCGAGCGCTTCAGCAGCGTGATCCGCAGCATCTCCGTGGCGCGGGCCAGCACGTCATCGGTGGCGGGGAACCACAGGCGCAGGTCCACGCGCGGGATGCGCACCTCCACGTAGGCCCCGTGCGCGGGACGCTTCAGCGCGGTGACACGGAGTGGGAGGAGCTGTTTCCCGTCGGGGGTCCACACCGGGAGCACCTGCGGCTCCAGGGTCAGCAGCTCCGTCTCGCGCGGCTGCGGAAGCTCGCCGAGGTGACGGGGATGAACGCGCGCAAGCTTGTCATCCAGCGCCAGCTGGAGATCCTCCATGGCCTTGTCCAACGACAACGCGTGCACGTTGAACCGTGCCATGTCCATGGGCAGCACGGTGACGCGTCCGCTGGCGTGACGGACAACCAGGCAATGGAAACGGAACTCCATGACGGAGACACCATAGCCCATCACCGGGATGAATCAGCGTGTCACCATCTCCACCACGCGCCCACGGCTCACCAGCACCTTCACTCCCGACGCCATGTCCTTGGTGCGCAGCACCCGGTGGGTGGCCGCGCGAAAGTCCGACTCGGTGGCCCGGTAGATGTCGGTGAACGTCTGGGGATTGCGGTCCATGAACGGGAACCAGCTGCTCTGCACCTGCACCATGATGCGGTGCCCCGCGCGGAAGGTGTGATTGACGTCGGGAAGCGCAATGCGCACCAGTGTGGGCTCACCCGGCTTGAACGGCTCCGGCTTCTCGAAGCTGTTGCGGAACTTCCCGCGCATGATCTCTCCGCGCACGAGCTGCTGGTATCCACCCAGGCGCACGCCCGTCGGATTGGGGTCCGGGTCCGCGCGGTCCTGCGGGTGCACGTCAATCACCTTCACCACGAAGTCCGCATCCGTGCCCGTCACGGTGACCCACAAGCTGGCCTCCAGCGGACCGGACAGGGTGACGTCCTCTTCCAGGGTGCCCGTGGAGTAGACCAGCACGTCGGGGCGACGGGACGCGAAGCGCTGGTCGCCGGTCATGAACTCGCCTTCCACCTCGGCGGAGAGGCGGGAGTCATAGGGCACGGGACGCGCGGGGTCGCTGACGTAAGCGTCGGAACCGGCATCGATCTGCGGCGTGGTTGGCGCGGTGGTGGAGAGCGCGCCCTTGGCCTGGAAGTACAACGTCACCGGCTTCGCCTCGACGGGCGGCCAGCGGGGATACTGACGCCACTGGTTGGTCCCGGTCTCGAACATCCACGCTTCCGGCGTGGGCTCGGTGCTCTTGCCCTTGAGGTGCCGCTCGAAGAACGGGAGCTCGATGCGCTCGCGGTAGAACAGCGAGGTCTTCGCGTCGAAGGTGATGTCGCCCAGCCGGTCTCCGTCGGTGCGCGACCAGCCACCGTGACGCCACGGCCCCATGACCAGGTGGTTCTCCGCGCGCGGGCTCTGCGTCTCGAATGCGCGATACGTCTCCAGTGAGCCCCAGAGGTCCTCGGCGTCATACCAACCGCCCACGGTGAGGATCGCGGGCTTCGCGTCGCGATAGTGGGGCCGCGGGTCGCGCGCCTTCCAGAAGTCATCCCGCGTGCCGTGCTCCATCAGCTGGTTCCAGAAGGCGATCTCGCCCTTGAAGAAGCGCGTGTTGGCGTTGGCGACGGGACCAAGCCCGAGGAAGAACTCATAGACATCCGCCATGTCATGGTTGTTGTCCCACGCCATCTTCTTCGTGGGCTTGGGACGCGCCTTTCCGAAGCTGCCGTAGAAGTCGAACGCGGGCGCCAGGGAGAAGGCACCGTTGTGATGGAAGTCGTCGCCAATGAACCATTCCGTGACCGGCGCCTGCGGCGAGATGGCCTTCACGGCAGGATGCGCATCAATGGCGGCCTGCGCGGCGTAGAAGCCGGGATAGGAGATGCCCCACACGCCCACGCGGCCGTTGTTGTTGGGCACATTGCGCACCAACCAGTCCACCGTGTCATAGGCATCCGTGGCCTCGTCAACTTCGCCCTTCTTCGTGGCGCGCGGGCGCACGTCCATGAATTCCCCCTCGGACATCAACCTCCCACGCACGTCCTGGTGCACAAAGATATAGCCCTCACGGATGAAGTGCTCCGAAGGAGCGAAGCGTCTCAGCAGGCGTGCGTCCTTGGGACTGGGCAGGTTGTCCACGCCGTAGGGTTGCAGGCTGTAGGGCGTGCGCTGCAGCAGGATGGGGTAGGAGCGGGAAGCATCCTTGGGAATGAACGCGTCGGTGTGCAGGATGACGCCGTCGCGCATGCGGATGCGGTACTCGTGCTTGGTGTAGTGCTCGCGGATGGCGTTGGCGATGTCCGCGTCGTTCTTCAGCTCCGCCTTAATGAGCGGCTCGGAGCCGGGCGGCGCGGCGGCGGCACCAACGAGCATGATGGCAGCCAGGGCAAGCAGCAGGACAGACGTGCGCGACATGGTTTGCTCCGTCGGGGGACCGCGGCGTTGTACCAGGCCTGGGACGGGACCGACGACCTCACCGACCGCCCTTCAACCTGCCTGCGACGGGAATCACGACGGTGCGCCCCGGCAGGGTACGGCAGCACGACGTTGACGCGTCCACGCTGCTGCGTCGGGACCGCACTGATGCGGACGGACATCACTTCGGCAGGTGAAACGAAGCGCAAACGTGTTGGTTCGCTGCTTGCTTGGAGCCAGGGAACCGCGTCGTCGACGGCGGGTGCCGGATCAGGCTGCAACATCAACCAGGAGGGGTGCATGCGCGGCATGAATTTCGTGGTGTTCCTGACGGTCGCGGCGGCTGCGTGGTGGGCTCCTCGTGACGCCCTCGCGTGCGGCGGCACGTTCTGTGACGGCAGTGGCCCCACGCCCATGCCGGTGGACCAGACCGGCGAGAACGTCCTCTTCATCCAGGACGGGCCCGCCATCGAGGCGCACATCCAGATCCAATACACCGGCGAGCCGCAGCGCTTTGCGTGGGTCGTCCCGGTGCCGGCCATCCCGGAGTTCCGCGTGGGCTCCGACCTGCTCTTCCGCGAGCTGCTGCGCGCCTCCGCTCCGTCCTACGTGAACCGGCCGATGCCCAACGAGGTCTGCGCGGAGACGTTGACTCCGTGGTTGCTCGCCGCACCGTTGATGCTCCCGCTCCTCCCCGTGCTTGGCGCCTACGGGCTCATTGCCCTGCCCTGGGTGATTGGGGCGTTGACGCCGGGATGCGCCGCGGAAGCGGACGCCGCCCTCCTGGAAGGTGAGAACGTTGGCGGGTCGGCCGAGGTGGTCTTCCAGGACAGCGTGGGCGCGTTTGACATCACCGTGCTCAGCGCCGGCACGGCGGAAGAGGTGGCGCGCTGGCTCAGCGACAACGACTACAACGTCCCCATCCAGGCGCGCCCCATCCTTGCGCAATACGCCCGGGAGAACTCCCTCTTTGCCGCGGTCAAGCTGGTGAGCACCGCGCAGGTCGACGAGATCCATCCGATTGTGCTGCGTTACGCATACGGTGTTCCGTGTGTCCCGCTGCGCCTCACCGCCGTGGCGGCCGCATCCAACATGGGCGCGCGCACGTTTTTCCTGGGGCAGGCACGCACGGTGCCCCGGACCTACCGTCACGTCGTGGTGAACCCCGCGCAAGTAGATTGGCTGAACGCGGGTGCCAACTACATGGACGTGGTTTCGCGCGCGGTGGACGAGGGCGACATCGAAGGGCAGGCGTTCCTCACCGAATACGCGGGCAGCAGCTCGGTGGTTCTCGTCAACAACTTCTACTGGTGGGACCGCGTGAGGACGGGACCACCGGAGGATGCGGATGACGCGGTGGGCTTCCTCGAGGCCAGGGGGCTGATGACCTGCGGCACGCGCCCCTCGCCTGGTGCCATGGTGCCCCCTGTCAGCGTCACGGGAACCACGCCGGAGAACAGCTGCACCTTCTACCATCCGCTGGTGCGTGGCCTGTTGCAGGATCATCTCCCGCCACCATCCGGCGTCACGGAGCTGCAGTACTGGAGCAACGCCCGTGCGTATCCATCCCACGCGGCATTCAACTCCGACGCGTTCCTCCAGGACTATGAGGATCGCATCAACACGCCCGCGCGTCGTGCCTTGGCACTGGTGCGGGACCACGGCCATCTCACGCGCCTGTTCACCACCATCTCACCGGAGGAGATGACGGTGGACCCGGAGTTCCACGAGCGGCCCGACCTCCCCGACGTGCCGAACATCCTCACGGCCACCTCGGTGAGGCGCTGCGACGGCTTCACCACCTTCACGCTTCCCGACGGGCGCACGGTGGAGGTTCCCCCGGGCAGCGCGTGGCCGGTGTTCGGCGAGAAGATGCCCTGGGCCATGCGCGTCGAGGACATCTCGGACCCCGTTGAGTTGCTGACGCTGTCCTCGCGGGAGACGGACGTGGATGCCGAGTTGGCCACGTGGAACAAGCAGCGACAGACGTCCGTCAGCCCGCAGAAGTGCGCATGCACCCAGCCACGTGACGACTTCGCGTGGCCGACGACGCTGCTCGCGTTCGCTTTCGTCGTGGCTCGTCGGAGGCTTCGTTCATGTTGAGTGCGCTTGCACTGTGGCTTTGTCTGGCCGCGCAGGAAGACGGCGCCGCAACCCCACCTCCGGAGGAACCCGCGGCCACCACGACGAGCGCGGCCACGAATGAAGACGCGGCGGCACCCGCGGAACCCGGCGCGGCGGAGAGCTCCGCGCTGGCCCCCACGGAGCCACCGGCGACGACGGAGGAAACACCGGAGGCCCTGGACGCACCCGCCGCGCCGTTGAACAATCCTTCTCCGGGCGCACGTGGCCCGGACCTCGTCGGAACCTTGTACGCGGTGATGGGCGGTGGGCTGGGACTGTTGCCCTGGTTGCCGACGTGGAGCGTGTGCTGCACCGCCAGCGCGCTGATGGCCGCGGCGTACCCGTTGTCGCGTGGGAACCCGGCCACGTCCGCCAATCCGCTGTGGGTCTACGCCTGCTACTACGGCGTCGTCATTGGCATGGTGGGGTGGGTGATGGCGCTGGTTGCAGCGGGGATTGGCAGCCTGTGGGCGGGCGGCGGTGTTGCGGGCGGCGCGGGCCTCGCAAGCCTGCGCGGAGGCACCTTGCCACGACGACGAGGAATTGCCATGGGGGCGGGAGTCCTGGCGGCTGCGCTGCTGATGCCCGCCGCGGTGATCCTGGCGGCCCTGAGCGGGTTCCTGCCCTGGGCCGCGGTGCTCACGTGGGTGCAGACCACGGGAAACCTCCCGAGCACGGGCTCGTGGGCGTACACGCGCTGGTTGCTCCTCAACGCGGTGTTCATGTCCGCGGTCGTGGCGGGACTGGGACTGCTGGGAATGAGCGCGGGTGTTCCGCTCGTCGGCGCGCTTGGGGCCTGGTCGCTGACGTCGTGGCTGCTCCCGTCTGAGTGAACCCGGACCGTGCGGATGGGACCTTCGGGCGTTGTCACCGTTCAGGACTGTTGCTGAGCGGAGGACACGGCCGTGGAGCTGGCGTGCACGACGCTGCTGCTGTTTCCGCTGGTACCCCTGGTGAACCCGGCCCAGGACTCGCGACCGCGTTTCTGGCTGATGGCGTCGTTGGTGTTCCTGTTGCTGGGCGCTCTGTTCCGTCGCCTCAATGTTGAGTCCGAACAGATCGAGCCAAAGCGGTATTTCAGACCGCACTCCCAAAGCGCCGGCCGCGCCCATCCCATTGGGCGGAGAAGCCGGCACGCAGAGTTTCCCGACGAGCAGCCGCGGTGCGGGCGATCCGAAGAAAGCGCACTCGCGGCGCCCGCACCTTTGGGAGTGCGGTCTGAAATACCGCTTTGGCTCGGGCTGTCCGGGCGCACCGGAGCTCCTCCATCTGTGAAAGAACTTCTGGCCAGGTACTTGGCTCTCTGAGGTCGATGTCTGGCCGGTTGAGATTGGCCACAACCGTGGACCCGCCGACGATGTCGGCAACGCCCACGCGGCGCACCGGTTCGCGGCGTTCTGGGACGCTGAACTCGCGCGCGCTCTGCCCAGTGCCACAATGTCAGCGCCCACGCCTCTCGTTCCCCTCGCTGTGCCACTCTGCACCGCGTCGCCGCCTGTTCACCGCCTGCTCCCGACGGAGAACCCGGTGGCACGCGGGTTGAAGCGTGCACTCCGCATCACACGCAGCACCTTCCAACACGCCTGAATCCCCAGGCGCGGGGAGCAGTGTTGCCTTGGTGCGGAGGAAGACATGCAAACACGCAGGAAGCACCGACGTCGGGTGGCGAGGGGAATGACCCTGATCGAGATCATGGTTGTCATCACGCTCCTGGGCTTGATCGCGGCGGCCGTGGGCGTCAGCGCCATGGGAGTCATGACGGACGGGCAGCGGAGCGCTGCGCGGACGCAGGCCATGGAGCTCGCCAAGGCCGTCGATACCTACAAGGTGATGTTCGGTCGCTATCCGTCGACGTCGGAGGGCCTTGCCGTGCTCACCGCGTCGCGCAGCGGCGGTGCTCCCATCCTGGAGCGCGTTCCACGGGATCCCTGGGGCGGTCCGTACGAATACGTCATCCCGGGCGCCCGGAACGCGTCCAGGTTCGACGTCCGCAGCAAAGGCCCCGACGGCCAGGAGGGCGGCGGTGACGACGTGGGAAACTGGCCGGAGGAGGAACGATGATGCGCGGCATGCTCTCCTCCGCGGCGTCCGGCATCCGGATCGCTGACCTCGACTCGCAGGCCCCATGCCCGCACTGTCGAGGCGCACTGTCCATTCACGAGGCCGCGCACTTCGTGGGAATCGCGCTCTGTCCGTATCCTGCGTGCGGTCGTCGTCTCGTGGTGGAAGTCACGGAGCGGGATGCGAACGGAGGACCGCTGGAGTTCCAGGTGCGCAGCACCGCGGGCTACGTGGCCGCCGTTCGCCCGCTGGGAACAACCCGCGAGCGGCGCTGGATCCCCATCAGCCTGCTGATGGCCACGTTGACGTCGGGGGTCCTGGCCTGGTGCGGCTTTCGCGTGGCGACCATCCCCCACCTTCCCTGGTCCAAGCTCGGCGCACTGTTGGGACTTTCCGTCGTGGCAAGCGTGTCCTGGTCGACCGTGGCCACGGCCTGGGCCGC
The DNA here is from genome assembly GCA_040752415.1 of Myxococcota bacterium. Classification (GTDB taxonomy): domain Bacteria; phylum Myxococcota; class JACRCW01; order JACRCW01; family JACRCW01; genus JBFMGU01. The sequence goes on from JBFMGU010000087.1 coordinate 21,058, forward strand.
CGACAAGTGGATGCGGGCCTTCCTGTGGCGACGCGGTCTCGTCATGGAGGCGCCCAGTGCCAGGCTGTCGCCAGGTGCGACCGTCGGTGGTGGGCGGCTGCCCTGATGCGCCGATGGCCCTTCAGCGCCGGAGGTGCGCCTCCACCCACGCCGCGTAGGCGTTGATGAACTTCTGCAACAGCTCGCGCACCTTCGGGTCGCTCACCTTGCCTTGCGCGTCGAGGGCGTTGTGGATGTGTCCCAGGTACATCTCCGGCTGCTGCATGCACGGCACGTTGAGGAACACCAGGGACTGACGCAGGTGGTGGTTGGCGCCGAACCCGCCCACGCTGCCTGGCGACGCGCTGATCACCGCACCCGGCTTTCCCTCCCACGCACTCTGTCCGTAGGGCCGTGACGCAATGTCAATGGCGTTCTTCAGCACTCCCGGCACGGAGCGGTTGTACTCCGGCGTGGCAAACAGCACGGCGTCCGCCGCCTTGATGCGCGTCTTGAAGGCCACGGAGGCCGCGGGAGGATTGGCGTCGTCGTCCTGGTTGTAGAGCGGGAGCTGCCGGATCTCGACGATCTCCAGCTTCAGGGAGGACGGCGCCAGCTCCATGAGCGCCTGCGCGACACGACGATTGAACGACTCCTTGCGAAGACTCCCAACCAGCACGGCGACGTCACGGATGGCCATGGTGCACTCCTGGGTCGGCAGGTCATGGTCAAGACGCCGGTGCGCGCCACGACCTCCTGCGTACTGATGTCGCTCGACCATCACGGGCACAACCGGCCGACAACGCGGACCGCACCACGGACGCTTCACCCGTTGAAGACCAGGTTCGCCAGGATGCGCGTTTCCACGTCGACAACCTGGAACCGGCTGGACGGAGGGCCGACGCGTCTGCGGGAATGGCCCGGGAGAACCCGCTGGAAACGCAGTTGGGTTTTCCGTTGCACGGCCAACGTTTGTCTCCTATTTGGCTGCGCCATGCTCCACCGCCCCAACATCGACGACCGCGAACGATTCCACCACGACGCCCTCTGGACGCCGACGCACCGTCAGTCCGTTTCCCGGACCCAGCAGGTGCCGCGACCGGAGTGCCGTGGGATTGACCAGCTCGCCGCGTCCGACGTGGCCACCACGACGATGCTCCCCACGCTGCAGCGCGCGCTGGGCCGCAACCCGCGCTGAGGAAGACCGGCCATGGCGTATTTCCTCGTCAAGAGCGACCCGGAGACCTACGGGCTCAGCGAGCTCGAGCGCGACGGGAAGACGGTGTGGGACGGCGTCAAGAACCCCACCGCGGTGCGTCACATCCGCTCCATCAAGAAGGGCGACAAGGTCCTCATCTACCACACCGGCGACGAGAAGGCGGTGGTGGGGCTGGGTCGCGCGGTGGGTGACGGCCGTCCCGACCCCAAGGACGAGAAGCTCGCGGTGTTTGACCTGGAGTTCCTGGCGCGCGCCCAGGAGCCGGTCACACTCAAGACCATCAAGTCCGACGCCGACACGAAGGACATGGACCTGGTGCGCATCCCGCGCTTGTCCACCATGGCGGTGAGCGAGACGGCGTTCCGTCGCATCTGCGCGCTGGCGGGCCTCAAGGCCTGAATCCCATCCGGCGCCGTACGGTTGCACGTTGCCGCGGCGGGTCCTATGCCGCTGGCCCAATCATCATGTCCCGCCCCGGGACGACTCGTGGAGCACTTGGAATGCGCGCCATCCGCAGCACCGGACCCCTCCTCCTCCCTCTCTGCCTGCTGGTGACCGCGTGTCCCGACGGACAGACCACCGGAAACGGAGAATCCGACGGCGGCCGCATCATCCTCACCGGGTCCAGCTCCAGCAGCTCGTCGACGGGCGGCGCGGGCAGCTCGTCGTCGTCGGGCGGGGTGGGTTCCTCCAGCAGCACCAGCAGCGGTGGCACAAGCTCCAGCGCCAGTGGCTCCACCGGAAGCGGCAGCGGAAGCGGGAGCACCAGCGCCACCGCGTCGTCCTCGTCGAGCGCCAGCAGCACGTCGTCGTCTTCCTCGTCCAGCGGGGTGGTGGAGCCGCCGGCGTACGTGTTTGCGCACAGCCAGGACACGCTGTTCCGCCTGGACGCGGAGGCGCTGACGCGCACCACGCTGGGCCAGTTTGATTTCCGCGACGAGAACGACGGCACGCTGGACGCCGCCATGACCGACCTGGCCGTGGACGCGGAAGGCTTCATGTTCGGCGTGGGCCAGGTCTACGAGAACCCCACCACCTATGCGCTGTTTCGCATTGAGAGCCCCACCTGGCGCGCGGTGCGCATCGCGGAGCTGACCGAGAACTTCGTGGGCCTGACCTTCGTGCCCATTGGCGTGCTCTCCCCCACGGAGGAGCGGCTGGTGGGCGCCACGCGCTCCGACGGCGCGCTCTACGAGATCGACATCACCGACGGCACCACCTCGTACCTGGGCGCCTATGGCGGCGGCTGGGTGACCAGTGGTGACATCGTGGCCATTGCCAATGACGGCATGTACGCCACCGTGAAGGACGAGGCGGAGCTGCCCGACTACCTCGCCCGCATCGACACGACCACGTGGCAGGCCACCATCATCGGCAACGGCATTGGCACGGAGCGCACCTGGGGCCTCGGGTACTGGGGTGGCACGCTCTACGCGTTCAACCGTGACGGAAAGATCTTCGCCATCGACCGGACCACGGGGCTGGGCTCGCAGATCCAGGTGGATGCCACCGTCGAGTACTGGGGCGCCGGCGTGACCACGTTGGCGAAGACCACGCCGGACAACTGAGCACGGTCGACGGTGCCACTCCCGGCCGCGTGCAGGGTCGTGGCGTGGTTTGGCGGGGAGGGCGTGCACGGTGGGCCGCGGAAGGCTCGCCCGGGCCGGCGGGGGGTGGGCCCGGAGGCGCCTTCATACTTGTTACCTCCCAACATATCATGTCTGAAGACGGTCCGGGACCCTCCCCCCGCGGCGTCCGGATCATGACGACGAGGCTTCCATGGAGAACTTTGGCAGGCGGATGCGGGTCTTGCGGACGGAGGCGGACCTCACGCAGGAGGAGCTGGCCACGCTGGTGGGCGTCAGCCCCCTCACGATCAAGCGATATGAGTCGGGTGATTCGCAGCCCTCGATGGATGTGCTGCCGCCGTTGGCCAATGCGCTGCGCGTGACCCTGGACTGGCTCGTCCACGAAAGTGACGAGGAGACCGTGCACGACCGGGAAGTTCGTCAGCGTTTCTGGGAGGTGGCGCGGTTTGACAAGGAGTCGCGCAAGGTGGCGCTCGCGGTTCTGGACGCGCTGATCCTGCAGCACCGCACCAAGCTCAAACAGCAGGCCGCGGCGGAACGAGGGAAGCGCTGATCTTCAGGAGGACACCGTGCTGCGCCTTCCCAACCCCAACACCCTCTCGTGCGGCGCCACGCCACGGTGAGGCAATCACGCCGCGACCCTCGAGGGCGGGCGTCGACGGTGGCCGCTCACAACGGCGTCGGCGGCACCACCAGGGTGGTGACCCAGCCATCCCGCACCAGCACCGGCACGCGGCCGATCATCACACCGCCCGCGACGCGGGTGGCGCTGATAAACGTGAAACCGGTGGGCACGTTGAAGAAGCCCACGGTGCCGGTCTCGTCGGTGGCGGTGGCATTCTCGTTGGGGATGTTGTTCTCCAGGTACGCCCAGCTGGTGACCACGTCCATGGACTCCAGGTTGAACGTCACGCCCGCCGCGCCGTCACCCGCGCAATTCTCGACGAGCGCGCCCACGTGACCCCGACTGGGCTTGATGTTGTCCGCGCCCGCCAGGCGCGCCACCAGGTCCAGTTGCTCATGGGTGAACACGCCTACCAGCCACGACGAGGTGTTTCCCGTCGGCGGCGGATACAGGTGCACGATGGTGGGCACGCGGTCGCCCGCGGTCAGCTCGATGTGACCGGCGAATCCGTGGTCCTCGGCGAGCGGCAGGGTCAGCGTGACCTCGCCAAAGGAGTCCGTCTCCCCGGTCTGCAGCGGCGTCTCGCAGTCAAAGTCATTCTCGGCGCACAGCGTGACGGTGACGCCCTCCACGTTGGTGTCGGCGATGTAATCGAGCGCGCGCACGGTGATGGTGGTGCTCGGGACCTCGGGCGGCGGCCAGCAGACGTGGCCCAGGCACTCCCACGGGTTGCCGGAGCTGGAACCGGTTCCCACGCTGGAGCTGGAGCTCGACGACGAGGACTGCGGTGTGCACGCCGGAAAGCCGGTCCATGCCGGGCCACCCGTGCTGCTGCTGGAGGAAGTGCCGGTTCCTCCCGAGGACGAGGACGCGGTGGACGTCACGGTGACCCCCGGCGTCAACGGAGCGCCACCGCCGGGGCCACCACCCTCGGAACCCTCCGAGCTGCTGCAGGCCACCGCTCCCGCCATGAAGACCAGGCCAATCACCGCTGCGCGCATGGTGCACCCCAGGACCTTTGTCCACGTCGTACCGCAGGCCATGCGCGCTCGGAAGGGTCACGCTTTGATCGGGAAAACCCCATGCGCCGCTCCGGGCTCCATCCCCGTCGCCGCGAACTCGTCGGCCCTTTCGGTGGTACTCCGACGGGCACAGCGCCCGCTCCCGCTCGCGCCAAGGCGTCACGGGTCCGCGCGGCGCGAGCCCTGGAGTGCGTGTGCAAGCGCCCATTCCGTGTTCGCAGCGCCGTGGGGGCGCGCAGCACCGCCCTGGCTCAGGGCGACGCCGGTGCTGCCCAGCCGACGTGGGCCCGTGATGAACGGATCACCCGAACCAGGGCGGTGCTGCGCGCCCCCACTGCGCTGCGAACACAGATTGGGCGCTTGCACACGCACTCCAGGGCTCGCGCCGCCGACTCGTGACGCCTTGCGCGAGCAGGCCCTCGTGACCGGGTCCCCGGTGCATGCCTGGTGGTGACGTTGCCGGTGAACATCGTCAAGGCCTGACCGTCGCCACCGCGCTCACGGCAGGAACTGCGTGAACAACACGTCGGATTGCCCGTTGGCGTAGTCAATGCTCCACGCCGCCACCGGGAAGCGCCGGCCGTCCGGCAGCGTGTGCACGTCGACCACGAGCGCGCGCGTGAAATCCTCCACGCCCAGCGGCGGACTCACGGCGCGTTGCAGCCGCCACGTCCGCGTTGCGTCCTGCCAGGCCACGTAGTTGTACGCGCCGCCCTGCAGGATCACGGGGTTGGCTCCGCCGGCCACCGTGGCCGGATAGGCGCCAAAGACGCCGAGAAGCGGCCCCACCTCGTCCTGGATGTCCGTGAGGGTGACCTGCGTCAGCCGTTCCGTGGGCGGTGCCGCGGGGTTGTAGACCGCGTGCAGGAAGGTGTTGCGCAGCTCGTTCTCCTCGCACATGGAGGTGAGGTGGACCATGCCGCTCGCGTCGACGACGGTGGCGAACAGCTCGCTGGGAGCGCACGGGCTGGCAACGCTGGACGACTGCACCGTGGTGTCGTCGACGAGGGCCAGCGCGCGCAGCTGTCCGCCCGCGGTGTCAAACACCGTGAGCGTTCCCTGCGCGTACACCGCGGCGCCGGGAGAGGCGTTGTCGTTCGCCACGTTTCGTCGACGGTAGGCGCCGCTGACCGGGTCGCGCTCATACACGGTGAGGGTCGCGGGATGGTCCTCGCCCATCGCCGCCACGAAGGCCACGTGGCCCGTGTCGCGCGCGGCGAGGTCGAACCAGATGATGGTGGGCACCTCCTCGGGCTTGAACCCCGCCGCCACCATGTCCGTGGCGCCCACCGAGCCATCCGGTCCCACCCACGTCCCGCTCAATCCACAGGGCATGAAGCCTCGCGGGTCGCGACAGGTGGGCGCGGTGGTGGCGGCGGGATCATCAAAGTTGCGACGTCGTTCCAGGAAGCCCACCAACGTCCACGAGCCCACCGTCACCACGCGCCCGTAGTCGAACGGCAGCACATCCCGCGCCAGCACCGCGCGCGTCCATCCCTCCGTGCCCTTGCGCGTGACGACGACCCGGTCCCCCGTCAATCCCTCCAGCCGATCCACCAGCAGCATCACCGGCACACCGGAGGCATCCTGCGTCACGTCGTGCACGCGGCGGACGCCCGGCAGCAGGCGCTCCTCGGTGGGGATCACGGAAACCTGCTCGGTGCGGAGGCAGACATCCGCCATGCAATCCCCCGCGGCGCACCCGGTGGCCTCGGTGCACGCGCTCCCCGGCGCGGAGCGACACGTGCGCAGCGAGTCACAGGCCTGACCCGGTGCGCAGGTGCCTTGCGGGTCGGTGCCCGGGAGCGCCGGCAGGCAGAAGCCGCCAAAACACGCCAGGCACGCCTCCGCGGCGCAGTCTCCGTCGGGGTCGGTGTTGTCCGGGACCAGCGTGCACACGCCCGCGCTCCCCGGCGCGTTGCACGTGCGACACGTCCCGCAGCGCTCATTGCAGCACACGCCGTCGACACAGGCACCACTCTGGCACTCCGCGTCGCTGGCGCAGGGATCCCCCAGCTCACGCGTGGTGCACAGGCCGGGTGCGCGCGGCAGGGTGCAGGACTCCGTCCCGTCGCAGGCGCGGTCGCAGCACATCCGCTCACGGCACACCCCGCTCGGACAGTTCACGTCGCGCGCGCAGCGGTCACCAGGACGACGGTCCAGGCACGTCCCCTCGAACCCGTCCAGCGCACAGGACTGCTCCACGCCGCACTCGGTGCGACAGCAGACCCGGTTCTTGCAGAACCCGGTGCCGCACTCGTCGTCGGCGCGACACGCTTCCCCCACGTTGCGCGACCCCGGAATCAACGACGTGGAGGTCACCAGGCGCGGACAGCCCAGCAGCGTGCCCATCACGGCCGCCAGCGTCAGCATCACGCGGAGCTCCATGGGCACCGTTCCTAGACGCTGCGTAGGGCCCCGGCAACCGTCATCCGTCGCCAAACGCGGGGGTGATCCCTCAGAACGCGTCCTCGGAGATTTCCATGAGGTCCAGCCGGCTCTCCTCGATGAGGCGCCGCGAGAGCCCGATGCCCGGCAGCACCTCCCGCGCGAAGAAGCGCGCCGAGGCGATCTTCCCGTCGTAGAAGGCGCGGTCGGCCTCCGGCGCCTCGCTGCGACGACGCAGGGCCAACGCCGCGTGCCGCGCCAGGAGCCATCCCAGCACCAGCTCCGCCAGCGCGGAGAGGATGCGGTTGCCGTGCAGGCCCACGTGGTGCACCGACTCACCCACCTTGCCCAGCATGGCCATGAAGATCGCCTCCACGTTCTGCAGCGCCTCGGTGAGCGCGGTGTGCTCCTCCTTCAGCGCCTCCCCGGAAAGCTCACCCTCCAGGCTCTCGCGGATCTGGCCCAGCAGGCCCTGCAGCGTCTGCCCGCCGTCGCGCGCGATCTTGCGGAAGAACAGGTCCTGCGCCTGGATGTGCGTGGTGCCCTCGTAGAGGGAGTCGATCTTCTGGTCGCGCACGAACTGCTCGACGGGGAAGTCCTGGATGTACCCCGAGCCGCCAAAACACTGCATGGAGAGCGAGAGCAGCTCGTAGGCCTTCTCGGAGCAGTAGCCCTTCACCAGCGGCAGCATGAGGTCATTGAGCGCATCCAGCGCCCGCGCCTCCGAGGAGCCGTGCCCGCCCGCCAGCTCCACGCGGTCCTGCAGGTGCGCGGTCCACAGGCACATCGCGCGCATGCCCTCGGCGTGGGCCTTCTGCATCATGAGCATGCGACGCACGTCGGCGTGGTTGATGATGGTCACCCGCGGGGCAGCCTTGTCGGCGGCGCGCGTGAGGTCGGTGCCCTGCTTGCGGTCCTTGGCGTAGGCCAACGCGTTGAAATACGCGGCGGAGAGCGTGCCCATGGACTTCACCCCCATGGCCATGCGCGCGTACTCGATGACCTTGAACATCTGGCGGATGCCGTCGTGCACGTTCCCCACGAGATAGCCGCGGCACGGACCGTTCTCCCCGTAGGTCATCTCGCAGGTGGCCGAGCCCTTCAGCCCCATCTTCTTCTCGAGCTTGGTGCAGCGGATGTTGTTGCGCTCGCCCAGCGTCCCGTCGTCATTCACCCAGAGCTTGGGGACGATGAACATGGACAGGCCCTTGGTGCCGGGCCCCGCTCCCTCGGGACGCGCCAGCACCAGGTGGATCACGTTCTCCACCGCGTCGAAGTCACCGTTGGTGATGAAACGCTTGACGCCGCTGATCTCCCAGAGGTCGTCCTTGACCTGGCGGGCCTTGGTGCGCGCGGCGCCCACGTCGCTGCCGGCGTCCGGCTCGGTGAGCACCATGGCCGCGCCCCAGTGACGCTCCACCATCGGCTTCACGAAGCGCGCCTTCTGCTCGGCGGTGCCCAGGGCGTCGATGACGCGCGCCACGTGGGTGCCGAGGAGGTAGAGCAGCGCGGAAGCGTGCGCGCCGGCCAGCATCTCGAAAGCGGACCACACCACCGTGGGCGGCGCGCCGTAGCCACCCAGGTGCGTGGGCAGCTCCAGGCCGGACCAACCCGCATCCCAGTACGCCTTCAACGACGCCTTGAGTCCCTCGGGCAGCACGGCCTGGCCGGAGGCATCCAGCTGCGGCGGGTGACGGTCCGTCTCCACGAAGCTGCGGCCCCACTCATCGAGCGCCAGCCGCTCAATGGCCTTCAACGCCTCCCGCGCGCTCTCCACGTCCATGGACTCGAAGCGGCCCTTGCCCAGCGCGTGCGCGCCGATGTCCAGGAACTCGAAGAGGTTGAAGGAGATGTCGCGGAGATTGGACTTGTAGTGCTGGGCAGTGGTCACCGAATCACCTCGAGAACGGAAGTTGCGCGGCCTCCTTACCGGATCCCCGCTCCGACGTCACCGCGCCTCACGTCACCGCCCACGCCTCCGCTGGGGCCGCAGAACGTGCGTCGTGGGGGATTCCCCGGTCCGTCCCCTGACCGACGCGCCGCCCGACTCAGCTCCGTCGTCGCAGGTGACTCCGAAAGAGCGCCACCGCGCCCAGGACCGCCAACACCATCAGCGGGCCGGTGAGCAGCATGAAGGAGGTGCGCTGCTGCACGGCGTGCGCCTCGCGCATGCGCTCGTCCTCGTCGCGGATGCGGGCGAGATGTCCCAACACCTCCGCGTAGCCGTACCACCAGCCGTAATCCGGGCTCATGTGGAAGGCGCCCTTGTAGCTCTTGAGCGCGGAGAAGAAGAACATGTCGAAGTACTCCCGTTCGATGCCGGTGACGTCGTAGTAGATGCTGGAGGGCGAGTGCTGGGCCAGCCCGCCGGGCAGCTCGATGGCCGAGTAGCGTGGCCCCGGCAGCAGGCCTGCCGCCGTCTGGGCGTGGCTGGGACGGATGAGCCCGTCCCGGTAGAGCGCGGCCAGGATCCCCCGCGCCTGCACCACCAGCGCATCCCCCGCCAGCTTGTGCGCGTCCGCCGTCTCCAGGTAGCCGCGCGCCTTGTCTTCGCTGTGGCAGGTGAGGCAGACCTTCACCATCTCGCGTCGACGCGCCTCGTTCTCCGTCGACACCGAGATGTCGGTGAGCTCCCCGGCGGCCGCCTGCACGCCCATGCCCCAGATGATCTTGCGACGCATGTCGTGGCTGGAATGGCGCTTTCCGTCGTCATCCACGTAGAGCATGTGGCAATAGGCGCAGGTGGGCGCGTCCCACGTGGCCTGCGCCAGCGGCGAGCTGAAGTCCCAGGTGGCACCGCGCGCGGCGTAGATGGAGCCGTGCTTGGAGGACATGTAGGCCTCGTAGTTGGGGTGGTCCGGGCCCATGTGACAGGTGAAACACGCCTCGGGCTTGCGCGCCTCCTCCAGCGAGAACGCGTGGCGGGTGTGGCAGGCAATGCAGCCGTTGCGGTATGGGAGGCTGCTTCCGTCGACGTAACGCCGTTCCTGCCTGCTCCAGTATTTCTCGTCGGTGGCGCCAGCTTGCGCGTGGCACGCGTCGCAGCCGGTCTCCATCACCTTGCGCGGCATCTGCTGGTAGTGCGGCACGCCGATGTTCCGCTCCCAGTTGATCCCCAGGCCGCCCGGACCCGGACCGTAGGAGTGTCCCGCGTTGACCACGTGGTCCTGGTAGATCTGCGCGTGGCACGTGGCGCACACCGCCTCCGGTACGCGGCCGCGCTCGACCATGATGTCGTCGTGGTTGGTGCCATGGCAGTCCGCGCAGGTGAGCTGGGAGCGGTGGAACTCCACGCGGGGATTCTGGACTCCCGCCGCACCCATGGCGCTGGTGGCGAACTGCCGCGCCACGCCGGGAGTGACCTCGAGATGGCAGCCCTGGCAGGTGGCGGGGTCCAGCACGCCGCTGGGCAGTTGCGCGCGCAGGCGCGGCGGCCGCGGAGGCAGGGTCTGCACATAGTCGTAGATCGCGCGCGCTTCGTCCGCGCTTACCACGCGCTCCGGGAACGGCGGCATCAGCGCGCGGGGGGAGCGCACCTGGTTGAGGAACGCGTCGAACGACAAGGACGTGCGGATCAACGTGGGCCCCACGCCGCCGCGCCCACTGGCGCCGTGGCAGCCGAGGCATCCCTTCTCCACGAACAGCCGCTCCCCCCGCGGCGTCTCGGCGAGGAGCGTGGATGGCAACAGGAGCGCCAGCAGCGCAACGCACCGACCGCCCATGCCCCCTCCCCCGACGGGACGATTCCGAGCGCACGGCCAACGCCCCGCCTGCAGGCGGCTATTCCGAACAGACCGGCCACGCGACCGGGTCCGACCGATGGGAGTGCGCACCACCTCCCGTTGCCAAACCCCTGATCTTCCGAACACTTGGGGCCGCGGACCGCCGATGGTGCGCAGATGTCCCACCCTGGGATCCGCGCGCCTCCGCCCGTTTCTGGATCTCTGCCGTGGCGCGTCCCATACTTTTGCACCGCTCCTTCTCCGGTGTCGTCGACGCACATGAGCTCCCCTCGATCGAGGTTGGTGTTTGGCGCTGCTGGCGTCTGGCTGGCGCTGGTGGCGTGCACGGCATCCACGCCCACCACCCAGCTCGGCGAGGCGTATGACCTGGCGCCGGACGCGGGGCTCGTCGAGGAAACCAGCTCCAGCACGGGAAGCTCCGGGTGGTCCACGTCCATCAGCGTGACCGCGTCGTCGTCCTCGGGATCCAGCTCGGGCCTGGTGTCCTCGTCGTCCAGCGGGAGCAGCAGCGGCACGGGGTCCACCAGCAGCGGGTCCACCAGTCTCTCGACCTCCAGCGGGTCCTCGTCATCGGGGCTCTCCTCCAGCAGCTCCGGCGCGGTGTCCTCGTCGGCCAGCTCGTCCTCCTCCAGCGGGTCCAGCAGCGGCATCAGCTCGTCGGCCTCGGCGTCGTCCAGCAGCGGCGCCGCTTCGTCCTCGTCCAGCGGATTCGTGAGCAGCTCCGCGTCGTCATCGTCCAGCAGCGGCGCCGTCTCCTCCTCGGCGAGCGCTTCGTCGTCCTCGAGCAGCGGTGCGGTCTCGTCGTCCAGTGCTGCGTCCTCCTCCAGCAGTGGCGCGGCGTCGTCCTCCAGCGCCTCGTCGTCCTCCAGCAGCGGAGCAGCCTCGTCGTCCGCCTCGTCGTCCTCCAGCAGCGGAGCGGCCTCGTCGTCCTCCTCGAGCAGCGGGGCGGTGTCCTCCTCCAGCGCTTCCTCGTCGTCTTCCAGCGGAGCGGCGTCCTCCTCGTCCAGCGGGTTCGTGAGCAGCTCCGCGGCGTCCTCGTCCAGCAGTGGTGGCGTTTCGTCCTCCGCTGCCTCTTCGTCGTCATCATCGAGCAGCGGCGCACTCTCCTCGTCGTCCTCCTCCAGCGGCGCGGCGTCGTCGTCTTCGTCCTCCAGTGGCGCGGCCTCGTCTTCCTCCTCCTCGAGCGGCGCGGCGTCATCGTCTTCCTCGAGCAGCGGGGCCGTTTCGTCGTCCTCTTCCAGCAGCGGCGCGGCTTCTTCCTCCTCCTCCTCGTCGTCGAGCAGCGGCGCGGTATCCAGCAGCTCCTCCAGCAGTGGCGGCGGGCGGGTGTGCGGCAACGGCCGCCTGGAGACGGGCGAGGAATGTGACGACGGCAACCTCGTGGGCGGCGACGGGTGCTCCGCCGAGTGCAAGCGTGAGGGTGACTGCGGCAATGGCGTGGTGGACCAGAGCGCGCCGGTGGCCCTGGAGTTCAACTGGGTGGCCAGCAACTGCAGCGGCGGCGCCGACCAGATCTTCTTCTACATCAACGGCTCGCTGGCCCTGAGCACCGTCGGAGACAACGGCACCTGCACCTGCACGCCCGGCGTGGGCAACTCGGTGGTCACCGACCCCGCGGTGATGGCGCTCATCCTCAACGGCAACAACACCTTCGAGCTGGACTACATGGAGCCCAACAACTTCCTGGCCTGGGCCACCCTCACCATCCACACCGACGACGGACGCAGCCAGGAGATCGTCCTCTTTGACCAGGGTGGCGGCGGCGACGCGGAAGCGCGCAACCCCGACCTGTGCGCCGCCGGCTTCCTGCAGAACCCGCCGGTCCAGAGCGCCGACGCGTTCATCCAGGTGGCCGAGCTGTGCGACGACGGCAACGCCACCAACGGCGACGGCTGCGACAACAACTGCACGGCCACCTCCTGCGGCAACGGCATCGTCAGCAGCGGGGAGGGTTGTGACGACGGGAACACGGTGGCCGGCGACGGGTGCAGCGCCACCTGCACGCGGGAAGCGGCGTGCGGGAACGGCGTTGCCGAGGCCACCCCGGTGGTGGCGTTGGAGTTCGCCTGGCTGGCCACCAACTTCGCGTGCACGCCGTCCAACATCCGCTTCCGCGTCAACGGCACCCTGGCCCTCACCACCACCGGCGACGAGGGCACCTGCAGCTGCACCCCCGGGTCCGGCACCGCCACCGTCACCGACCCGGCCATCCTCAGCCGCGTCACCAACGGCAGCAACAGCTTCTCCGTCACGTTCACCGGCACCAACAACGCGCTGGCCTGGGCCACCGTGGTGATCCGCAAGCTCGGCGGCACGCGCCAGGAGGTGGTGATCTTCGACGAGGGCGGCGGCGGCGACGCGGAGGCCCGCCGGGAGGACCTGTGCACCGCGGGCTTCCTGCAGAATCCACCGCAGCAGTCCGCCAACGCCACCGTCTCGCTCTCCGAGCAGTGCGACGACGGCAACACGGTCAACGGCGACGGCTGCGACAACAACTGCACGGTCAGCGCCTGCGGCAACGGCCAGCAGGGCGGCAGCGAGCAGTGCGACGACGGCAACACGGTCAATGGCGACGGCTGCGACAACAACTGCACCACCAGCGCGTGTGGCAACGGCATCATCGCCGGCACCGAGCAGTGCGAGGACCTGAACACCGTCAACGGCGACGGCTGCGACAACAACTGCACGTTCACCGCCTGCGGCAACGGGATTGTCACCAGCGGAGAGGCCTGCGACGACGGCAACACCGTCCCCGGCGACGGCTGCTCGGGCACGTGCACGCAGGAGGTGGTGTGTGGCAACGGCACCGCGGAGCCCACGCCGGTGGTGGCGCTGGAGTTCAACTGGCTGGCCACCAACTGCGCCGGCGCCGCCACGACGATCCGCTTCCGCGTCAACGGCTCCCTCGCCGCCAGCACCACCGGGGACACCGGCACGTGCAGCTGCACGCCGGGCATCCGCACCGTCACCGTCACCGACCCGGCCGTCCTGGCGCGCGTGGTGGAGGGCAACAACACCTTCAGTGTGAACTTCCAGGGCACCAACAACATGCTGGCGTGGGCCACCGCGGTGGTCCGCATGTCGGGCCGCAGCCAGACGGTGGTGATCTTCGACGAGGGTGGCGGCGGTGACGCGGAGCGTCGCAGCACCGACCTGTGCGCCGCCGGTGCGCTGCAGAACCCGCCGCTTCAGTCCACCTCCGCCACCATCACCCTGAATGAGCCCTGCGACGACGGCAACACGGTGAACGGCGACGGCTGCGACAACAACTGCACGTTCAGCGCTTGCGGCAACGGTCAGCAAGGCGGCAGTGAGCAGTGCGACGACGGCAACTTCGTCGACGGAGACGGCTGCGACAGCAACTGCACCACCACCGCGTGCGGCAACGGCATCACCACCAGCGCGGAGCAGTGCGACGACGGGGACACCGTCAACGGCGACGGCTGCGACAGCAACTGCACCATCACCGCGTGCGGCAACGGCATTGTCACCAGCGGGGAGGCCTGCGACGACGGGAACACCGCCAGTGGCGACGGTTGCTCGGCGGGCTGTCAGCTGGAGGCGGCGTGCGGCAACGGGCAGGTGGAAGCCACGCCGGTGGACGCGCTGGAGTTCACCTGGCTGGCCACCAACTGCTCCGGCGCTCCCACCAACATCCGCTTCCGCATCAACGGCTCGCTCGCGCTCAACACCGTGGGCGACGAGGGCTTCTGCGCGTTCTGCTTCCCCGGCATCCGCTCCCAGATGGTGACCGACCCCGCAGTGCTGGCCCTGGTCCGCGCCGGCAGCAACAGCTTCACGGTCAACTACCGCGGCACCAACAACCACCTGGGCTGGGCCACCGTGACGTTGCACAAGGCCGGCGGGACGCAGACGGTGGTGCTGTTTGACGAGGGCGGCGGCAGCGACGCGGAGAACCGCAACGAGGACCTGTGCGCCGCGGGCGCCGCGCAGAATCCCGCGCCGGCCACCGTGAACGCCTCCGTGGTCCTGACCGAGGCATGCGACGACGGCAACACGGTGAACGGCGACGGCTGCGACAACAACTGCACCGTGAGCGCGTGCGGCAACGGCCAGCAGGGCGGCGGCGAGCAGTGTGACGACGGGAACACGGTGAACGGTGACGGCTGTGACACCAACTGCACGCTGAGCGCGTGTGGCAACGGCGTGGCCGCGCCCGACGAGGGCTGCGACGACGGCAACCTCGTCGACGGCGATGGCTGCGACAGCAACTGCACGGTGACCGCGTGCGGCAACGGCATCCTCACCAGCGGCGAGGCCTGCGACGACGGGAACACCGTGGGCGGCGACGGCTGCTCCCCGACGTGCGGCGAGGAGGCGGTGTGCGGCAACGGGACGGTGGAGACCACGCCGGTGACCGCGCTGGAGTTCCTCTGGCTGGCCGCCAACTGCAACTTCAGCGCATCCACCATCCGGTTCCGCGTCAACGACACGCCCGCGGCCAGCAGCGCGGTGGGCATCGCCACGTGCAGCTGCACCCCGGGCATCGGCAGCGCCACCGTCACCGACCCGGCCATCCTTGCCCTGGTGCAGCCCGGCGACAACACCTTTGGCGTGAGCTTCCGCGGCACCATCAGCTTCCTGGGCTGGGCGGTGGCCCTGGTGCACCGCAACGGCACCGGCGCCCAGGAGGTGGTGATCTTCGACGAGCAGGGCGGCGGCGACGCGGAGAACCGCAACGAGGACATCTGCAGCGCGCTGGCCCTCCAGGATGCCACCTTGCAGACCACCACCGCCAACATCTCGCTGGGCGAGTCGTGTGACGACGGGAACGCGGTCAACGGCGACGGCTGCGACGTCAACTGCTCGGCGAGTGCGTGCGGCAACGGCCTGGTGGGCATTGACGAGGAGTGCGACGACTCCAACCTGTTTGACGGCGACGGCTGCGACAGCAACTGCACGTTCACCGCGTGCGGCAACAACGTGCTCACCGACAACGAGGAGTGCGACGACGGGAACAACGTCAACGGCGACGGGTGTACGGCCGATTGTTCCATTGAGTAAACGTGACGGGCCGAAAAGGAAGTCAGAAGTCAGAATGAGATGGTCGCGCCTGCCGCGGGTGAAACGCTGGAAGAGCGGCCCTTCTGACTTCCTTCTCTTCCCGACGTCACCGCGGCACCGTGCTCAGCCCACTGACCTCCAGCGGCGTCACCACGTTGACCTGCAGGTGCCAGGGCCCATCCAGCTTGTCCAGCACACGCTCGCGCAGGTGCGCCACCACGTCGCGCAGCACGTCATTGCGCACGTAGCCCTCCACGTACAGCACCGCGGACCACGCCGCCTTCTCGCTGGGCAGCGCGTGGCGCGCCACCGTCATGATCCCCACCGGCTCGATGCGCCAGATGCCGGTGTCCTCCAGCTTGTGCACCGTGAAGCTGGGACGTTTCTGCTCGGGCATGCCGTCCTCTTAGCGCGCCCGTCCCCGCGCCGGCCAGCCGACGGGCGGTTTTCTTGACCCCGACGGCCGCATCCCACTATCCCTCGTCGCAGCGCGTGGCATCTGAGGGAAAACCCGTTTTCCGTCGCGCTCGGAGCGCCCATGGCCACCGGTGACTCACCGTGCATCATCGGCAAGGGCACACGCATCAAGGGCAACCTCACCGGCGCCGAGGACCTCGTCATCGAGGGCAGGCTCCAGGGCCACATCCACATGCGCAGCCACCTCACCCTGGAGGAGAGCGCGGACGTGGAGGCCTCCATCGTCGCCGACGCGCTCACCATCCGCGGCAAGGTGCGCGGCAGCATCCAGGTCAGCCAGGTGGTGAACGTGGCCGGCGGCGCCGCGGTCCAGGCCGACCTCAAGGCACCCCGCGTGGCCATCGAGCCGGGCGCGCGCTTCACGGGCCGCATCGACATGGATGTGCCGCTCCCGGTGGACCTCTGATGGCGGGCACCGTGCTGGGCACCACCATCATGGTGGACGGGGAGATCAGCGGCGAGGACCCGGTGGTGGTGCAGGGCACCGTCAAGGGTCGCGTGGAGCTGGGCGCGCCGCTGGTGGTGGCGGAGGGCGGCGTCGTCGAGGCGGACGTCACCACCGTGAGCGTGGAGATTGCCGGGAGCGTCACCGGAAACATCCAGGCGCGCGAGCGCGTGGAGGTCCGCACCGACGGGCGCGTGGTGGGCGACATCAAGGCCCCGCGCATCCTCATCGCGGATGGCGCCGTCTTCAAAGGCAACGTGGACGTGGAAGGGTGATGCCAGATGCCTGAGGCCATGACCGTCATAGCGCCCAACTCCGTCGTTGCCGGCAACATCACCGGCAGCAGCGACCTCACCGTGGCCGGGCGGGTGGAAGGCATCGTCGAGCTGGAAGCCGCGCTGCACGTGGAGGCCACCGGCGTGGTGAAGGCGGAGGTCCACGTCCGACGCGCGCGCATTGCCGGCGTGGTGCTGGGGAACATCCACGCCACCGACAGCGTGGAGCTGCTGCGCGGTTGCCGCGTGGTGGGCGACGTGACGGCGGGGCGCTTCATGATGGAGGACGGCGCCCTGTTCCGCGGCGGTGTGGAGGTTTTGGAGCCGGTGGAAGGCGCCCTGCCCGCTCCCCCGCCCGCACAGGTGGCCCGCCCGCTGCCGACGCCCGCTCCCGCCCCGGCGGCCGTGCCCAGGCCCGCCCCGGCGCCTGCACCTGCCCCCGCGCCCGCGCCGGTGGCGACGGAGCCGGAGCCCGCCCCCAAGCCCCGCGCGCGCACCCGCGCCACGACGTCACGCGCCACCCCGCGCGCCCCGGCTCCGTCGGAGTCCCTGGCGCCCCTGCCGGCCGTCCCGCCCGCGCCCGTCGCGGCCAAGCCCGCGGAGCGCCCTGCGTCCCGTCCTCCGTCGTCGCAGCCCCCGCCGCTCACGCC
>JBFMGU010000088.1:0-37681 GCA_040752415.1 Myxococcota bacterium
CGATGATCGCTCACAACCTGAGGAAGCTGCTCCCGGCCTGGAACAAGGGTCTCCTCCGCCTCGCGGCCGGGTGACCGGGGTTTCCGGTTCAATCGCCGCCAGATATTCCGAGACACCCTCTGGAGTGTGGTGCGAACCGGATCAAGCGGTCGACGACGTGAAGCACCGCCCTGGATGGGGTCCACCGTCCAACCAGGTCCTGCCCACGGCGGAGCGTCGAGAACATGCGGCACCGGTGGATTGAACGATGTCCGCGCCGTCGGGGCGGCCCGATCCAGGGCGGTGCTTCACGTCGTCAACCACTTGATCGGGTTCGCACCGCACTCCAGGGCGCCGCTGCTTCCGCTCACCCGCTTCGTGACGCGCTTGAAGTCCAGGACGCCGACCATGCGCCAGTCACTGCCCACCCACCTCGTCGGTGCCGAAGTCGACTCGGCAGACACTCGAGGTTGCACGCAGGGCGGGCGATCAGTACGGCGCCGCCCAAGGAGCGACCATCATGTTGAAAGTGGGCGACAAGGCACCCGATTTCTCGGCAGCGGCGTCGAATGGCGAGGAAATCCGGCTCTCGGCACTCCGCGGGCGGAAGGTGGTGATGTACTTCTTCCCCAAGGCCTTCACCCCGGGATGTACCGCGCAGGCCCGACGGTTTCGCGACAATTACGACGAGATCAAGGCGCTGGGCGCGGAAGTGATTGGCGTTTCGGTGGATGAGCCCAGCGTGCAATGCGACTTCGCCACCGCGGAGCGTGTGCGCTACCCGCTCATTGGCGACGACCAGCGGCTCCTGGGCAAGCTCTATGACGTGGTCCGCCCGGTGCTGCGGGTGGAGAAGCGCGTGACCTACGTGATCGACGAGGCAGGCGTGGTGGAAGCGGTGTTCGACCACGAGTTCCAGGTGAGCCGCCACCTCGACGACGTCATGGCGCACTTGCGGCAGCGGCGATTGCAGCCCCTGGCTGCCCAGCCCCGGTGAACAGGAATCAGCGCAGCACGCGGTCCAGGATGGCGTGCGCCACCGCCGTCTTGGTCATCAGCGGCAGGTGCTCCTCCCCGTCGGCGCGGATGATGGTGACGCGGTTGGTGTCCACGCCAAATCCCGCGTCCGCCTGCGAGACATCATTGGCGACGATGAACTTCAGCCCCTTGCGCTCCAGCTTCTGACGGGCGTGCTCCCCCACCTTCTCCGTCTCCGCGGCAAACCCCACACGGACGCAGTGCGGATTGAGGTGACGCGTGCTCATGAGCAGGTCGGGATTGGCGACGAGGGTCAGCGTCTCCTGGTCCGCGCCCTTCTTGCGCTTCTGCTCGGCCACCTCGGCGGGTCGCCAGTCGCTGACCGCGGCGGCCATCAGCAGCACGTCGGCGCGCGGCAGCTCCTCCTCCAAAGCGGCAAGCATCTGCAGCGCGGTGGTGACCGGTCGCGCCACGACGCCAGCGGGCACCGGCACCGTCAGCGGACCGTGGATCAGCGTCACCACCGCACCGCGCGCGCGTGCCGCCTCCGCCAACGCCACGCCCATCTTCCCCGTGCTGCGGTTGGTGATGACGCGCACCGGGTCCAGCGCCTCCTGCGTGGGTCCCGCCGTGACGAGGACGCGCTTGGCATGCAGGTCATGCGGTCCCAATGCGTGACACACGCGCTCGACGATCGTCGCCGGAGCCGCGAGGCGGCCCACGCCGGAACGACCACTGGCCAGCGGTCCCTCCTCCGGGTCGACGACGATGGCGCCCGCGTCGCGCAGCGTGTGGAGGTTCCGCCTGGTCATGGGATGGGACCACATGCGCGGCTCCATGGCCGGACACAGCAGCGGCATGCGCTCCAGGCACAGCGCCAGGCTGGTGACGGCGTCATTGCCCATGCCCGCGGCCAGTCGCGCGATCAGGTCCGCCGTGGCCGGGGCCACCACCATCAGCTCCGCCCAGTGACCCCACTCGACGTGGTCAATGGTCTTGTCGGGGCCCAGGCTCATGACGTCCTGCAGGACGGTGCAGCGGGTCAACGCTTCCAGCGTGAGCGGCTGGATGAAGGCCATGGCTGACGGGGTCATGGCGGCGCGCACCTCCGCGCCCTCCTGTTGCAGCGCGCGGACCACCTCCACGGCCTTGTACGCGGCAATACCGCCCCCCACCCCGACGACGATCCTCCGCCCCTGCAGCCGTCCCATGGCTCAACGCACCTTCATCCGGATCTGGGGAACGCGCAGCATGGCCTCCACGACGATCTTCTGGCTCATCTTGGAGCGTCCCGCCTCACGCTCGTAGAAGACGATGGGAATCTCCTTGATGCGGAAGCCCTTGCGGTGCGCGCGATAGGTCATCTCGATCTGGAACGCGTAGCCACTGCTCTCGATGCTGTCGAGGTCAATGGCCTCCAGCACCTCCCGACGGAAACACTTGAATCCGCCGGTGAGGTCCTTCACGTGCACGTTGCCGGGAGGCAGGCCCGCGTTGAGGATGCTGCGCGCGTAGAGGCTGCCGCCGCGGCTGATGATCTTGCGCAACAGGCCCCAGTTCACCGTGCCGCCGCCGCGGATGTAGCGGCTGCCCAGGACAAGGTCGTAGCTCTGGATCTCGTGCAGGAAGTCCGGGAGGTAGCGCGGCTGGTGGCTGAAGTCCGCATCCATCTCGAAGATGTACTTGTACGGTTGCTGCAGCGCCCACTTGAACCCGGCAATGTACGCGCGCCCCAGGCCCTGCTTTCCCGGCCGGTGCAGCACGTGCACACGCTTATCCGCGTCCGCCAGCCCGTCGGCCACGGCACCGGTGCCGTCGGGGCTGTTGTCATCAATCACCAGCACGTCCACGGGGGCGGTCCGCAGCACTTCCCCGACGATGGAGGGCAGGTTCTCACGCTCATTGTAGGTGGGGATCAACACCACTGCTTCATTGGCCACGACGGAATTCCTTGCACTCAGGTTCATCCCGCCGGGGGGGTTCCCGGAGGGGGCGCGGAGTGGAGCACGGGTCCCGCGGCGGAGGAAAGGGCCCGACGCCGCTGCATCATTCCCTCGACGTGGACGCCCAGCCGCCAGCTCAGCTCACCGGTGAAGACCCCGATCAGCGCGCCCGCCAACACGTCTCCCGGGTAGTGGGCGCCCACGTAGATGCGGCTCAAGCCCACCAGCCCCGCCAGCAGTCCGCCCACGGCCCAGGCGCCGCGTCGACGGACCCAGCGGCCGCCGGCAATGCACAGCGCGAACGCGCAGGCGGTGTGGCCCGAGGGAAACGAGCGCTGACGCAGCTCCTCACCCACCACGCGCACGTCGTCACCCAGGGCGCCGAGCGGACGCGGACGCTGCACCGTGTCCTTGATGACGTCCACCATGCCGCCCGCCGACGCTGCCGCGAGGATCATGCTCAGCAGCGCCACCAGGTGGAACCGGCGCAGCGCAATGACGACGAGAACCAGCGCCACGCCCACCGCGGTCTCCGCGCGACCCGCCTCCGAGATCAGCCCCATGAGCTGGTCCAGGTCCGGGTGGCCGGAGCCATTGATGAGCTTGAACAGCGCAGCGTCCATGACGGGCGGAACCTAGTACAGGCGCGCGGAGCGGGAACACACCCGGTCCGAGCCAAAGCGGTATTTCAGACCGCACTCCCAGAGGGCTGGCGCCCGACGTCGAGAACCGGGGATGGAACGCCGGTGTCCAGGACCTCCAGCACAACCTTGGCCACGCGCTCCGGCGCCCCCGGCTGGCCCAGGCTCTGACGCAGGGACTGCAGCTCCGCACGCATGGCCGCCGACGCGGGCGCGGTCAACAAACGCCCCACCTCCCGCGCAATCTCCGACGCCGTGGCGCGTTCCTGCAGCAGCTCCTTCACCACCTCCCGACGAGCCAGGATGTTCACCAGGCTCACGTGCGCAATCTTCAGCATGGTGCGGGCAATCAGCGCGCTGAGCCAGCTGGCCCGGTAGATGACCACCATGGGCGTCCCCACCAACGCCGCTTCCAACGTGGCCGTCCCCGACGCCACCACCGCCGCATCCGCCGCCGCCACCACCTCCGGCGCGTGCCCCTCCACCACCTGCACCTGGATGTCACGCGCCCGCGCCGCCTCCAGTGACGACGACAGCAGCTCGGGAGACACCGTCGTGGCGCGCGGCAGGAGGAAGCGCACGCCGGGACGCTCCTGCTTCAACATCACCGCCGCGTCGAGGATGGGCGCCATGTGGCGCTGGATCTCACTGCGTCGACTCCCCGGCAGCAACGCAATCACCGGCGCGTCCGAGGGGAGCTGCAGCATCTGGCGCGAGGGCTCACGCGTGGGCGGTTGCCACAGCTGGTCCAGCGAGGGATTGCCCACGTACTCCACGGTGACGCCGTGGGAACGGTAGAAGTCCACCTCGAAGGGGAAGATGACCAGCATCCTGTCGACGCGCTCGCGGATGAGCTTCACGCGACCGGTGCGCCACGCCCACAACTTGGGGCTGATGAAGTAGATGACCTTCACGCCGCGACGCTTCAGCTCACGCGCCATGCGCAGGTTGAAGTCCGCGAAGTCCAGCAGCAGCGCCGCGGTGGGCTTGGCCTCGTCGACGAACGCGAGACACTTCTTGAACGCGGCGCGCACCCGGCCCAGGGCGCCGAGCACCTCGGTGAAGCCCATGAGGGAGAGCTCGCGGCTGTCGGTGAGGATCTCCATGCCCTCGGCACGACAGAGGTCGGACCCGATGCCGGCGACGCGCAGGTCCGGACGCTCACGCTTGAGCGCGCGCACCACGTGGGAGGCGTGGAGGTCCGCGGATGCTTCACCGGCAACGACGAGCAGGGCGCCCATGTTGCGGCGCGTTCTGCCTGCACGGGGTGGCACACGTCAACGGGGAGGAGAGGCGGGCGGCCGGCGGAACGAAGGCGCCAGCACGCCCGGGTGGTTCAGTAGGAGGCGCGGCCGCGCTCTTCCTTGGTGTCCGCGTCCATGAAGCGGACCGTGCGGTCCACGGTGTTGGTGAGCAGCACCGTCAGACCGTCCTGGCTCACGTTCACCGACGAGGGCATGAACGGCAGCGGGATGGCGCGGATGGCGTTGTTCGCCAGGTCCAGCTCGAAGACGCCGTCGCTGAGGAAGAACGCACGACGGGAATCCGGCGAGAACGCGAAGCGGTGCAGCTTCACCCGCGGCCCCTGCACCGCGCGGTGCGCGCCGCTCAGCAGGTCAAACGTCTCAATCGCCGAGAGCACGTCCATGGGCTGGTCGACGACGAGCGTGTGACCATCCGGCGTGTACGTGTAGCGCGGCAGGTCCTGCGCCACCGGCTGGGTGCGGAACTCCAGCGTCTTGACGTCGATCACCATGAGATGGAAGCGCGTGTTGCTGCTCTTGACCTCCGCGGGGATGGCCGGGCCCTCGGGGTCCACCGGCACGTCGCGGTCAATGAACGCCATGGCCGTCTTCCCGTCGGGGGACATGGCCACCGGGCCAAAGCCGGGCATCTGCCGCTCCACGCCGCATTCCTCGCCCACCTTCATGACGGTGACGGGATCCTTCTGGCACAACGTGGGCGCCAGGAAGGCGCGGTTGTCCTCGGTGACCTCCATCTCGTCGGCGCAGTTGTCGGCCTCCACCTCGCACACCTTGGTGCCGTCCTCGGTGCGGCGCGACTCGATACGCGTCTTGGGCCGATCTCCCGCCCAGCTGGTCTCCTGCGTGACGATGAAGAAGCGCCCATCCCTGGTGATGTCCAGGTCACGCACCGGCATCTCACCCTGCACCGGCGTGCCGATCTCCTGGCCCGTGGCGGCGTCGAGGAGCTGCAGGTCCGTGCCGCTCAGGATCAGGCGTCGTCCATCCGGCGTGACGTCGATCCAGCGGTCCCGACGCGTGAGCTGCTTCTCCCAGACCACGCGGTCCTCGGCGCGGTTGTAGGAGATGACGCGCTCGGGCTGACCGTCGGTGCCGTCGCGCTGCGCACCGGCGAGCACGAACACGCCCTCCCCGTCGCCATGCGGCCAGAACGCAATGCGCTCCACGCGGGGCAGGGAATCCAACGCGCGCGCGGTGGTGCCGCCCACGTCGCCCAACACCAGTCGACCTTCGCGCAGCGTGGCAAAGAACTTCCCGTTGGCGGACACGGCCACGTCGCCGTCCTCGAGCATGATGCCGCCCTGCCGGTTGCCCGGCGAGCGCACGCCCTGGTTGGCACCGCCGATGTTCCCGCCCGTCTTCCATTCCGCGCAGCCAACAGCCAGGAGGGACGCGGCTACCCCCAGGCCACAAACCCCGTTGAGTCTCATCATTCCCGGAGCTCCTTTCGCTCTTGCCCGTTCCCGGGCGTCTCGAGGCCACACGACGCGGCCACCCTTCCACAGACACCGCAGCGCGGCGAGATGGAAAACCAGTTCGGCCCGTCGATCAGCCGCTTCCCGGACGGCGGTGCATGCACGATAACTGCAAGCCATGCGCCCTGGCAGCACAAATCATCCGTCGTCGGACGCGGCGACAACCAACCCGGGTGTGACAAACCGCCACCCGCACGGGAGCAGCGTGCACAAGCCGGTTCTCCGTCGGGAAATCCTCCGCTGCGCAGGCGTTGCGTTGTGCTTCCTGTCGCTCGTTCTCGCCGGCGCGCCGGTACGCGCACAGGAGGATCTGCCGCCGGTTGTGAACGGCGGGACCCAGCCGTGTGAACCGCCGGATACATGTGCGAGCAACAACCACGCGACTCCCCAGCGCGTTGTCGACGACGACGACAGCGGGTTGGCGTGGGGACAGGGACTGCGCGCGGCGTTGGCGGGCCTGGCCACCGCGGGAGCCATCCAGGGTGCGGCGTTGGGCGCGGCGCTGGGACTCGCGTCGGCGGCGGCGGTGGTGACGTTGCCCAACGCGTTGAGGGCCGACACCAACGTGTGCGTGGGATTCTTCTGCCTGCTCACGCCGGTGCAGGGGCTGATCTTGACGGTGGGAACGCTCGCCTCCAGCGTGGCAGCACCCGCCGCCATCTGGGCGCTGACCCACGGCACCACGCGCTACCGCGTGCGCACCGGTCCGCTGGTGGCAGCGTGGACGCTTCCGCTCATCGTCGCCGTGGCGTTGGCCGGCGTGGCGCAATACGTCCTGCACTTCGGTAACTGCTTCTGCACCACCTGCGGCGTGCTGATGTTCTCGAGCTTCCTCGTCAGCAACTACGGGTGGCCCGGCGCCAACGCGGAGTACTACAGCATGCGCCGCGTGGGGCCGGTGTGCTTCTACGGTTGTTTCTTCTCGTCACAACTGTGCGTGCTGGGAACGCTGGCCTCCGGGAGCAGCCTTTCCGCGCTGCTGAGCGGACTGTGGGTGGCGCACGACGCGGAGTCCCCGGAAGCCATGCAAGCGCAGGTTTCCAGCGCCACCGAGTTGGAGCCGTGACCGGCGTGGTCTGATCCGGACAGCGATTTCTCCCTGACAATCCGCGGTGATCTGCATGCGCCTCCCGCGCGGCATTCTTTCCCGCTTGCGCTCCGTCTACTTAGTGTTACTATGACACCAACAAAGGAGGCGGAGATGCAGATCGAGGTGTTGCAGGGACACCAGGCGTTGCCGCAGGCCGCGGCCCTGGAGGTGGCGGCGTTGATCCGGCTTCATGCCAGTCCCACGACGAGCGGCCCGGTGCCGCATGCGCTGCACGTGGGGTTCTGTCTGGACCACAGCGGTTCCATGAGCGACGCGAGCGGCGTCAGTGGAATGACCAAGTTGGATGCCTTGAAGGCGGGCGTGCAGGGCGCGCTTCAGCTCCTGGAGGGCTGGGACGCCACCGTGACGGTCAGCGCCTTCAGCGACGCGGAAACCATGTTCTGTCGTCGACAAAGACTGTCCGCGACGCAGGCGCGCAAGACGCAGAAGCTGTGTGCCGACGTGGAAGCGCTGACGGACGCCGGCGGCACGGAAGCCAAGACCGCCATGGAGCCGGTGCTCAAGGCGCTCCTGCCGCAGGACCACGCGGCGCGTCGACTGATCCTGGTCACCGACGGACACTTCAACAGCGGCAGCGTGAAGCCATGCCGGACGCTGGCGCAGCGGGCGGGTGAGGCGGGGGTTGCCATCTGGGCCTTCGCCACCGGCGTCACCTACGACGAGGCGTACCTGCGCGAGCTGGTGGACCTGGGCGCGCCGGGCGGGCTGTTCTGTCACGTCAGCAACCTGGGCGCGTTGCGCAGCAAGCTGGAAGAAGAGCTGGGCGCGTTGGCCAACGCCAGTGATTCCGACGTCGACATCACGCTGAGCGCGGGCGCGGGATGCCGCCTGGTGGAGGTGGTGCGGCTGACGCCGGTGCAGACGCCGGTGGCGGTGAACACCAACGGTCACGCGCGGGACCACCTCGACGTGCTGGATGCGCGCGGACAGGGCTACGTGGTCCGTGTTGGCGCCGGGAACCTGCCGCTGGGTCGACAGCTGGTGCTGAGCGGGAATGTCTCCTGGCAGGAGCATGGGCGACGTCGAACCCAGCCGGTGCAGGTGCACCTGGATGTGCTGCCCGCGGGCGCGGCCATTCCCGCGGCGCATGCGCACGTGGTCTCGACGGTGCTCTCCGTGAAGGCCGCGCAGGCCACACTGCTGGGCAACGCCGCGCTGGCCACGCAGCTCTACGCCGCGGCGGGACAGACACAGCTGGCGCAGCAGTTGAGCGCGCTGGGCACCGCGTTGCCCTCGGATTCCGACGCTGCGCGCTCGCTGCGGACCCAGGTGCTGGGGTCCACGCGCCTGGTGGCGCTGGGCAGCGCGCAGGTTCCCAACAAGGGAGGGCAGCCATGATCGGCGCTTTGTCGTCGGGAAATGCGTGCGCGGGGTGTGGCCAGGTGGTGGTTCCCGGTGCGCTGGCGTGTCTGGCGTGTGGGCTTCCCGTGGCGCTCCAGGTTGCCACCCCGCCGCCGTTGGCGGTGCAGACCGGGACGG
Source organism: Myxococcota bacterium (assembly GCA_040752415.1). GTDB lineage: Bacteria > Myxococcota > JACRCW01 > JACRCW01 > JACRCW01 > JBFMGU01. The sequence goes on from JBFMGU010000088.1 coordinate 8,872, forward strand.
TGCGTGAGCTGATTGTCGTCGAGGGAGGCACGGTGGGGACGCGCATCCCCGCGCCACCGGAAGGCGTGGAGCTCATCCTGGGCCGACACGATCTCACGCGCTCCCCGCCGTGGGTTGTCGACGTGGATCTGGGACGCCTCATGGCTTTGTCGACGGGAGAAGGGCCACCGGTGAGCCGCGACCAGGCCGCGCTGTCTCGTCGGGCGGGGCAGGTCCTCATCACACCGCGGGGTCAGGCGCCCGTCCTGCACCGCGCGCAGGGAGGCAGCTTCCAACCGCTGCAGAACGGAACCGCGCAGCCGCTCAAGACGGGCGACCGGCTCGCGTTTGGACACGGTAGCCGCGCGCTCGTCGTGGAAGTGAACTGACAAGGAGGAACATCATGACGTCGCTGGATCTCAACGGAAGGATGTACCTGGGTCTCCCCAAGCCGGGACACGCGGTGTTCGAGGGTGTCGTCGAGGCGGGACGCACCGCGCCGATGGTTCTCCGCAGCCGCTTCTTCGCGCGTTACCTCGGCAGCGAGTGTGTGGCCGTGCCGAGCGCAGGTGTGACGCGGGTTGCGGGTCGACTGGAGCCGCGCCCCATTGCGGTGCTCACCGACCTCCTGCAGCACGACGCCAACCGCCCCGCGGGGCTGGTGGTGGAGGGACAGGGCGAGGCCGCATGGGTCGGCGCCACGCGCCTGTTGATGAACGCGCTGGAGAAGCAGGGCGTGGTGACGCTGCTGCCCTCCGACCAGCATCTGAATCCGGACCTGCTCGACCGCGCGGCGCGCACGTCGTTCACACTGGTGGAGGACATGCTCTACGCCGACGAGAAAGCGCGCCTGCGCACGCATCCCCAGCTCGCCGCGAAGGCCACCAGCGGCACGCCGCTCACCGTCACCGAGTACGAGACGATCTTTGGCAACGTCGTCGACAAGGAAGACCGGAACTTCCTGCCGCACTGTCGCGAGGGGGTGGTGGAGTACATCCCCAGCGTGCTGCAGTGGCTCGGCCGACAACGTGCCGCGGTGCTGAAGCAGATGGATGCCGGTGCGCCCGTGCCCACCGCGACGGTCCTCCCCGACTTCAAGACGGGACTGAGCTGCCTGTCCGCACCGGACTCCCGCGGCCTGCACGGCAACGCCCTGCGCGACGCGCTGATCGCCACCCAGCGGGGCTTGTACCTGGATGGTCCGTCGCGGCCGCACGCCAAGCTCGCGCTCGTCGGTGGGACCGCGCATGAGTATTCCGTGGCGGAGCTGATCCGGTTCCTCGTCGACATGGACTACAGCGTGGTGTGGCTGCTCTCCTGCACCGGTGGACTGGGCATTGCCGCCAAGCTCTCGACGGCACTGGAGCTGACCGAGCGGTACGGCACGCGGCTCTTCTGCACCTACGGCTGGCCGCTCCCCGCGCACCTGGGTCCCGAGCCTCCGTCGTGGGCGGCGCTGGCCTCGCAAGTGGAAGCGGAAGATCGCGCGGAGGTGGAGGCCATGGAGAAGGAACGCGTGCGCCTGGTGCAACAGCGCGTCACAACCCAAGGCCGGCCCGTGGTGACGACGGTCGACGCCGTGGAGAAGGCCCGGCTGGGAGGGACGCCATGACCCACGTGGACCGACGCCCGACGGTGGCGCGCAACTTCCTCGCCGGAGATCGCCGCAGCGTGGAGTGGGCCATGGAGCAATGGCTCTCGCTTCGTCCGCCGGTGGACCAGGTGAGCCTCTCCGGCGACGGCGTGTCCGTGACCGCCACCGCGCTGGGCCTGCGTGACCTGGGAATCTTGCGTGGCTTGCGCGGCGCTCCGTTTTCCGTCGAGGCGGTGTTGCCCGCGGGCCCCGCCACGACATCGCTGGCACTTGCGGAAGCCACCGGCGCATCCGTGATCACCGGGAAGGAGCTGGGCCGTGGCGACGTGCTCCTCATGGTGGATGCCCACGAGCTGGACCGCGCCACCCGCCACGACGTGGAAGCGGCATCCGACGCGGCGGAGCACGGCGCCGTGGCGGTGGTGGGGCCGCACGACTCCGTCCCGCGTGCGTGGCGAGGGAAACGGTGCGCACGGATCGCGGTGGTTCCGACGACGGTCGCGTCACTGGGCCTGTGTCCATTGTGGGAAGCGGCGATGGAGGACCGGGGAGTGCGCCGCATCGTGGTGTGTGGGAGCGGTGCGCGGTTGTTCGGGGCCGTGGTGGCGGCGGGGGACTTCTTCCTCGAGCGGACCCGCACCCTGCCCTCCCCGACGGAGAGCCGCCAGCTCCTCCTGGAGCGTGTGGCCATCCTGCGGGAAGGCACCCGGCCGCCACCGGGATGCAACAGCGTTGACGACGTGTGGAGGGCCGTGTGCCGCGCCGCGGGAGCCACGGTGGTCTCAGCTTCCGCGACGACGGCGCCGGGAGTGGTGATCGTCCCGTCGAGGAGTCAGCGGCGGGCGGCGTGAGGCAACCATGCGCGTGGGTCCCTATGAGCTGGACGGAGTACTGGGCGCGGGCGGGATGGGCACGGTCCACAAGGCGCACCATTCCGTCCTCCACCGCGACGTGGCGGTGAAGGAACTGACCCACGCCGACCCGCAGGCACGCACCTTGTTCATCCAGGAAGCCCAGCTTCTCTTCGGGCTCAAGCACCCCAATTTCCCGACGGTGTTGGACCTCATCGAGAGCCGCGGTCGGACGTTCCTGGTGATGGACTACGTACAGGGGCCAAGCCTGGGCGGCGTCATCAAGCAACGTTGTCTGCAGGGCGCGGAAGCGGTGCTGCTGGGTCAGGGATTGTGTCGCGCGCTGGAGTTCCTCCACGGTGCGGGCGTGCTGCACCGCGACGTCAAACCCGACAACATCCTGCTCCCGCGGGGCCTCGCCGACCCCGTCCTCGTCGACTTCGGCATTGCCGGGAAGATGGGCGCGGGCGGGCCGGTGGCCTTCACGCCGGGGATGGCGGCGCCGGAGCAGGTGAGCGGAGGTGTGTGCGGGCCGCCCTCCGACGTGTACCAGGTGGGCGCCACCCTCTTCGCATGCCTCACCGGAGAGCCACCGCGCGACGCCACCGCCCGCACCGCTGACGACGACCTTGGTCCGCTCGGCGCGCTGCTCGACGCGCAGGCGGGCGCGGCGGCACAGGCCATCCGCAACGCGCTTCGTCTCCAGCCGGCGCACCGTCCGGCCACGGCGAAACAGATGCATGACGCGTTGGCGGCCCGCCTTGCGCCAACCGCCACCGAACCGGCTCCGTCACCCTCGAGGAAACCCTTTGATATCCGCCGGTGAGGGTCCGACCGCGCTGTCCTTCCGCGTGCGGCTTCGTCACGCTTAATCACTTCGGGTTGACTTCTGCCGGGGGACGCCGGCGGCGACCACTCCGACGATGAGTCCCGTTGACCGCTCCCCGGGCCCGACACCATGATCCCGCGCATGAGAAACCCACATCTCGCGGTGTTGCTCATCGCGGGCCTGATCTCCTCCTGCTCCCGAAATACACGCGAAGCGTCCCGTCCCCCGGTGAAGAGCCCGGAGTCCATCCGTGGGCTGTTCACCCTGGCGGCGCGGGCCCGCGGCCTCACGCCCAAGGAGGACATCCAGTTCAAGGTGGTTCCTCCGTTGGGCGGACGGAAGATCAAGCGCGTGGGCTCGCTGCTCCCGCCGCTGCGCAACCCGCTCCCGCCGGAACCCACCGTCGCGGGGAGCAAGAACGAGGTCAGCAAGTTCCTCCAGGCCATGGACAAGCTCACGCTGCTGCAACGGGCCATGGGCCTGGTGCCGGAGAGCTATTCGCGGCACGAGGAGCGGGAGACGTTCGAACGGGAACAGCTCTACGGCTGGTACGACCCCGAAGAGCGCCGCATGTACATCATCGACCATCCCTCCACGACGACGTCGACGCTCGACGTGGTGGCGCAGGAGATGTCCTTCCGTTCCACGGTGGTGCACGAGGCGGTGCACGCGCTGCAGGACCAGCACTTCTCGCTCCAGCGCATGATGGAGACCGCGTCGGATCCCGACTCACTCATGGCGGTGAAGGCCGTGGTGGAAGGTGACGCCACGCTGGCCATGATGGACGCCATGATGATGGAGGGCGGCTCGTCGGGCGCGCGGCTGCGGAACGAGCTGGAGGTGCAGGGCGTGATGGGGGAGAGCGTGGGTCGCGTGCTCCCGTCGCTGCACGTGCTTTCGCCCGGTATGCAGGACCTGCTCGTCAACAGCTATTCCGACGGTGCGGTGTTCATTGCGGCGCTGCGTCGCCTGGGTGGGCAGGCGCTGGTGGACGCTGCGTTCCGCACGCCGCCACGCAACATCTTCCAGGTGCTGCACCCGGAGCTCTACATCCAAGGCGTTGCTCCCGACGAGGCGCCCGACGTCCCCTTCACCACGCTGACCACGGCGGGTTGGCGTGAGAAGGGCTCGGGGAGCGCCGGCGAGCTGATGTGCAATTCCTACGTCACGGAGACCGGCCGCAGCGGTTGCGCGGGTTGGCGCGGAGACCGCTTCGCCGTGCTGGTCCATCCCAAGCGGCAGGTTCCCGCGTTGCTCTGGGCCATCAGCTTCCAGGACGAGGAGAGCGCGAAGGCCTTTGGTCAGGCGGCGGAACGTCGCACCTGGCACAGCTGCCCCCACGACGGCGTGCGCTGCGACCTGGGCATTCCCGTGCGCGTCAACGTCCAGGGCACGCGCGTGGTCCTGACGCGCGGTGTTCCGCTGGAGCTGGAAGCCGCGACGCTGGCGGAGATCGTTCAGCGGGTCACGTTCACGCGTCCCGCGCCAAAGCCGCTTGCGGGCATCACGTGGAGCGCCCCCACGGCCGAGCGCTGGGTCGACGTGGCCTCACGCATCCGTGCCACGCCCCCCACGCTCAACAAGGGCACGCTGGACCTGAGCGCAGCGGGCATCAAGGTGCGCAACGTGCCGGGAACATGGAAATCCAAGAGGCCGCCAAACGACGTGGTGTGGGCCGCGTTCTCCGATGGTGACGACGGCGTCCTCTCCGTGATGCTTCTCCCCATCAACCCGTACACGTCGGCCAACACCGTCGGGCGCACCATTGCGGTGGGCGTAGCGAGCGCTTCACGCGGCCAGATTGCCGTGGCGGAGGAGATTTCCCGCACCAACGGGCGCAACACCTTCTACGCGCGCGTGGATTCCCGGGTCCCGTTCCACATCCTGGCCGCGGTGCAACACGGCTGGGCCGTGGTGGTGGTGGCCATCAACCCCGATGACGACGACGACATGGCCGACGCGTTGAGGAGCGCGGTCCTGGAGCCGCTCCGCTCCGGAGGTGCGCAATGATCGCCGCCTGGCTTGCTGCGCTGGTGGTGACCGCCTCTCCCGTCGAGACGCGGCAGCTCAGTGTGTACCTGGCGTTGCCCGACGGCACGCCCGTGGCCGGTGCAACCGTGACGGTGTCCGAGGCATCCCCGGCGCTCAGGGCCATCCGTCGCGCGTGTGACGACGTCTACGGCTGCCTGGTGGACGGCCTGGCCGCATCCAACGACGAGACAACGTGGTCACCCCCGCCGCAGGTGGCGCTGGGAAAGACCGACAAGAACGGGCACGTGCAGTTTCCCGCGGTGCCGCGTCGCACGTTGTACGTCCGGGCAGTGAGCAAGGACCTGCAGGCCGCGACCCACGTCGACGGCAACTCCTGGCCGGCGGAACTGGATCTGACGTTGACGCGGATGAGCCATCGCGTGGTGGCGGTGCGCAACCGCGCCGGGCTGGTTCCCAAGGCGCGCATCCACGTCTTCAGCGAGCGCGGATTCATGGTCGCCACCACCGTCACCGACGAGAACGGGCGCGCGCTGGTGCCCCAGTCCAACGCGCACATCACGCTGGTTCGCCATGCGGGCCACCGCGTGGCCGTCAGTCATCGCGACGCCACGGCCTGGCTCGCAACAACCCAGCTGTGCGGCGTGGTGATGGATGAGGGCCAACCCGCCGCCGGCGCGGTGGTCCACGGCTCCGTCTCCGTGCCCTCGGTCACGACGGATAACGAGGGTCGCTTCTGCATGAACGTGCCGCGCGTGGGCGCCATCTTGTGGGCGGAGCGCGGAGGTAAGGCCAGCCTGGGTGCGTGGTGGGTCAGCCCCTTCAACATGCGGGAGATCGTCCTTCACCTGGACAAGGCGCGCTCCGTGCGCGGCTCGGTGGTGGATGAGCACGGTCGTGCGGTGCCGGGGGCGGAAATCCACGTGTCGCGGAGCATGGATGAGGACGGCGAGGACGGCGCGGAGCCCATCCTGTACACGGAGGCCGACGATGCGGGACGGTTCTCGCTGCCGGTCCTGCCGGACATGGAGCTCACCGTCGACGTCGAAGCGCCGGGCCATACCGCCGTATCCAAGCCGCTGGTGGCGGAGGTGCAGGAGCTTGAGCTCCGGAAGACCCACCGGTTCCGCGTCCGGCTCACGCACGCCGGGGCGCCCGTGCATGGCGCGGGGTTGAGTGTGCGCTCCTTGCCCGGCAGTCCGTCGTGGAGCCTCTACGCCGAGAGTCACCGGGACGGTTGGGTCCACCTGGAAGCGCCTCGCGGTGCGTATGCCGTGACGGCGTCGAGCACCGGTGGAGAGATGCGGTTGAGCGTTCCGCGCATGAAGGAGGTGGAGCTGCCCGTGAGGTTCCCGCCCGTGACGGTCCGCGTGGTGCGCGACAACGAGCCCACCAACGGGCGCGTGATAACCGCCGGTGAAGATACGCGCCCCCTGGCCTACGCGGACGACGGCGTGATCCGCTTCCTCAACGATCCCGCCAACGGGGCGCTGGAGGTGGTGTATGGCGAGGAGAAGGTTGCCTTCCAACCGGGCTCGCGCGTCGTCCAGCTCATGGACTCCTCGACGGTGACGGTGAAGGCCACCCTCGACGGAAAACCGGCGCCACAGACGGAGATCAGCCGGTGGGGAGAATGGCTCGGGGTCACGGGCGCCGACGGAACCCTGCAGGTGAAACTGCGGAAGGGCGAAGAGGTGTCGGGCTGGCGCATCGCCGGAAATCTGACGGGCGACGCGGAATGGGACGGAGAAGCCAAGGAGCTGGAAGTGCAGCTCAAGAGCCTGGTGAAGCGCGTGCGCGTGGTGGACGCCCAGGATCAGCCCATCCCGCGCGTGGCCTGGGACTGGCGTGAATGGGTGACCACGGAGAATGGCGAGGTGGACGCGGAAGTGCTCGGCGAGGAGACCCTGTCCGTGCGACTCGAGGTGCCCAGCGCCACGACGCGCACCGAGAACAAGGATGGCAAGATCATCGTCCACGCCGAGCCGTGCGGCACCATCCTGGGAACCCTCAAGGATGCACGCGGTCAGCCGTACGCCGCCCGCATGCTGCTGGTCCCCAACGCGCCCGCCCCCATGGAAGGAGATCCCGACGAGGAACCGCCGAGCACCTGGTCCGACGAGCGCGGGCTGTTCTTCCTGGAGTGTGTGCCCGCGGGAAGCCACACGCTGAAGATCGGCGGGATTGGCGTGGAGCAGGAGGTGCAGGTGGTGGCGGGCACCATCAGCGCGCCCATCCGCGTCACCATGCCCGACGGAGAATGGCTGGAGGTCACGGGCGCGCCGGGCATGCTGGTGAAGGTGTGGGCGAACGATCCCGTCCCCGTGGCCGAGGGCTACACGCGCAAGGAGAACGACGATGATCCCGTGGGCGTGGTGAAGCTGGGGCCGCTGAAGCGCCGCCAGTACGGCCTGCGCGCGGAGCGCGACGGAGCCACGTGGTGGCGGTCCGTGGACCTCGGCAGGCGCAACAAGGCCGCCTTCCCCGCGCGCACACCGCCGGGCCGCGTGGAGCTGCAACTGCGCGAGGGATACGAGGTCACCTCCGTCGTCGCGTGGGCCGCGGCGGATGGTCAGCGCGTGCGTGGTGAGCTGTTGGGGACGTGGATGAAGCAGGGGCGGCTGGCCGTCCGCGGCATGAACGAGGGTCCCTATTGGCTCACCATCACCGGCACCCGCGACGGGAAGGAGTTCGAGATGCGCACGGGCGTCTACGTGGGCACCACACCGGTCCGCCTGGCGCTGGTGCCGCGCCCCGACGGAAACCTGGAGCTTGTTCCCGAGGACGACCTGCCGCCGCCGCCGGCTCCGGCCCCGACCAAGGAGGAGGGATGAATACCATGAACCGCGTTGCAGCCTGTCTCCTCGTCGGAGGAATGGCGTTGTGCTCGGGGTGTCGGACCAGCGGAAGCGTTCCGGAGAAGGCGCCGCCGCCGGAGAAGACCACGCTGGTGGGCTCGCGCTGGGCGCTGCCGGAGAGCCTGGCCGACGCCGTGGCGAAGGAGCGGTTGGACACGCCGTTGGTACCCGTGACGGTGAACGTGGCGGGCGCCTCCTATGCCCTGCAGGTTCCCGCCGCCGCGCCTCCCGTCGTCACCGCGGAGCCCGACGGCGGCACCTCGCTGGACGTGGTGCTCGACGACGGCGTCACCGGGCATTGCACGGGTCAGCCCGGTGAGCTGCGCCTGGGCTCCCTGGTCCTCAAGGCGCACCGCCACCTGGTGGACGCCGCGGTGGGTCGTCGACACGTGACCTCCGCCATCACGCCGTTGGAGGGCCTGCCCTCGGCAATCTCGGTGGCGTGGGAATACATCACCGACGATGACACCTACGGCGCGTACCGCCTGCTGGCCGGCTACAGCGGACCGGTGGCGTGGGCCTGCACCGTCGACAGCCCTGGCCACCAGGCCACCCTGGCGCGCCTCCTGGGTGAGCTCATGCGCGGCTCCCTGCGCGGCGACGAGGCGACCCAGCGCACCTACTACGCCATGACCAGCGGGCAGGGCATGCGGGCCATTGGCGTCGAGGAGCGCGTGACGCAGGCGGACCAGGGCGCGCTGGAACGGGACCGTGTGCTCTTCCTGCGCCCCGCCTCCGGCGGACTGTTCATCAGCGACTACCTGCAGGAGGAGACCTCCAACGCGGGCGAGGCGATGGTGGACATGCGGATTGGAAGTTGGGTCCAGGGAGAGCTCAACCTGGACGTCAAGGTGCACCGCGCCGACGACGGCAAGCTGACGGTGTCCGGCGTGCGCGAAGGGAAAGCCATGAATGGCTCCGTGGAGAGCCTCACGTTCCAATCCGCCGCGCAGCGACGACGCGTGGTGCGGGACCTGGTGGAGCGTGGCCACGACGCCGTGATGCTGGATTCCCTGGACCTTGCCGACGACCCGGAGGCGACGCCGCTGGCGGAGGTGGTGCGCGAAGAGCTGGTGCTCATCCGACGTACCGACGATTGGGCGCTGCTGGAGGCCACCCCGCAGGACGGTGAGAGCAACAGTGTCTCACTGCGTTGGGTGGACCGGCATGGCGACATGATCCGCAGCGAGTGGACGCGGGGCAGCATCCGGGTGGTCACGGAGATCACCTGGCCGCCCGTTCCCCGTCTTCCACCGCGTTGACGCCGTCCATCGGTGGGTCGTGACGTGTGCCGGCATCCGACGGAGGCGGGGATGATTCGCACCCGCCACGACGTGTGCTACAGGCGCGCCCATGAAGAACCACGGATACGCACTGCTGCTGACCGCCCTGCTCTCCCTGGCCTGCGCCGACGACCAGCTGTGGGAGGGAGAGACGGACGACTGCACCGGCAACGTGCAGGACTTCAAGGTGATGCTGCTGCTGGATTCTCCCATGCCCCCGCAGCCCACCGGCTTCGTGGGCAAGGCGGATGACAGCCAGGATGACACGTGGAGCGTCACGGAGATCTCCGACGGGTCTTCCATGGGTCCCACGCTCATCATCGAGGCCACGTTCAACAACGGGCTGGTGACGGAGAAGTGGAAGCTGGAGCTTTCGCAGTCCGGTCCCGGCACGCTGGAGGGAGAGCTGGACGCCGACGGCAACGCGGGCAACGTCTTCAACTACGACTACAAGTGCGACGTGAAGCTGGAGCGCACGCACTGAGCCTTGCGCCCGTTCCTGCTCCGGTGGCTCAGCGCTCAACCCGCACTCTCCACCTGGCCTCGTGAACGGCGGGGGCGAAGGCGTGCACTGGAGAAGGATGAGACGCCCTCGCCAGCGTCCGGGCTGGGGAGGCAGCCACGAGGGGCAATCTGCGCATCGTTCAGCAACAGCCGGCCTGGGGTATTGCGGTGTTGGGCCCGGTGATGGTCAACGTGGTGAAGCAGGGAATCACGCTGGAGTTCCTGGATGCCGTCCACGCCGCGAGGTGGCTGCATCCCTACGCGGGAATGCCGGATGCCGCTGCCTTGCTGGCCGCCGCGAACGAATTCAGGGCGAAGTTCCTCAAGTAGACATCCGGACCGCGCTGCCGTGGCGTCGACGCGGGTCCTCTTGTGGCCGCCGCTCACCCGCGCCTACCCTCACCGCCGACGAAGGGAGACGAACATGAAGCGCGTGCTTGCTCCGCTGGTGCTGTGGGCGTTGGTGGCGTGCGGTGGCTCCAAGGCAGAACAGAAACCCGACGAAACCCCCGCCGCACCAGGCGGCGTCGACTTCAAGGCGATGCTGGCGCGCGAGGTGGGACCGCTGCAGCCGCAGGACGTGTCGTCGGAGAACTTGTGGTTTGCGGGGAAGATCGAAGGGACGGGACCCGTCACCATCACGCCAGTGAACGAGAAGTACCAGGGCACCGTGAGCAGCAAGGAAGTGAAGGGAAGCCTGAAGGTGCAGGACGCCAAGGGCGTGACGTCGGAAAGGCTGCTGCGCCAGGCCATGCTGAAGGTGGTGGGAGGCCAGATTCCGGAGGTGACCGCGGAGCGCTACATGGCGGGGACCAACCCCACCGCACCCGTGCTCATGCGCGTGCGCAAGGGGACCGCGCCCAACCAGCTCGTCCTCACCGTGGAGGGTGCGGACATCTCCGTGGTCATTGATTCCCAGGGAACCGCGGAACGCACCGAGCTGCAGGTGGGCAGCGGCACGGTGATCACCGAGCGCATCTTCCAACGGGGTACGTTTTGAGGAACGCGTTGCTCCTGGCGCTGGTTCTCGCCTCCGTCGAGGGCAAGGACCGCACGAAGCCGCTGCACGTCTTTGACGTCGTCAGTGCGGATGGAACGCGGCTGGATGGCCCGCGCATGCCCCGCGTTGTCCTGGTGCTGCAGAAGGCGGGCATCCCGCTGGAGGTACTCAAGCGCAGCCCCGCGCCCACGGTGAACGAGAACCTGGTCGTCATTGACGACGTGCGCCTGCTCCGCGCGACCGACCCGCCAGGCGAGGCCCACCGCCGCCCCTCGTTCGTGATCGACTACGACGAGAAATCGTTCGCCCCCGTGGCACAGGCGGCGGCTTCGGCGGGCAAACAGCCCAACGCGCTCCGCCAGATGGTGCGTGGATACATCACCAACAAGAGCGGCCAGCGGGGGTTCGACCCGGCGTCGGTGGTGGCGGTGCGGAAGGAAGGTGATTGCACGGAGCACGCCGTCCTCCTGGCCGCGGCCGCGCGCAGCGTGGGGCTTCCCGCGCGGGTGGTCCTGGGGATTGTGCTGGTGCAGGGGAAGAAGACCGTCGGCGGCATCGGACACGCGTGGACCGAGATCCACGACGGAACCGGGTGGCAGGTCGTCGACGCCGCGCTCCCCGACGATCCGACACCGCGGGTGTACGTGCCATTCAGCGTCATGACCGACGAAGGACCGGGCTTCCGGCTCACCGGCGTCGCAGCGCTCCACGTGCGCCAGGTGCGGCTGGAGCCGCGACCGTAGGCTGGCGACTCCTTCCCCTGCCAATGATTGGGTGCGGCTTTCCACCTCATCCGTCGGGGTGGGACACCGACTTGTGCAGGCTGGCCTTCTCGCCAAAGTGGTCAGCCAGGTCCGAGACGAAGCTCTCCAGCGAGGACGTGTAGCCCACCACGTAGTGCGCGGTGGCCCGCATCACCGGGTCGTGGATCACGCCATCCTCGGTGGCCTCCACGTCGGAGCCGGAGCCGCTCTGCGCAATCGTCCAGGTCCAGCTGCCGGAGAAGTCGTCGTCGTCCAGGAGCGTCACCAGCTTGCCGGGGCGCGTGGCTTCGGGCGGCGTACTCTCCGACACCACCAGGCGCATCACCCCTTGGCGCATGTGCATGTCCCAGACGGGCCGTCCCTCCGCGTCGTCCGCCTGGCGCACCATGCGGTCCACCTGCGTGGCCCACTGCGGCCAGTGCTCCAGGTCGGCCACCACCGTGAACACGTCGCCCGGGGCGGCCTTCAGCGTGGTGCCCACCGTGGCCACGTGGCGCGCGGGGACGTCCGCGCAGGAGAGCAGGGAAAAGGCGCACGACAGCAGCAACGGGAGCGCGGCGTCTCGACCCATCGGAGGCGCTTTCACTACCATCGGCAAACGTCGCTGTCGCCGCGCAGCCGCCTCTTGCTGCAGCGGGGTAGAGTGGCCTCATGACCATCATCACGCTGCTGACGGACTTCGGGCTCCGGGACCCGTTCGTGGGCGTCATGAAGGGCGTGATCCTGGGCATTGCACCCAACGCTCGCCTCGTGGACCTCAGCCACGACGTCCCGCCGCAGGACATTGCCACCGGTGCGCGCATGCTTGCGTGGTCGGTGCGGTACTTCCCGGCGGGGAGCATCCACGTGGCGGTGGTGGATCCGGGCGTGGGCAGCACACGCGCGGCGGTGGCGGTGCAGGCGGGAGACCAGGTCCTGGTGGGCCCGGACAACGGCCTCTTCACCGCGGTGCTCCGTCGTCATCGGCTCCAACGCGCGGTCCGGCTGGAGAACCCGGCGTACCAACGCCACCCCGTCAGCAGCACCTTCCACGGCCGCGACGTCTTCGCGCCTGTGGCCGCGCACCTGGCCAGCGGCGTGCCGTTGGAGGCCCTGGGCCCCGTGACGACGGACGTGAACCTCCTGGACCTTTCCCAGCCGCTGCGGCGCGGGCGTGAGCTCGTGGCCCACGTTGTCCACGTGGACACGTTCGGGAACCTGGTGCTGGACCTGGAGGTGGAGGCGTTGCGGGAGGCGGCGGCGGGTGGCGAGTGCCGGTTCCGCGTGGGGGACCGCGTGATCGACGGGCTAAGTCGAACCTACGCGGACGTGCGGGAGGGAGCGCTGCTGGCCTACCCCGGCAGCCAGGACGACGTGGAGATTGGCATCCGCAACGGCAGCGCCGCCCGCGCGCTGGGCGTTGGCACGGGAGCCGAGGTCATCGTGGAGCTCCCCAGGGAATGATTCTCTTGACCCTCGCCGCCGCCCGTCCCAGACTCCGTTGATAATCAGCGATTTCCGGGCAGTGGCCGCGTAACGGGTTGGCCCTCCCCGCGGGGCATGCGTGACCAACACCGACGCGACAACGAAGGCCGATCACGACGACGCATTGGAAGTGGACGTCGAGGACGCACTGGTTGCGGAAGAGGAAGCCGTGGCCCTTCCCGGCGCGCCGCCACCCCTCCCCGCCGACGCCAAGCCGCCCCCCATCCCGGTGGAGGAGGAGCACGTGGAGGAGGAGGCCGAAGCGGAGGCGATGCCTGCCCTCCCCGCGCCCAAGAAGGGGAAGAAGAAGGACAAGGAGAAGGAGAAGTCCGCCAGGCCCCGCGCCGACGACGACACCGGCACCGCCAAGCTGCTGGCGGAGGCCCTGGCGGAGAAGGTCAAGGCCCAGCAGTCTCTGCATGAGTCGGAAGTGCGCGTCACCGAGCTGGAGCGAAAGCTCAAGGACGCGGACGCGCGGGCACAGGAACAGCAGCAACGGCTGGAGCAGGTGCAGAAGAGCCTGGCTGCGGCGGAGGCGCGTGAGCGCGAGGCGCTGGAGCGTTCCAGCCCGGCTGGCGACGACACCGCGCGGCAACTGCGTGCCTTGCGCGAGGAGCTGGAGGCCACCAAGGCCACGCTGGAGGACAACTTCACGGAAGTGGCCGGGCTGCGCGTGAAGATTGGCCGGCTGGAAGACGAGCTGGCCGGCGAGAAGGACGCGCGCACCGCCGCGGAATCCCGCGCCGCCAGCGCGGAGACCACCTCCGCGGGCACCGCTGCCGACGTGGCGGCCCGCGAGGCGCAGCTGGCCCAGGCGCGCGCGGAGCTGCAATCCGCCCTGCAGAGCGTCACCGAGGCGCGACACGAGGCCACGCTGGTGCGGGAGCAGCTGCAGGCCCGCGAGCAGGAGCTGACGCAGCGCGCCGGCGAGATTGACGCCCTGACCTCCAAGCTGGAAGCGGCCAGCGCGCTGGGCGACGTGGCCCGCGCCGACGCCGAACGACTGCGCGAGGACCTGGAGCGTGCCCACGCCGAGAACGTGAAGCTCCAGGAGACCCTGCAGAGGGAGCGCGAGGCGCGGGTGGCGCTGGAGACCATGGCGGGCGGCACCAAGGAGAGCATGGAGCTGGCGCAGCAGGCCTGGCAGCGGGAGAAGGGGATCCTGACCACGTCATTGCGCGAGGCCGAGGAACGCGCCACGCGCGCGGTGCAGGAAGGTCAGTCCGCCGTCACCAAGGCGGAGCTGCTCACCAAGGAACGGGAGCGCGACGCGCTGGAGCTGCAGAAGCTGCAACGCTCGCTCTCGGAGGCGGAGACGGAGCGCAAGGAGGCCATGGAGCGCGCGCGCAAGGCGGAGCGCGAGGCCAAGGTCCGCGAGAAGGAGTTGGAGGCGCTCACCGACGAGCGCAAGCAGTGGCGCGCCTCCAAGCCGCCGCCCGGTGCCTCCGACGCCAAGCTCTCCGACGAGCTGGCCGCCGCGCAGAAGCGTCTCCAGCAGGCCAACGAGGAGATCAAGCGCCTGCGCGACGAGCTGATGGCGGTGGGCCGCAAGTAGATCATCGCCCCGTCGGGCCACAACCTGGAGCGCGGCGGGCCCTCGCCGCCCTGGCCAGCGTCCCGTGCGTCGTCGGTGGGACGAAACGTCTCGCGGATGGTGGACCCTTGGCGGTTGGGCAACCCGGGCGGCTCTGACCAGGGCGGCGAGGGCCCGCCGCACTCCAGGTTGTGGTCCGCTTGCGTGCAGTCAGCAACCCATGGGGCGATTTGTTCCCACGTCCGCCCGAAGCCTCAACGCACCACTGGCGAGGCGTGGGGCAGCACGGGGGTGTCGGCGTGGAGCTCCGTGCCCCCACGCTCCAGCGGGTCATCCAGCAGCACGCAGGGCACCGTGGGCGCCTCCTTCTGGAGATGCGCAATGTCCCGTCGTCCCTCCGTCACGAAGAACGCAATGTGGATGCCCTGCTGCTGCCAGGCCTCCATCATCTGCTCCTTGAACGGCGCGGTACGCATGCCCAGGCCCGGCTTGCAGTACAGGTTGTCCGCGTCTCCGTCGGGGAGCCCGGCGCGCACCAGCTGAGCCAGCGAGGCCTCGTGCAGTGCCGTCACGCGTCCCGTCAGGTAGACAATCTCCGCTCCCGCGCTCTTGGCCGCGTGCGCCAGGGCCGCCATGTGCGGCATGGGCGTGTCGTGCACCATGTTGGCGCCGTCCCAGAAACCCTTGTCCCAGAACGCCCGGAAATCCTCCACCACGTTCGCGGGAAGGCCCATCCGCTCCGCGGTGTGCTTGCCGTCGCGACCCACGTCCTCGACGCGCAGGTTGGCAAAATGGCTGGTGCCGCGCGCCTTGTCATACGCGTGGGCCACGGCCACGGTGCGCACACGCGTGTCAAACAGCGTGTTGTCCAGGTCAAACACCACGCGGACCTTCTCGCCGCGCGCGGTGCGCTCCCGGATGTCCTTGAGGGCCGCGTGGCAGAACGCAATCCCGTCAGCGGGAGAGGCCACCGGGGCGGTGGGGTCCTTCAACGCCTGCATGCGCAGGTCAAACGCGCGGGACCCGTGGGCGCTGGGCATCCCCTTGCGCGCAAAGTCCGACGCTGACGGGATGGGCGCGGACTGACCCGCCGGCACCTTCTCCGACGGAACCTGCACCTCCTGAGGCTGCCCCACGCCGGTGATCGGGCTGGAGATGCCGGTCTGGATGGGCCTGGCTGTCACGCGCATGGGAAGAACCATACCCGCGCCAAAGTCCGTGGTGAAGCGTTGGCGGCTCCGCCGGGTGGCTGTTACGGAGCCCCGCATGGAGAGTGTGTCGGAGCTGATGGAAGCGTGCGAGGCGTTGGCGCGGGGCGCGGGCGCAACGTTGCGGGAGCGGTGGAGCAAGCCGCGCACGGTGGAGCACAAGGGCCTCATTGACCTGGTCACCGACGCGGACAAGGCCAGCGAGGAATACCTGGTGACCCAGGTGCGCCAGCGTTTCCCCGCGCACTCCATCCTGGCGGAGGAGTCCGGCGCGCATGAGCAGCAGGGCGCTTCCGTGGTCTGGGTGATGGACCCGCTCGACGGCACCACCAACTACGCCCACGGCTTTCCGCACTTCAACGTCAGCGTGGCGGCGTGCACCGCGGCGCGCGGTCCGGCGCTGGCCGGGTGCGTGATGGATCCCCTGCGCAACGAGGCGTTTGTCGTTGGAAAAGGCCTGGGTGCCTGGCTGGTGACGACGCAGCCCAACGGACAGACCACGCGCACCCGCCTCCAGGTCACGCCGTGTGATGACCTCGGGAAATCACTCCTGGCGACGGGATTCCCCTACGACCGCCACCGGCACGCCGACAACAACCACCCCGAGCACGACGCGCTCAGCCTGCGCTCCCAGGGTGTGCGTCGTCCGGGCGCGGCGGCGCTGGACCTGGCCTACGTGGCGGCGGGTCGTCTCGACGGATACTGGGAAGCGCACCTGTCCCCGTGGGACGTGGCGGCGGGCGCGTTGCTGGTGCTGGAGGCAGGTGGCGTCGTCACCGGATATGACGGCGTGCCCTTTGACGGCTCCCAGTCCGCGATCATCTCCGCCGGGCCCCGCCTGCACGCGGCGTTGCGTGAGGCGGTGCTGAACACCCGTCGTCAACGGGGCTTCCCCGACGTGCCGGTGGCGCGCAAGTAGTCGAAGCGGTGACGAAGCCGGGACGAAGCGATCAGGAGAGCCGCTGGTGCATGAGGACCGCCGTGGCGCAGGCGCGCGAGCGGAACTCGTGGGTGGCGCGAACGCTGGCGGGTGCCTCGTCGCGCGGGATGGGCTCGAAACCGAGGCGGCGGAAGTACTCCGCGGCGCTGGTGGTGAGCAGGTAGACCTCGGTCACTCCCCGACGACGAAGCGCCACCCGCGCGTGCTCCACCAGCGCCTTGCCCAGCCCCTGCTTCTGGTGCGCGGGATGGACCGTCACGCTGCGCAGCAACGCATCCACGCCATGCTGCTCCCAGCCCAGGCAGGCCACCGGTTGCCCCTGGTGACGCACCACCAGCATGCGGACCGGACCATCCTCCACCGACGGAACCGGCAACCCCGCGCCCTCCAGCAACGCCGCCACCGCGGGCTGCTCATGGAACGCCATGTCATCCGCGACCATGCCCGGCGGCAGCAGCGTCACCGTCTCGCGACCACACGTGCCCATGACCGCGTCGGCCTCCACCTCGACGAGCATCCAGTCCTCGATCAGCGCACGCACCTCCACCATGCTCGTGGCCGGGCGGACGTGGCCCAGCAGCTCCGCGTGAGCGCGCCCCACCGCCTCCCAGTCGCGCGCGATGCGGGTGACGTAGAGCCGCGTACGCACCACGTCGACAAGGCTGGCCCCCACCGCGGCCAGCGCACGCTCGATGTTGCGCAGCGCCTGGACGGTCTGCGCGTAGGCATCTCCGTCGCCAACGTGCCCGCCGCCGGGGAGCGTGGCGGTGGTCCCGGTGACGTAGATGTGCTGCCCCGCCTTCACCAACCTCGAGTATCCGACGCGAGGTTCCCAGGGAGCGCCGGATGAGACGTGGATGCGCGTGGTCATGGACGTTTCTCCGTCGTGGCGGGGCACGGGTAGCAGGATGCAGCCGGATGCTACCAGCGGTGGTTCAATCCGCGGAGCCCGCCTCACCCGTCGGTGGAGGACCGGCCTCGAAGCCTTCGCAGCGGGTCACCGGCAACCGGGGATAACGCGCATAGCGCGGGTCCTCCCTCGAGCGCCCACACAGCACAAAGACGCTCCCCCGCGCACTGACGACGGTGCGCACGTGCTGACAGCGCGCACACAGTCCCGCGTTGGGCGGGGGAGCCTGTTCCACGGTGCTCACCGGGGAATGCGACCGAGGGGCAGCCGCTCCGTGCTCTCGTCGCCGGTGACGCTTTCAATGAGCATGGGCTCGAACGGCGGACGCTTGCCCTTGCCCAGGAACGCGGGTCGCCCCATGGGCTCGGTATCCTCACCCACGTCGAGATAGAGCGACGCGGCACGGCCCAGGACGGGCAACGCCACGGTCTCCACCGCCTCATACGCCTCCAGGCCCTCCGTGATGGAACAGCGCTCCATGAAGAAGCGGCGCAGTACGGGGAGGAACGACATCCCCGCCATCACGAAGTCCTGGAGCGTGAATCCCGAGGACTGACGCAAGAGCGCCACGTCCTCGATGAGCTGCATCAGCCGCTGGTCCTCGCCTTTCTCCAGCAGCACCTCCACGCCGCCCAGCAGGCTCGAGAGGTTGCGCTCCAACGCGGTCTGGTCGACCTGGCGGTAACGCGGCACCAGACGCACCAGCTGGCGCGCAATGGCCTGGGAGATTCGCACGTGGTGGGACTTCATCAGCGCGGCGGCACGGAGCGACGCGGGCGTGGGCGTGAAGATGCTCATCGGACCTCCCAGGTAGCGCAGCGCGCAGGCCCCCTCAAGGCAGACCGCGCCAGCTTGAGCGCCACGACGCACGCGCCCAGGCTCCGGTCATCCCCGTGGTTGAGCACGCGCCAGGGCGTTTGCTAACCACGAGCCGCCGCCCATCCGTGGTGGCAAGGACAACGACATGGGCAGCAAGCCAGGGAATACGCACCTGGGCGTGTTCAAGTTCGGGGGCACGTCGGTGGGGAGCGCGGAGGCCATCCGCCTCGCCGTGGGACACGTGAAGGCCGCGGCGCCGAATGTGGCGGTGGTGGTGTCCGCCATGAGCGGGATCACCGACCTCCTCCTCGGCGGAGTGCAGGCCGCGGGACGGGGTGACGCCGACGCCGCGCGCGAGGCGGCCCGCTCCTTCCACGAGCGACACGCCACCGTGATCGGCCAGCTCGTCGTGGACCGGGCGCGCGCGGAGGAGCTCCACACGCTGTTGCAGCAGTTCACCGACGAGTACGCGGCCATCTGCCAGAGCGTGCTGGTGCTGCGGGAGCTCACCACGCGGACCCTGGACGGCGCGGTGTCCCGAGGGGAACGGATGCTGGCGCGCATCTTCACCGCCGTGCTGCAGGGCGCCAAGGTGAACGCCACGTACGTCGACGCCACCCAGGTGCTGCTGGCCGAGCGCAAGCTGGGCAGCCTGTGGCCGGACCTGGATGCGTCGCGCAAGGCCGCGCGGGAGAAGATGGGACCGCACATGGCGCGCAAGCACGTGGTCATCATGCCCGGCTACATTGCGCGCGGTCCCGACGGAGAAACGGTGACGCTGGGTCGTGGCGGATCGGACTTCTCGGCGGCCATCCTGGCGAACGTCCTCGGCGCCGGGAGCGTGACGCTGTACAAGGAAGTCGACGGTCTGATGACGGCGGACCCCAAGGCCGTCCCCGAGGCGCGCGTGGTGCCCGAGGTGCACTATCGCGAGGCCGCGGAGCTTGCCTATTACGGCGCGAAGGTCCTGCACCCGCGCACCATGATCCCGCTCATCGAGCGTGGCATCCCGCTCTGGGTGAAGAACACGTTCAACGCCTCCTTCTCGGGAACGCGCATTGGCGGCGACGTGGAGCCGGGCGCGTACCCGGTGAAGGCGCTCACCGCCATCCGCGGCCAGGCCCTGGTTTCCGTCGAGGGCAACGGCATGATGGGCGTGCCGGGCATGGCGGCGCGCACGTTCCAGGCGTTGGCCGCCGCGGGCCTCTCGGTGGCGATGATCAGCCAGGCCTCCAGCGAAGCGAGCATCTGCCTGGTCCTCTCCGAGGGAGAAGCCGAGCAGGCGCGCAAGGCGCTCAAGGCCGCTTTCGCCGCGGAGATGGACGGCAAGCTCATTGACACCATCCGCGTCGAGAAGGGGCTGGCGTTGGTGGCGGTGGTGGGCCTGGGCATGCGCGGCACGCGCGGCATCGCGGCGCGGACGTTCACGGCGATGAGTCGTGAGGAGGTGAACGTCATTGCCATTGCGCAGGGCTCGTCCGAGCTGAACATCACGGTGGCCATCAAGGAATCCGACGTGCCACGCACGCTCCACGCGCTGCACCGCGAGTTCCAGCTGGAGAAGCTGCGCCCGCTCCCGGACACGCATGGTCGCGACACGAACCTGGCGTTCCTGGGCTTTGGCCAGATTGCCCGCGCGCTCACCCGCCAGCTCGTCAGCCAGCAGAGCTACTTCCGTCATGACCTGGGCCTGGACATCCGCTGCGTGGCCGTCTCCGACCGGACCGGCGCGCGCGTCGACGAGAAAGGCTTCTCCGTTGACGACCTGCAGCAACTGGCCGAGCGCAAGGCGGCAGGGAACGCGTTGGCGCAGCGCAAGGGCTCGCGGGGCGTGGTCGAGGAGCTGCGGCACCGGTTGTGGCCGCTCCCGCTGCACCGCCCCGTGTTCGTGGACCTCACCGCCGACGAGACCGCGCCGCTCCTCAAGGAGGCGCTGCAGCACGGGTTCCACCTCGTCACCGCCAACAAGAAACCGCTGGCCATTCCGCAAGCGGGGTTCGACGAGCTCTTTGGCATGGCGCGCGAGCTGGGCCGGCACATCCGTTACGAGGCCACCGTGGGCGCGGGTCTTCCCGTCCTGGACACGCTGGACAAGCTGCAGCAGGCCGGTGACGAGGTGCTCACCGTCGACGGATGTCTCTCCGGCACGCTGGGTTACCTGATGACGCAGCTGGAACAGGGCGCCGCGTTCTCCGCCGCCGTCCGCCAGGCGCACGCGCTCGGCTACACGGAGCCCAATCCCGCCGACGATCTCTCCGGCACCGACGTAGCCCGCAAGGCGCTGATCCTCGCGCGCACCCTCGGACGCAAGCTGGACCTCGACGACATCCGCGTGGAATCCCTGTTCCCCAAGGAGCTGGCGCGGCTGGATGCGCAGGGGTTCATGGACGCGCTCGGTGACCTCGACGCGGAGTTCGCGCAGAAGGTCTCCGCCGCCCGGAAGAAGGACAAGGTGCTGCGTTACGTGGCGCAGATTGGCCGCAAGGGAATCGTGGTGGGCCTGCAGGCGGTGCCCACCAGCTCACCCATGGGTCGTCTCGTCGGGACAGATAACCAGGTGGTGCTGCACACGCGTCGCTACAGCACGAATCCGTTGGTGGTCACGGGTCCTGGCGCGGGCGCGGAGGTCACCGCGGCGGGCGTGCTCAATGACATCCTCGCCATTGCGCAGAGCGGTGAGCGGCAGCGCGCCACGTCGGGCAAGCAGCGCAAGGCGGTTCCGGCATGAGCACCGCCACCGTGTTCGCGCCCGGGACCATTGGCAACGTGGGACCGGGGTTTGACGTGCTGGGTTTGTGCGTTGACGGGATTGGTGACGAGGTCACCGTGGAGCTGGTGGACGCTCCCGCGCCCGTGGTGGCCGTGACCGGCCGCGACGCCGAAGTCATCCCCATCGACCCCACCCGCAATGCCGCCGCCATTGCCGCGCAGGCCCTGCTCCGACGGGTGGGCAGCAACAAGCACGCGCGTGTGTCCATCAAGAAGGGACTGCCCATGTCCGGGGGAATGGGCGGCAGCGCGGCAAGCAGCGTGGGTGGTGCCCTGGCCGCGGCGCGCGCGTGGCGGACCCCGGTCTCCGACGACGACGTGGTGCAAGCGGCCCTGGCCGGTGAGAGCGCCGTGGCGGGACGACACCTGGACAACATCGCGCCGTGCTTGCTGGGGGGATTGTCGCTGGTGTTGTCCGTGGATCCCGTCGACATGGTGCGCCTGGAGGTGAAGCGCCCGTGGTGGGTGGCGCTCGTCTCGCCGGCGGTGCGCGTGGAAACCAAGGCCGCGCGCGCGGTCCTTCCCAGGAGCCTGGAGCAGCACGCCTGGGTGAAGCAGATGGCCCACACCTCCGCGCTCGTCGCTGCGTTCTCGAGAGGCGACGCGGGACTGGTGCGTCGCGCGTTGAATGACGGTTACGCGGAGCCTGCGCGCGCCTCGCTCATTCCCCACTTCCACGACGTGAAACGGGCCGCGCTGGGCGCGGGCGCGCTCGGCTGTTCCATCAGCGGCGCCGGTCCCACGGTGTTCGCGCTGGCCGAGGATGAACGCGGGGCACGCGACTGCGCGTCCGCGATGCAACGCGCATTTTCCGACGTCACCGCGACCACGCACGTGGGTCCCATCTGCAAGAGCGGTGCGCGCGAGGTGAAGTCATGAAGCCGGGGTTCCAGGAATGGCTGGAGTGCATTGCCTGCCACGCACGCTACGACGTGCTGGAGATCCGCTACCGCTGCAACTGCGGTGATCTCCTTTCCGTGCAGCGCACGCCGGGATGGGCGGAGCAGCTTTCACCGTCGCTGTTCGATTCCCGTCGGACGAGTCGCAACGAGCTGGACCAGAGCGGCGTGTGGCGCTTCCGCGAGGGCGTGCTCCAGACCGAACCGCAGCACGTGGTGACGCACCCGGAGGGAAGCACGCGGCTCTACCAGCGCCCTGCCCTCTCAACGTGGGCCGACGTCCCCGCTCTCCACTTCAAGCACGAGGGCGAGAATCCCACCGGGTCCTTCAAGGACCGCGGCATGACCGTGGCCGCCACGCAGGCTCGTCGGGTGGGGGCGCGCGCGGTGGCGTGTGCATCGACGGGGAACACCAGCGCGTCGCTGGCCGCGTACGCCGCACAGGCGGGAATGAAGGCGCTGGTGTTTGTGCCCGCGGGCAAGATCTCGTCGGGGAAGATGGCGCAGACGCTGGGATACGGCGCGTTCTGCCTGCAGGTCCGCGGTGATTTCGACGCCGCCATGGCGCTGGTGCAGGAGGTCTGTCAGAAGCTCAACGTCTACCTGCTGAACTCGATCAACCCGTTCCGCGTCGAGGGACAGAAGACGATTGTGTGGGAGATGCTGCAGGACCTGGCATGGGACGCGCCGGATTGGATCGCGCTCCCGGCGGGGAACCTGGGCAACACCAGCGCATTCGGGAAGGCCCTGCTGGAGGCGCACCAGGGCGGCTGGATCAAGAAGCTGCCGCGACTCCTCGCCGTGCAGGCCACCGGCGCCAATCCCTTCTTCCTCAGCTACCAGGACGGATTCCGCAGCACGCACCGTGTGACGCCGGAGACGGTGGCCAGCGCCATCCGCATTGGCAATCCCGTCAGTCACGCCAAGGCGGTGGAGGCAATCCAGAAGACCGGCGGGTCCGTCACCCAGGTTTCCGACGAGGAACTGATGCTCGCCAAGCGCGAGATCGACCGCGCGGGGATCGGGTGTGAGCCGGCCAGCGCGTGCAGCCTGGCGGGTGTGCGCAAACTGCGCCAGCAGGGTGTCATCGAGCGGGACGCGCGCGTGGTGTGCGTGCTCACCGGCAACATGCTGAAGGATCCCGACGCCACCGTCAGCGCCGCGCAGATGGGCACGTCGGTCACCGCGCCGGAAGTGGAGCCGCGCCTTTCCGACGTGGAGAACGTGCTGGCGCGGACGTTGGGGCTGTAGTTCGGACGCGCTACCGCTCCCGCCTTCGCCCCGGCTCGGATCCGTCAAGCGCGATGCCCGCGTTTCTCGGCGGCGTGACGCGATGCGGAACGGTTGACACGAGGCCACCGGAGGCGCTTTGACCTCCCGCTCCATGCGCGCTGATCCCCTCACGCGACTCCGCGACACCGCGCGGTCCCTCCCCGGCGAGAAGGCTCCCCTGCCCCCCGTGGTGGGACCCCTGGCGGATGACGGACCTGCCGACGCGCAGAGCCCCGTCGACGTACCCGCGTTGCGTCGTCGGGTGCACGCGCTCATCAAGGATCTGGCCGCCGCGCTGGAGCCTGCGCTCAAGGTCTCGCTGGAGCAGGCCGCACGCTCCTGGGACCAGGCCGACGCGCTCACCGTGCTGGATGGTGACCTGCGCAACCGCGCCGTGGAGCTGCGGCTGCATTGCCAGACCCTCTGCCAACATCCTGAGCCCACCGTCGCCGCGGTGGCCCTGGAAGCCATGCTCACCGTCGACGCGGTGGTGGGGCTGGTGGCCCTGCTGGAACGCAGGCTGGCCACCCTGGTGCGGCTGAGATTGCGATCTGAACAACCCGAGCTCCTGGAGCAGGGCCGTCCATTCCTGGACGTGGCCGCGGCACTGGAGCAAGCAGGACGGGCGTGGACATGAAGAGTATGCGTTGGGGCCTGGGCGCTGCCCTGGGATTGGTCTCTCTCGTCGCCGCGGCGCAGTCGCTGCTGACGTACATGAATCATCACCTGTGGCTCGGCGCGCTCAGCGTCTCCGTGCTGGCGGTGATGGACGTGGTGGGCCTCTGGAGCCTGTGGAGCGCACGCCGCCGCCTTGACGACGAGCTGCGCGGCCTCAACGCAGTCCCGCCGACGGGAAGCCTGTGGAATGAGCGGCGCCAGCGCCTGCAGGCCATCCGTGACGCGGGCCGCACGCCCGACGTCAGCGTGCTCTCCCAGGCCACCGCGGCACGGGAAGGCGGTCGCGCGTACCTGGGGCGTTACTTCGTCGCCGTGACGGTGCTGGTGGGGCTGGTGGGAACGTTCGCCGGGCTCATGGAGACGTTCCGCACGCTGGCGCCGCTGCTGCAGGACCACAATGCGTCCGCCATGCAGATCGTCGCCGCGCCGCTGGCCGGTCTCGACGTCACCTTCGGTGCCAGCCTGGTGGGCATCCTCGTCACGCTGGCGCTGGGCCTGGTGCAGGGTGACCTCGTCCTCGCCGAGGAGGAAGCGCTGGCGCTGCTCGACGAGCGCACCATGCACGCGCTCATCCCGGAGCTGTGGCCGCCCACGGAGTCCGTGGCGGAGCGCACCGTCAAGGAGCTGGGCGCGTTGCGTGAAGGGCTGGCGGCCACGCTGGAGCGCATGTCGGAATCCACTGCGAGCCGCGTTGCCTCCGTGGCCAGCGCCGAGGTGGAGAAGCTGGTGAAGGAAGTGCAGAAGGCGCTGTCCACGACGGTGGAGACCAGCGCGCGCGAGATGCGCACGGGCATGTTGGAGCTCGCGGGTTCCGTGGAACAGCGGCTCACGCCCGTCTTCAAGGAGGAAGCCTCGCGGCAGGCGGAGATGCGCACTTCCGTCGAGCGTGCGGCCAAGGAAGCCACCGAGGCGATCACGACGAGCGCTTCGTTGGCGCAGGAGCAGTTCGCGAAGGCCGCGTCGTCGGTGGGGACCGCGCTGGCGTCCTCCGGGAGTGCCGCGCGCGATCAACTGGAGAAGCTGGCGGAGAAGACCGACGCGCTGCTCCGTTCCGCGCAGGAAGCGCTGCAGCAGGTGGCCCGCGAGAGCGCCGAGAGCGTGAAGACGCAGGGTGAGGCGGTGCGTGAGGCCTCGCAGTCCGCCGTGGAGCGGGTGACGTCGGCGGCGGAGCAGGCGGTGCGCGCGTCGGAACGCGTGGCGACGCTGCTGGGCGAGGCTGGTGCGCGTGCCGCGGAACAGGACTCCGCGCGTATTGCCGCGCTGGAGCGCAGCCTGGGCACGTTGTCCGAGCGCGCACGCGAGGGATTGGACCGCCTGGCCGAGAGTGCTGGGTCGCGCATGACGGAAGCCCACGCTGCCTCCGCCGCCACCACGGAAGCCGCGGTGCAGAAGCTGGCGCAGACCTGCGACGAGGTGGTGCGCGCCCTCAAGGAGACCGCCGGCGAGACCGCGCGTGCCCAGCGCGACGCCCAGGTGGAAGCCGCCACGGCCGCCGCCACGGCGGTGGAGAAGCTGGTGACCACGTGTGACGGCGTCATCCAGGCCCTGGAGCGCGCCGCCGAACGCTCCACGAAGTCCCACGACAAGGTGCTGGACGACGCCGCCAACGGTGCCGCCGCCGCGGTGGAGAAGCTGGTGACCACGTGTGACGGCGTCATCCAGGCCCTGGAGCGCGCCGCGGAACGTTCCGCCACGTCACATGACAAGCTCCTGGCCGACGCGCAGGGTCGTCATTCCGCCATTGAAGCCGCGTTGGCGGAGTCCGCGGAGCGGGCCCAGCGCGCCATGGATGGCGTCGTGGAAGCCCACGCGCAACGGCTCCAGGCGGCCACCGACGCGCTGCTCAACGTCATCCAGTCCACCGTCACCACCAACGGCGAGCGCATCGAAGCCGCGAGCAACGAGCTGGCGCAGGCCGCAGGCAACCTCAAGGACGGCGCGCAGACGCTGGCGCCCACGATTGCGGCGTTCACTCCCGAGATGGCGGCGCTCTCCAAGGAGCTGGCGCTGCTGGCCGCGCGCGTGGATGCCGCGCAGGAGCAGACGGCGATTGTCGACGAGCTCTCGCGCCTGGGTGAAGGCGTGGACCGGCTGGAAAATCTGCTGCGCATCTCGCAGGAGGCGCGTGGATGAAGCTGGTCCGCCGGTCACGCCCGGTGTTGTTCCCCGTCAACGTGTGGCCGCCCATGGCCGACGCGTTGACGCTGGTGCTCGCCGCGTTCGTCCTGCTGATGGTGCTTGGCGCGGTGGCCCAGCGCGACCTGCTGGTCCAGCTCCTTGAGCGCGACCGCGAGATGGCCAAGCTGCGCGAGGACAAGGCGCGCATCGAGCGGAGACTCCAGGGGCTGGCGGTGTCCGGCATGCTGGAGATCGAGGGGGACAAGGTCATCCTGCAGGGTGAGGTCCTCTTCGACAGCGGCTCCGACGAGCTGCACCCGTCCGGCCAGGAATTCCTCGGCAAGCTGGCGCCGCCGCTGGTTGCGTTGCTGCAGGCGGAGCCGGACCAGATGGTGATGATCGGCGGCCACACCGACGACGTGCCCATCCACAACGCGCGCTTCGCTTCCAACTGGGAATTGTCGACGGCGCGCGCGGTGGCGGTGGCGCGGATGCTGGTGAATTCCGGGGTGTCGCCCGCGCGGGTGGTGGCGGCGGGATTTGGTCCGCATCACCCGCGCGCCGACAACGTCGACGAGAAGGGCCGGCAGCTCAACCGTCGCATCGAGGTGCTGTTGGTGCCCATCCGGGCGGTGAGCAGCAAATGACGGACGTCTCCCGACTGGCAGCCTCGCTGCTGCAGAGCGCGCTGCGCACCTTCCGCCTGGTTCCCGACGAGAAACGCGGGCCCGCGCTGGAGGCACTGGATTCCTTCCTGGCCGCGCCGGGTCCGCTCACGTTCCTGCGCGCCTCCCGCGTGGTGAACGAGTTGGGGCGCACCGCGCTGCTGGCTCGACTGGGCAGCGCAGGCATGGAGCGCTCCCTGGCGCGCGGATTGGAGACGCTGGCCAAGGTGCCGGAGATGGATCCCGCCGTCACCGAGCGCCTGCGCGCCCTCCCCGTCGATCCTCGCGCGGGACGACGACTGGAGGCGCTGGCCGCGCTGATCATCACGCACCAGGAGCTGGCCTCGCGCGCGGAGGCAGCAAGCAGCAAGCTCCGTCGACAGATGGAGAAGATGAAGGCGCGACGCTCCAGCGCGCCGCCCAAGGGTGCACCACCGCGCAGCATCCCGCCCAAGAGCGCCACGCCACGCCGCAAGTCCACGGCGGAAGCCGGACGTTGACGCGTCAACCACGGTCACGGAGTGGGCGAGCGGAACGCGCGGCGCCCCACCGCGACCACGGAGGTGTTCCATGCTGATGTCCCGCGCTGTCGTCGTCACGTTCCTGGCTGTTGCGCTCTCCCACTGCGCTTCTTCCGGCGAGAAGAAGGACACACCAACCGCGGGCTCCGAGCAGGTTGCCTACTACCGCGGGAACTCGACCAGCACTTCCCCCGACGGGTCCACGCCGTTCGGGCAGGCCCAGGAGACGCTGGTGATGCGCGTGGTCAGCCCCAAGGAGAACCGCATCCTCGAGAAGGTTCGCCAGGGCGGCCGGGACTTCGACACCACGTTGCTGCGCGTGGAAGGCAGCAACAAGTTCACGGCCACCGACCAGGGCTCGACGTTCACCGGAACGCTCACGTTCGAGGGTCAGGAGTGGGCCTGGAATGCGTGGACCTATGACATCACCATGGCCGACGGGTCGGGGAAGATCGAGGGCAAGGGCACGCTGGGCAAGGATGGCATCAAGACGGAGAAATACTTCGTGGCGCCGGATGGCAACCGTCAGGTGCGCATCATCGAGGAGCTGAAGCCCATCACCAAGGACGAGTACGAGAAGGCCATGGCCGCAGCGACGCCTCCCGCAGCCCCACCCGCGCAGTGATCAGCGCGCGCTCCGACGGAAACGTGTCATCACCGCATCCATCCATCCGCGCAGCGTCGGGTCGGTGATGAAGGCGTCCGCGGATTCCACGAACTCCTGCATCCCCGCCACGCCCTGCTCATGTTGCGCCAACGCCTGCAGCGCCATGTCCAGGCGGTCCAGCTGACGCACGAAGCGACTCTCCGGGTCGGCCTGAGCCTCGTAGGCTTCCCACAAGCGCAACAGCTCCGGATCGCGCAGCCCACTGGAAAGCGCGATCATCGCGTCATGTTCACGACGTGACTTCTCCGCCTTGGAGACACCATCCACGGGCGTGATGTCGCCCACGCGCACCTCTGGAAGGTCATGCAGCACCGCGTAGGCCAGCGCGCGCTCCCGGTTCATCTGCGCGGGGAGCAGTGCCAGGACCAACCACGCCACGCCCCAGCTGTGATCCGCCACCGACTCCGGGTCCAGCGCGCCAACCCGCACCCAACCCGCGCGACGCAACGCCTTGAGCCGCACCGCCTCCAGCAACGTTTCCAGCGCCACGTTCCGGTCGGTCATGGGATCGACGTTATAGCGATCTTCGGCGTGGGACGCAGGCACGTCGAGAAGAGAGGGCCAGCTCGCGCCATGGAAAGCAAAGGTCGGAACAGCGCGAGCTTTGGGAGTGCGTGTGCAAGCGCCCGTGCTGTGACCCGGTAGAGCGGGGGCGCGCAGCACCGCTTTGACTTCGGAGCACCGTTCAACCCCCG
>JBFMGU010000089.1:0-37668 GCA_040752415.1 Myxococcota bacterium
CGGGCCGAACAGCCCTGGGGCTCAATGACGTCGGGCGAGGCGCGTGGACCCTTGACGGTTGTCCAAACCGCTCGACGCTGACCAGGGCGGCGAGGGCCCGCCGCACTCCAGGTCGTGGTCCGCTGGAGGCGGTCAGGACCAGATGGCCAATCCATCTTGACGCAGCCCCCAAGGGGCCCGGCGGGCTCCCCCGCCCGTGTCGGCCCCGCGGACCGTCAAATTGTGCACTGCACCAAAAAGCCCTTGCCGGATCGCTTGAGCCCATGCTACGGCGCCGGGACCTCTGTGCTGCAACGCACAAACGGAGCAAGCCATGGCGTCCCCCCACCCCGTCGCTCGGCGTTCTCGCCCCTTGGCCTTTCCCACCCTGGCGGGGTTGGGGTGCGCGCTGGCGCTGCTGGCCGCCTGCAGCGGGTCCAATGGCCAATGCTCCGCCAACGACGAGTGCGATGCCTGGGAACAGTGCGTCGGCGGCGCGTGCGTGCTGGCGTCCGCAGGCAGTGACGCGGCCACTTCCCTCGACGCTGGCCCCGGAGACACCCCGGACGCCGCGCAGTCACCGGGCGACTCCGGCAACCCCAGCAACCCCACCGACGCCGCCGTTCCCGACGCCGCCGTCCCCGACGCCGCCGCCGCTCCCGACGCCGCCGTCCCCGACGCGTCCGAGCCTCCCGACCCCACCGACGCCTCCACCGGCCCGGCGCCCGACGCCGCGTCCCATCCCGACGCGGGCTCTCCCCGTCCTCGCGACGCCGGCGGCGGCCTGCTGGGCTGCCAGCCCGACGACAACGACGACGTGCTCAGTGCCGACGAGCTGCCCGTGGCCCTGAACATCCCCATCCGCTTCCACGAGACGCGGCCGGAGGACGGCGTGGCGGTGAACCTGCACGGCCAGGTGGAGGCCGACGGCGGAACCTCCTGGCACTTCAACGCGGAGCTGCCGGGCGACACCCTCGTCGAGATCGAAGCCACCGCGCTGGAGGACCACTGGTTCGCCTCCGAGTTCCCGCCCGAGGCCTACGTGGCCACGCTGGACGGGACCGGGGAGAACCTGGGCGTGTTCCGACGGGACACCACGGGCATCTCGCTGCTGGGCGTGGCCAGCCGCGAGCCGGACTACACGCTGCTCACCTACGACCCGCCGGTGCTGGTGGCGCCCTTCCCGCTCGCGCTCGGCGCCACGTTCTCGACGACCACGCAGACCAGCGGAACCTTCGAGGGCAACGCCTTCTACATGAGCACCGACACCTACGAGGCCACGGTGGACGCCCGCGGCCGCGTCTTCACCCGCGCCGGCGCGTTCCCCGCCCTGCGCATCCGGGTGATCCAGCAGGTGCGCGTGCCCGTTCCGTGGTGGCCCTTTGAGCTCAACTACCAGTACATCCGGCACACGTTCATGTCGCCGTGCATTGGGCAGGTGGCCAGCGTGGAGAGCTTTGAGGGCGAAGAGGATCCCATGTTCTCCACCGCCGCCGTCGTGCGCCGCCTGGGCCTTGGGCAATGAGGGCGCTTGCGCTCGTCGCCCTGGTGGTGTGCGCGGCGCCCACGGTGGCGCATGCGCAGGCGACGCTGGTGGAGGTGGAGGACTTCGGGTCCAACCCGGGATGGCTGCGCATGTTCCGTTACGCGCCCGCGGAGCAGCCCACGCAGGCGCCCCTGGTGGTCGCGCTGCACGGATGTGATCAGACCGCTGCCGACCTCGCCACCGGCACCGGTTGGAACGACCTCGCCGACCGCCTGGGGTTCTACGTCGTCTATCCCGAGCAGAGCCTGGTCAACAATTGGTACGGCTGCTTCAACTGGTTCTCCAGCGCCTTCTACGAGCGTGACCAGGGAGAGGCCGCGTCCATCATGGCCATGGTGGAGGAGATGCAGCGGCAGTTCTCCGTCGACCCGGAGCGCATCTTCATCATGGGTCTGTCCGCCGGCGGCTTCATGGCGGCTTCGTTGCTGGCGGGGTACCCGGACGTGTTTGCCGGCGGGGCGATCATGGAGGGCGGCCCGGCCGGCTGCGCCGAGACCTACATGGATTCCTCGGCGTGCATGTCCGGCGTCGACCTCACGCCCGCGGAATGGGCGGACGTGGCGCGCGCGCTCTACACCGAGGGCCCCGGACCCTATCCCGTGGTCTCGCTCTTCCACGGCTCCGCCGACGACGCCGTCTCCGACGTGAACCTCCGGGAGTCCATGGAACAGTGGACCGCGGTGCACGGCGTGGACACCGTGGCGGAGCAGGACGACGTCGTGAATGGCCACCCGCACCACGTGTACCGGGATGGCGCGGGTCGCGCGGTGGTGGAGACCTATCACCTGCAGGGGCTCGGCCACGCCGTGTCGGTGGACCCGGGACCGGGACCGGAACAGGGCGGCAGCGTGGCGGAGGCCAGCTACGTGCAGGACGGGGATCTGTGGGCGCCCTACCACGCCGCGCGCTTCTGGGGCCTGGTCCCCGAGGACAACCCCGCCGATGGCGGCGTCCCCTCCGACGGCGGACTCGCCGATGGCGGCGCCACCCCGGACGCGGCCCACGCCGATGACGTCGATGACGCCGGCGTGGCGGACGCGGGAGGACCTGTCACGGAAGCAGACGCGGGCAGCGCAGCACGTGACGCCAGCGTCGACCACGCGGATGCGGCAGAGCCCGTGGTGGTCGATGGCGGCACCTCCAGCGACCGCGTCGACGCGGGTGCGGCGGAGGATGCAGGTGCAGCAATGGCGGTGGACGCCGCGGTTGCCACCGACGAAACCGTGGAGAATCCCTCCCGCTGCGCTTGTGCTGCACTGCAACATGACGCGTTCGCCGCGCCGGGTGTGCTGGTCCTGCTCGCGTTCCTGCGGGTCAGACGACGTCGCTGAGAACTGACCACTCACTCGCGCGGCTCACCCGCTGTCATGCACGCGCGCAGCTCCGCCTTGGCACGGTGCAGCATCACCGCCACGTGATTGCGCGTGACGCCCAGGATCTCCGCCACGTCCTCCCCGGGCCGGTCCTCCAGCATCCGCAACGTCACCACCCGGCGCTGCATCCGCACCAAAGAAGCCACGCACCCGCGCAGCTTCACGTACTCCTCGCTCTGGCGGATCAGCTCCTCGCTGGAGGGCGCCTCGTGCTCCAGCGCCTCCAGCACCAGCTCGTCGGAGGTGTGGGGCCGGGCCACGTGGTGACGACGTCGCCGGTTGCGCGCAGCGTTGCGCACCACGGTGGTGAGCAGGCGCTCGCAGTCCTCCGGCGCATCCACCAGGTCACGCGCCTGCGGGAGCCCCAGGAACGTGTGGAAGGCCTCCTGGACCACGTCGAACGCGTCCTCACCTTGCACGCCTTCCCGACGGGCCACGTGCACCAGGCGCGCGCGGTGCCGCTGCACCAACCGCCCCACCCAGGCAAGGAAGGTGCCCTCTGCCGGCGTGGGCTCCTTGTCACCGCTGCACGCTTGGCTGGTCATCACCACCTCGGTCCAGGTGCTTGCGCACCAGCTCCTCGAGCCGACTCCGCGTCACCGCGCCCACGATCATATCGACCGGCACGCCGTTCTTGAAGAGCATCACGGTGGGAAGGCTACGCACGCGGTAGCGCTCGGAGGTCACCGGGTTCTCGTCCACGTCGAGCTCACCCACGGTCAGCTTGCCTGCAAAAGCCTGCGCCACCGCGTCCACGTGCGGCCGCATGGCCCGACACGGCGGGCACCACACCGCGCCAAAGTCCACCAGCACCGGGGTGGGGCTCTTCAGCACCCGGCTCTCGAAGTTGTCATCCTGGAAACGCTGCATGTGGGATCCCGTCATGGTGTTCCTCCTGCATGCAGAGGTTTCCAGGACGCCCGGCATTACAGCGGATCGACATCACTCCTGCTGGCGCAGCTCCCGCACGTCGTGAACCACGGCCTCCAGCACAGCCGTCACAAACCGCGCGCCCTTCTCCGCGGAGGCCAGCGTGGGATCGCCCCAGGTCCCGGTGGGCGAATAGCGGCCCGGTCCGCCCGGCGTGCGCGTGAAGGGCCCCGTCCCCGGCTGGAAGTCCTTCACCGCGCGGGACATCCACACCGCCTCCGGCTCCAGGTGCAGCATCATGGAGGTCTCCACCTCGTCGGCGTGGCTGCCGCCCTCCTGCTGGCACAGCTCCCTCTCCACGGGCGCCAGCGCCGCCGCCCAGTCCGTCCAGCGCAAGGTCACCCCTTCCCGCGCCAGCTCCTCCGCCGCGGGACGCAACGCCTTCACCGTGCTGATTCCGGTGTTCAACACGTAGAACCGGCGCGGCCCAAAGCGCGCCAGGCTCCCACACACGTCCACCACGACGTCACGCGCCGTCTCCGCCCGCAGCGAGATGGAACCGGGATACTCCACGAACGCGGGGTAGTGGTGGAACGCCAGCGCCGGTGCCACCACCACGTCCACCCGCGACATCACCCGCCGCGTGAGATGACGCGCCAGCCGCAGGTCATTGCTGAGGGTGAGGTGGGGCCCGTGCTCCTTGGCACCAGCGCCGAGCGGGAGCAGCACCACCGCGTCCGTCGTCAGGACGCGCTCGGCCTCCTGCCACGTCAGCTGCTCGAGCTCCACGCTGGCCATGGGCGTGGTCTACTTCCACTCCACCTCGATGCCCAGCGGGCAATGGTCGCTGCCGCGCACGTCGTCCTGGATGAAGGCCTTCTTGAGATGCGGTGCCAGCTCCTCGCTGACCCACACGTAGTCAATGCGCCAGCCGATGTTGCGCTCCCGCACGCCGATGCGCTGTGACCACCAGGTGTATTGCACCTTGTCGGGATGGAGGTACCGGAACGTGTCGACGAATCCTCGTCGGAGATTGCGCTCCAGGTTGGCCCGCTCCTCGGGGAGGAAGCCGCTGGTGCCGTGGTTGGTCCTGGGATTGCGCAGGTCGATCTCCCGGTGCGCGGTGTTGAAGTCACCCATGATCACCAGCGGCTTGCGCAGCTTCTTCCTTCGCCGGAGCGCGTGGTCGATGACGGCGTCGGTGAACTCGAGCTTGTAGGGAACGCGGCTGTTGTCGCGGTCCACGCCGCTGCCCTTGGGGAAGTACACGTTGTAGAGGATGAACCTCTCGTATTCGAGGCCCAGCATCCGTCCCTCGACGTCAAACCGCTCCTCGCCCAGGCTGGTCTCGACGGAGATGGGCGGCACGCGGCTGTACACCCCCACCCCGCTGTAACCGCGCCGCCTGGTGGCGGAGAACCAGTGCGCCACGTAGCCCTTGGGCCTGAGCAGGTGCGACGGGATCTGCTCCAGCTCGGCGCGGACCTCCTGCAACCCCACGATGTCCGCCTTCCCGCGGCTCCTGAACCAGCGCAGGAAACCCTTCCGCTCCGCGGCACGGATGCCGTTGATGTTCCAGCTCATGATGCGCATGACGTCGTGATAACGGGATGGCGGTGGCGCGGACAACCTCAACCGCTCGGCCAGCGCCCCCGCACCTCCAGCGCGCCGCCGCGCAGGCAGGTGTCCACCCCCGTTCTTGAGGGTCCGCGCGGTGTCAGGATATGACGCGCCAACTTGTTCCGCGCGGTGCGCGCGAGGTCGAGGGAGCCGAGATGAATCCAAAGGTCGATGCGTTCCTGCGTCGAGAAAAAGTGTGGAAGGACGAGTTTGTCCTGCTCCGGAAGATCATCCTGGACTGCGGGCTCACTGAAGAACTGAAATGGGGACAACCCTGTTACGCACTTGACGGGAAGAACATCATCCTCATGCACGGCTTCAAGGAATACTGCGCGGTGCTGTTCCACAAGGGTGCGCTGCTGAAAGACCCCAAGAAGATCCTGGTGCAACAGACCGAGAACGTTCAGTCCGCACGACAGGTCCGGTTCCGAAGTGTGGAAGACATTGCCAAGCACGAGAAGACGCTGAAGGCGTACGTGCGGGAAGCCATCAAGGTCGAGGAATCTGGTGAGAAGGTCCCGTTCAAGAAGACCAGCGAATTCAAGATGCCCGACGAGTTCAAGGCGAGACTGGAGAAGGATCGCGCCCTCAAGAAGGCTTTTGAAGCGCTCACACCAGGACGGCAGCGGGGCTATCTCCTCTACTTTTCCAGCGCGAAGCAGTCGAAGACCCGGGAGGCCAGAATCGAGAAATACGCCCCAAGAATCCTGGAAGGGTTTGGATTGGATGATTGAGACCTTCCGCCTTGGGGGCGCATGACGTCGTGATCACGGGATGGCGGCGACGCGGACGATTTCAAGCGCTCGGCCAGCGCACCCGCACCCGCAGCCCCACCCCGGGCCCGGCGGGCTCCAGCAGCACCGTGGCGCCGTGCAGCTCCGCAATCCGTTGGACAATGGCCAGCCCCAGCCCGCTGCCGCCTTCCGCCGCCCCGGCCGCGCGATAGAACCGCTGGAAGACCCGTTCACGCTCGTCGGGCGGGATGCCCGGGCCCTGGTCCGTCACCTCCAGCTCCACCGCACCGTCGCGGTCCTGCACCCGCACCGCCACCGTGCCGCCCGTCGGGGAATGCCGGATGGCGTTGTCCACCAGGTTGCGAATCAACGTCGCCACCAACGCGGTGTTGCCGGAGATGGTCGGGGTGGGCCCGTCGTGGAGCACCAGCTCGGTGTTCCGGTCCAGCGCGGCCGGCGCCAGCTCCGCGAGCACCTCGCGCGTCACGGCGCGCACGTCGGTGGGCGTCCGTTCCGGCAACGTCTGCTGCGGGTCCAGGCGCGCCAGGGTCAAGAGCTGCTGCACCAGGTGCGTGGTGCGATCCACGGCGGCCACCAGCTGGGAGAGTGCGTGACGCCGGGTCTCCTCGTCGGGGCTGGCCTGCGCCACCTGGGCCTGGGCCTTGATCGCCGCCAGCGGCGTGCGCAGCTCGTGCGCGGCGTCCGCGGTGAACTGGCGCTCCGCCGCCAACGCGCGATCCAGTTGGCGCAACAACGTGTTCAACGACCGCACCAACGGGTCCACCTCGGTGGGAACCTGCGCAACCTCCAGCGGCGCCATGTGCTCCGGCGCGCGCCGTTCCACCTCCCGCGCCAGCGCATTCAGCGGCTGCAACGCCCGACGCACCGCCCAGCCCATCAGCACCGCCAACACCATCAACCCCACGAGCGCCGGCGCCATGGTTCGCGCGACAATCCCGCGCGAGAGCTCCTCACGGACGCGGTGCTCCTGGCCAATCTGGATCTGCACGCGGTGGTGACGGTCCCACAGCGCAAAGACGCGCCACGGTGCGCCGTTCACGTTCTCATCGGAAAATCCGCTGTCATGTTGCGTGAGCGGCGTGGTGGGCGCGGCGCGCGACGAGCGGAAGCGCAACCGTCCCGACCGATCCCAGACCTGGAAGTGGATCCGCCGCTCATAGGGATGCCCCCGACCTTCGGACAGGTCCAACTCTTTGCCTTCCTCGTCGTCATCCTCTTCCGCGAGCTCGTGGCTGGCCTGCGCCAGCAGGAGCCGGGCGGACTGCGCCAGCTGCGCGTCAAACAGCGCGTCCACCTGGTGATGCGTGTCCCGGTAGATCCACCACGCCGCGGCGCCCCACGTTGACGCGCTGGTGGCCACCAGGAGCACCAGCAGACGCGTGCGGAGGGAACGCAGGAACATCATGGCCGGGGCACCAGGTAGCCCACGCCGCGGATGGTGCGGATGACGTCGTCACCAAGCTTGCGCCGGATGTGGTGGATGTGCACCTCCACGGCGTTGCTGGAGACCTCCTCCTGCCAACCATAGAGACAGCGCTCCAGTTGTTCCCGCGTCAAGGCGCGCCCTGCGTGCTCCATCAGCTCCTGCAGCAGCGCGAACTCCCTGGGGGACAGCTCCACCTCCACGCCGTCGTGCGTCACGCGGTGCGCCGCGGAATCCAACGTCACCGCACCGCTGCGCAGCACACCCGTCACCATCCCACCCGCCCGACGCAGCAGCGCCCGCACGCGCGCCAACAGCTCCGACATCTCGAACGGTTTGACCACGTAATCATCCGCGCCGCGGTCGAGGCCGCGCACGCGGTCATTCACGGTGTCGCGCGCGGTGAGGATGACCACGGGGATGGTGGAGCCGTCCTTGCGCAACCGCGAGAGCACGTCCAGGCCCGGGATGCCCGGCAGCCCCAGGTCCAGCACCAGCAAGGCGTAACCGCCGTCCCTGAGCGCCGTCACCGCGGACTTGCCGTCGCGCAACCAGTCCACCGTGTAGCCGACGCCCACCAGCGCGGCGCGCACCGCGTCCCCCAGCAGCGCATCATCCTCGACGAGCAGCACCTTCATCACCGGACACCATAACGAAGCGTCAGCGCGGGATCCGCACCTTGTGCTCGGAGAAGTCACCCCGCTCGGCGCCACGGTGACACGCCACGCAGTTGGCGGCGCTTCCAACCGACGCGCGCTTGAAGGTGGCGGGAGACAGCTCGTCGTGCCAGCCGCGGAACGAGCGCGTCCCGGTGATGCGCGTGGGAACCTGGTCCGCCGGGATGCCTCGTCCCAGCACGGTTCCCCGTCGAGCCGTGGTGCGGTCCGCAGCGTGCTGCGCCAGGAAGTCCGTGATGGTCTTGCGCGTCGTGTCGTCGAGCGCAGCATTTTCGCCGAAGTGATCATCCAGCCCCGCCATCAGCTTGCGCCAGGAGCGCTCCGGCAACAGCGCGGGATGGTAGAGCATGTGGCAGCTGCCGCACTCGGCCTTCCACTGCGGCTGCGTCACCGCGGGGAGCGCACGCAGCTCGTCGTCATCATCGTCGTCGTCGGCCAGGAGATGGCCCGTGGTGACCAGCGCTCCGGCCACCAGCGCCAGGAGCAGGAATCCTCGAAGGGGTTGCATGGGTCATCCTCCGTGTGGGGAGAGCAGGTAGGTGATGAAGTCGCCCTTCTCGCGGGCGGTACAGGGACGCTCGAGCACGTCGCGGCAGTTGCGCAGGAACCACTTCTCGACGGTGGCCGGGTCGGTCAGCCGCGCGGGGTTGGCCGCCGGCGCCAGCGGGTCGATGCGTTTGTTGGCGCGCGTCTTTCCCGGCTGGGTGGGGTCCGCGGTGTGACACGTGGCGCAGCTCACCGTCTGGCCGCGGCTGGTGGTGCGCTCCGTGAGGTACAGTGCGCGCCCCCGCTCCGACGAGAAACCGGTGAAGGCTGCGTCCTCCGATCGCGCTTCGTGTTCGTACCGTTGCAGGAGATCCCGGGGCGCCGCGGCCGCCGCAACCACGGCCAACCCGATCAGCAAGGCGCGCATGATCAGCGCTCCCTCGAGATGACGCGGTACTGGTAGCCGCTCACCATGGCCTGGGCCACCGGCCTGCGCTCACGCCACTCGTGCCAGATGAGCGCGCCCACGTGCAGCACGGTGAATGCGGCGATGAGCAGCGCGCCCACCTCGTGGGGTTCCTCGAAGAGCTCCTCGAGCCAGACGCGATCAAAGAGCCACGCCGCCAAGGGCCCCATGCCCAGCTCCAGCCCCGCGAGCGCCAGGCCGCTCAGCACCATCAGCGCCAGGAGCGCATAGACGACGAGATAGGCTCCGCTGGCGGCGACGTCGTGGCCAAACCCCTCACTGCGCGGCCACCGTCCCCGCAGGATCTGCAGCCAGGCGCGCGGATGCCACAGGTCGGACCAGCGCGCGCTCCGCGGACCCACCAGCCCCCAGATCACCCGCACCACCAACGCGGCGGCGAGCACGTAGCCCGTCAGGGCATGGGCCTCCCAGACGGCGCGACGGGCGGGACCCTTCTCCAACGTCTCCGCGAACAGCGCCGTGGCCCCCAGCCCCACGACGGAAAGACCGATCACCGCGTGCACCGCCCGCAGCAACCCGTCATAGACCTTGCGACGCTCCAACCTGAGCTCAACCATGGTTCCTCCGCATCTGCAGAGATGATACGGACGCGTCCTTAAGGCTGGCTTACGACGGCTCCCATTCGGTTCAGATTGGACCGGGCAAGTGATGGCCCTTGGCCCGCGGAATCACAGACAAGAAACCACGGGAGCGGGGCCGGGAGCGCGGCGGACACGGGGCGCTCACGGCAGGTAGGAGACGGAAACCTCGTCGAGGGTCACCGGTGTCACACCATCCGACGCCAGCGTCGCGCGAAACTGGAGCGCGCCGGGTGGTGCTGCGGCGGTGAGCGTGGAGATGTGCTGGTTGACCTCGTCAGCGCCGCTGCCTTCTGTTCCATCCACCACCGGCTGCCAGCTTCCCGCTTGCGCGTCCCACCAGAGCCACGTCCCTCCGTCGACGGAGAGCTGGTAGGTGATGCGCGCGCCGTTCTCGTTGACCGCGGTCTCCTGGAAGCCGAGCAACGCGCTGAAGGGAACCGGCTGCAGGTTGTGGAGCGAACGGCCATCCGTGGGAAGGCGCGTTTCTTCCTCGCCCACCGTCGCCACCGGGGGCTGTGAATAGGTGCGCCAGACCTGCTGGGCATAGGCGTCATCGGTGACGGTGGCCGACCACAGCACTCCATACTTGAACTTCGCCGTTCCGCTAAGCGGAGTGAAGGTGCCCGTCACCGGTCGCATCTTCCAGCCGCCGAAGCCGCCGTAGCCATTCTGCTGCATCCAGTCGAACTGGAAGTCCTTGCCCCAGACGTTGTACGGCGCGTTGGGGTTCCGCGGCAGCAGGATACCCACCAGGCCACCCGACTTGCGCAGCGTGGCCCATCCCTCGTTGTTGGCCTCGCCGTTCCCGCCGTTGGGAAGCTCGTCGTCCATCTCCAGCACACCCGGAATGGGGGCGCGGTTGCCGTCGAAGCCGCTGGGGTTGGCGTTGTTGGCCGTGATCTCCGTTTCCACGTCGATGAACGTGCCGTTGAAGACCCGGTAGTGCACCACGTGGGAGAAGTCGCCGTTGATGCTGTCGCCGCGGAAGGTGACCTTGGCGAACAACGGACCACTCGTCGTGGTGACGCCTTGCAGGACCTGGATCTCACCCTCGGACGGTCCACCCAGCCACTGCAGGCTGGCGTAACGGATGCAACCCGCGGTGGCGAGGAAGTCGGTGGTGCCATCCCGCAGCCCGATGATGCTGCCCATGCACCGGCCCCAGATCACGTTGCGCCCGGTGGTCTTGTCCATGCGCACGTGAACCTCTCCGTTGCGCTCCACGGTCACATCATCCGCGGTCTCAACCACGGAAAGCGCGCCCCCACTCAGCGGCGCCGCCGCCGTGGGGTTGCCGTAGTAGAGGTGCACCGTCGTCGTGGAGAGCGCGGGCAGGTCCAGCGACACCACCACCTTGAGCCGCGCGGTGCCCAGCGTATCCAGGTCCACCTGGTGGACGAGCTCCTGGCCGTCCGCGACGAACCGCAAGTCATCCGCGGTGGGCTGCAGCTTTCCGCTCGCGACGAGGCTGGCGGCATCCAGCGTCAGCATTACCGGCGCGTCCACCAGGTTGGCGTTGGACATTTCCGTCACGGTAACAACGCGGCGGTAGCTCCACGCCGGGTCCCACCACGCGGGATCACCGACGAGATGCGCGGTCCCTCCCGAGACCTCCACGCCGGGCTCCGCGGCGTAGGCGGCGGGGTCCGAGAAGTCGAAGGTCGCAAGGAGCGGACCGCCGGAGGAGCTTGAGGAGGTGGAGCTGCTCGCGGACGACGACGATGTCGACGTGGTGGATGCGGTGCTGGACCCGGAAGCGCTGGAGCTGAGGGCGCTGCTGGTGGTGGTTCCGCTTGCGGCAGATGCGGACGTGGTGCTGGACGTGCTCCCACCCGACGACACGCTCGACGATGACGACGAGCTTCCACTCCCGGCGCTGGTGCCTCCCGACGATGAGGACCCGCCGCTCGAAGCGGATGCTGCGCCCGTGGAAACGGCGCCCGAGGTCGGCGCGCTCCCGCTGCTTGACGACGCGCTGGACGACGACGCACTGGAGGACAACGTACTGCCGCCGCTGCTTGACGAGCCAGCCGCGGAGCCGCTCTCGGCGGGTCCGGTGTCGGTGCAGTAGCCCTGCGCGCCGCACGTCAGGCCTCGGTCACACTGGTCATCGCGCGTGCACGCCGAGCGACACAGGCCCTCGTCGCCGCAGGTTGAGCCCGGAGCGCAGTCTTCATCCGAGGCACAGCGGTACGGCCGCGACGTCAACACATCACACGAGCAGACGAGGAGCGCGCCTACCAGGATTCGGGCCGAGGACGGGTGACGCATGAGTTTCCAGCCCGGTGGTGACGCAACGCCCAACGCGGCGACCCTACCATGACCGGACTGCGTCGGAAGGCATCCACGGCGGGTCAGGAGCCCAGCTCGTAGAGGATGAAGTACTGGAAGCGCGCCTGGCCGTTGCTGGAATGGAGGCCGAAAGCGCCGCTGGAATACGTGCTGTCCGAGCCGGGGACCGTGACCGGCGGCTGCGCGAGCTTGCAGCTCAAGCTGCTCCCAGACGCGCTCGACGACAGGTGATAGGTGGTGCTCACGGCCATGGGCGGCGTGAAGAAGGCTTCGTTCTCCTGGTTCTGGTCGGTGCCGTTGAGCAGCTCCCAGATCGTCGTCGAGGTGCTGCCGCTGAAATCCTCCGTGGCGCACAGGTAGCCGCTGCCGCTGGCGCTCCTCCGCATGTCCAGGCCAAACCGCTGCGGCTCAACGACCCCCAACACCGCCACGGTGAAGGCGGTCTGCGCCGCACACGCGGTGCACACATTCGTCGTCTCCACGCGCGCGCCGGTGTCGTTCGTCGTGGTCCTCAGCTCGTCGCCTGACACCGACCAGCTCCCGCTGCGCACCACCCAGCTGGCGCTCAACGCCGAGCCCACG
The DNA here is from genome assembly GCA_040752415.1 of Myxococcota bacterium. Lineage (GTDB taxonomy): Bacteria > Myxococcota > JACRCW01 > JACRCW01 > JACRCW01 > JBFMGU01. Next base: position 12,672 of record JBFMGU010000089.1, read on the forward strand.
AACGGATCAAACAGCGCAATCCGGTCGCCGGAGAGGGTGGGCCGCGGGTCGCACGCGTCACCCACGCCGTCGGGAGTGGCCTCGGTGTCCAGCTGGCCCGGGTTGGCGGTGCCCGGACAGTTGTCGCACAGGTCGCCCACGCCGTCGGAGTCCTCGTCGTGCTGGTCCGCGTTGATGACCAGCAGGCAGTTGTCGCACACGTTGCCCACGCCGTCCCCGTCGGTATCCGACTGGCCCACGTTGGAGGCCTGCGGGCAGTTGTCGCTGCTGTCGGCCACGGTGTCGTTGTCGTCGTCGGAGTCGCACACGTCCCCCAGGGTGTCCGCGTCCAGGTCGTCCTGCCCGGGGTTGTAGACAAAGGCGCAGTTGTCGCACGCGTCGCCAGACCCGTCGGCGTCGTCGTCCAGCTGGGTCGGGTTCACCACCAGCACGCAGTTGTCGTCCAGGTCCAGCGTCCCGTCGCCGTCGTCATCGGGGTCGCAGGCATCGCCCTCGGCGTCGTTGTTGGTGTCCACCTGCGTGGGGTTGACCACCCGCGGGCAGTTGTCCCCCGGATCCTCCACGCCGTCGTTGTCGTCGTCCGGGTCGCACGCGTCGCCCTGGGTGTCGCCGTCGTTGTTGAGCTGGTCTTGGTTGGCCACCAGCGGGCAGTTGTCGGAGGCGTCGGTGCGGCTGTCGTTGTCATCGTCGCTGTCGCACACGTCACCGTACGAATCACCGTCGTTGTTGGCTTGCGTGGGGTTGTACGTGGAGGAGCAGTTGTCGCAGGCGTTGCCCAGGCCGTCGTTGTCGCTGTCCGTCTGGGTGGAGTTGCCCACCAGGGGACAGTTGTCCTGGCCGTCCAGGTCCCCGTCGTTGTCGTCGTCGGCGTCACAGGCATCACCTTGCGCATCACCGTCGGTGTTGCGCTGGTCCAGGTTGGCGACCAGTGGGCAGTTGTCCGCGCCGTCCGCCAGTCCATCCCCGTCGTCATCCGGGTCGCAGGCGTCACCCTGCAGGTCGCCGTCGGCGTTGAGCTGGTCGGCGTTGGCCGTCACCGGGCAGTTGTCCTGGCCATCGAGATCCCCGTCGTTGTCGTCGTCCGGGTCACAGACGTCCCCCACGCCGTCCGGCTCGTTGTCCTCCTGCCCCGGATTGACGGCCAGGGGACAGTTGTCGACGGTGTCCTCATCACCGTCATTGTCGTCGTCGGTGTCGCAGGCATCCCCGGCTTCATCACCGTCCTGGTTCTCCTGGCCTGCGTTGGCCACCAGCGGGCAGTTGTCCTGCGCATCCGCCTGGGTATCGCCGTCGTCGTCATCATCGCAGGCGTCGCCGTACGCGTCTCCATCGGCGTTCTCCTGCGCGCTGTTGGGGATCTGCGGGCAGTTGTCCTCCGGGTCGCTCGCCGTCAGGAGGTGCCCGGGGGGTGCCTCGTCCCCAATGCACTGGGCCATTCCCGGACCGGCACTCACGCCGTCATTGTCCGCGTCGGGGAAGATGACCCAAAGGTTCCACACCAAACCAGCGCCGTCGTCGCAGTCGTTGGCGCTCAGGTGCCCGTCGCCATCCAGGTCGTCGTCGGGAGTGAGCGGGTCGCAGTCGTCGTCCTTGGCGTTGTACGCGGTCTCATTGGCGGCGGGGTTGACCTGGTTGTCGGCGTCGTTGCAGTCGCCCTGCGCGGGGCTGTAGCCGTCCCCGTCGCCGTCAACGTTGGAGCAGGCCTGGTCGCCCTCGGCGCAATCCTGGTCCACGGCGTCACCGCACACCTCGACGCCGCCGGGATGCACGGCCTGGTCGCCATCGTCGCAGTCGGTGTCGTACGCGAAGCCGTCCTGGTCCAGGTCGTCGTCGCGGGTGGAGGGATCGCAGTCGTCGTCGCCGCCGTTGTACGGGACCTCCGGGGCGGAGGGGTGGACATCGGCGTTGGTGTCGTCGCAATCCTCACCACCCGCGCAGCCCGTCCCGGCGCCGTCCCCATCCTGGTCCACGCAGCTGCCGCCGCTGCTGCTGGACGAGGTCGACGACGAGGAGGAGGACGACGATGCTGAAGATGAAGATGAAGATGAAGATGAAGAGGCCGAAGAGCTGGCGCCCCCGCTGGACGTGGTGACGGAGGCGCTGGACTCCGCGGAGGAGGCCCCGGACGACGTGGAGGAGGCCCCGGACGACGTGGAGGAGGCCCCGGACGACGTGGAAGAGGGTCCGCCCGACGACGTGGCGCTCGTGGAACCACCGCCCGACGACGAACTGGCGCTGGACGAGGCGCCCGCGGATGAGGAGCTGCTGGCGTTCTCGGAAGGCTCTCCAGGCTTGCATTCACCGTCGACGCACTGGTTGCCCGCGCCGCAGTCCGCGTGGCCGTTGCACAAACGGACGCACTCGTCACCGCGCAGCGTCTCGTCCTCGTTGCATCGGCCGCACCCCTGCACTGTCGGGAGTGAGGTGCACAGCAGGATGACGACGCCGAGCCAACGGGAATGAACGCGCATACACGATTCCTATCACCGCCCGAACGCTCCTGCGAACGTCCTGCTCCTCCCACCTCCGTGCGTGGCGGGCTCAGCCATCGGCCGAATCGGCGCATCCACGACGGGACGCGGGAGCGCGAAATCTGCGGTGGGAGCCGGCGGTCATGGAAGGTGGCCTCGCGGCACGCGGGTGGCTATGGTGACGACGTGCCGGTGCGAAAGCACGTGCTTTGGAGCGGACCGGCGCAGGAGTCGCAACGTCGTGTGGTCCAGCATTCGTGCTCATCCCGTCCTGACCTTCGTCGTGCTGGCTTGCACCGCTCTCGGGGTGGTGCTCGCAGTGCCGTTCGCGCCGCCGGAGTGGAGCCTGGTGCGCGGGGTGGCCGCGGGTGCCATTGGCGGGGCGGGGGTTGGCTACCTGATCGTGGCCAGCCGGACCATCGGCGCGTTCGGTGACGACGCCTGACCGTCCATTCCACGACGCGTCGCCATGATGCTGACGACGTGACCGGCGTCCACTAAGCTCGAGCGCTGGCTCGGGAGGACGCATTGGCTCGGTGGCGCGTGGCGTTGTTGCTGGGGATGGGTGTGCTCGCAGCGGCGCTGTCTGGATGCGTGGAATGCGCGTCCGGGCAGATCCGTCGTGACGGAGAGTGCTTCGAGCCATGCAACAGCGACGGGGAATGCCCGGACCGCGCGCGCTGCGTGGACGGCGTGTGCCGCGAAGGCGACTCGACGGGGAATGGCGTGAGCTCCAGTCTCGGCGCGTCCTCCAGCTCCGCCAGCACCAGCGCTGCGTCCACCAGCGCCGCTTCCACGTCCTCATCCTCGTCTTCAAGCACCGCTTCCTCGTCGGGAGGGAGCACCTCGGCCAGCGCCGCGGCGTCCACCTCCGCCACCTCGACGTCGGCGACAACATCATCCTCCTCCACGGGATCTTCGTCGAGCAGCAGCGCCACGAGCAGCTCCGGCACCACCACCACCGTCTCGTCGAGCAGCGGCTCGTCCTCGCTCTCCAGCTCGTCGTCGTCCAGCTCCTCATCGTCCAGCAGCAGCAGCGGCGCTCCGGATGCGTGGGACGACCTGCGGTTTGCGCACCGCGTGAAGCTGACGGTGGCCACGCCGGCGACCACCGGTCTCCGCGGGTTCACCGCCATGGTGATGCTGGTGCCCGACCGCTTCGATTACGCAGCCGTTCGCAGCGACGGCTTCGACCTGGCCTTTGTCGACGAGAGCGGGCTGCCCTTGCCCTGGGAACGGGATGAATGGGTCCACGGCGGGTGGTCGGTCCTGTGGGTCAAGATCGACGTGGCCTCTTCTCCCAACGTGACCGCGTTCACCATGTATTACGGCGACCCGCTCAGCGGTGACGGTTCCAGCAGCAACGACGCATGGCGCGAGGAGGTCGCGGGAGTGTGGCATCTGCGGGGGCTTGAGGATTCCTCCCGCACCAACGCGCACTGCATGGAAGCCGCCAGCTCCTCGACGACACCCACGCCGGGACAGGTGGGCTCCGCGCGACAGTTCTCCTTCCAGGCCCTCCGCTGCGGCAGCCCGGTGGGGCTGGACGGGATCTTCAACGCGGGAGGGACGGCCATGGCGTGGATCCGGCCCAACAGCTTCGGTGAGGCGGGCACGGGCAGGATTCTCGTCAAGAGCACGGCGCTCACGGGCTGGGACTTCTATGTTGCGGACGGCCTGGGCAGCGGTGCCGACGAGCGCATCAGCTTCGCGTACGGCCAGGCCAACGGCTACTCCCGGTGGGACACCAGCGCGTCCAGCATCACGCTCGGGGAGTGGCAACATGTCGCCGTGGTGTTCAACGCCGGCAGCATGGCCGCCGCGCCGCAGCTCTACATCAACGGCGAGCTGGTGCCTTCCTTCCCCGGCATCACCGGCAGCGGTTCCTGGCTCGGTGACGAGGAGGACGACATCTTCATCGGCGACAATGACGCCCTGCAGCGTGCGTTCGACGGCGCCATCGACGAGGTACGCATGGTGCGCGCGGCGTTGGACGCGGATTGGCTTGCGGCGGAGCACCGGTCCATGACGGACACGCTGTTGAGCTGGGGACCCGTGGAAGACCGGCCCTGATACCTGCGACGACGAAGATCGACGACAACCGCGCCCTCCCCGCACTTCGCTCACGACGAGGTCGAGGGTCGGTCCGCCGCGAGCGCGAGGAAGGCCGCACCCGGGGCACGGAGGCGGGTGAGGATGGGGTCCATCGGGGCGGCGATGCGCGCGATGAGTCCGTTGCGCGGAAAGTACACGCACCCGCGGACCTCGTTGACCCGCAACCCCGCTTGTCGCGCCAATGTCTCGAGGTCACCACGCGTCCAGAACCGCGCGCTGCGCCAGGTCCGTGCGCCCAGCCATCCGCGCACGCGTCGCTCCGCGGCCCACACGCTGAAGCGGCCGAGCTCGCCGAGAACCAGGCGTCCGCCCGGCGCGAGAACCCGGACCATTTCCTGGACGGCACCCGCGGCATCCCCGACAAAGCACAACACGGTCACGGCGAACACCACGTCGAACGACGCGTCCCGGAGGGGCAACGCCTCGACACGGCCCCGCTGGAAGTCCACGCGGACTCCCCGCACGGCGGCGCGCATCCGGGCCGACTCGAGCATGCCCAGATCGGCGTCCAGTGCGGTGACGACGCCACCGCGCGCTCCGGCCTCGATCGCATAGGTTCCGTCGCCCGTCCCCACGTCGAGCACGCGCTTACCCTGGAGGGAGCCCGCCAGGTTGAACACCACCCGCGTCTCCACGCGCTCGGTGATGCGTCCAAGGGTGGTGGCTCGCCACCGGCCATAGCCATCCGCTGAAACGACGGGCTCGGTCACGACCCGACGATAGCCTGACGTGGGGGTTAGAGGCTGCGTCAGAACCACCTGCCCTTTCGGTCGTGGCCGGCGAACACCTAACCCCAAAAGGATACGTGCCGGATCGGGAAGGGGCGCGGTGGACAAGGTCTCACCCGCGGATGCGCTCCCGGCACCACGCCAACGCCTCTTCACGCGTGGACACCACGGTATGCGCGGTGGGGAATCCCCCGACGAGGAAGATCGACGACAACACGAACCGCTGCAGCGCCGACGAGAACACGTAGGCCACGCCGCGCACGTTGAGCTGCAGGTCCTCCGCGTGGTCCTTGATGGCCTTGCCCATGCTCTCGCGCTGGCCCGGGCTGAGCTGCGGCGCCTGCGTGGCGTCCACGACGATGGCCGACGGTCCAGGCCGCTTCACCAGCGCCGACAAGTCACGGACGTACGCCGCGAACTGCTCGTCGGTGGGCTTGCCGGTGAGGGTGACAATCGCCAGCGGCCACTGCGCGGTGTCGAAGTGGTGATATCCCCCCACGACGTGCTCTTCAGGGCGCGCCAAACACCAGGCAGCTGTTGTGCCCGCCAAAGCCGGCCGCATTGCTGATGGCGTAGTCGACCTTCTGCCGCAACGCCTCGCCCGCCACCACGTTGAGTCGACAATCCGGGTCGGGGTTCTTGTAGGTGGCGCACGGAGAGAGCAGCCCGTCATTGACGGCGAGCACCGCGGCCATCGCATTGAGACCACCGGCTGCGCCCAGCGTGTAGCCCACCATGCTCTTGGTGGCACCCACGCGCACGTTGTCGATGTGGGAGCCGAGCGCCTTGTGCAGCGCGTTGCTCTCCGCGGGATCCGCCCACGAGGTCCCGAGCCCGTGCGCGCTGACGTAGCCCACATCCTTCGGCGCCACCTTGGCCTGGCCCAGCGCCATGGTGATGGCCTCCGCCATCTGCGTGCCATCCTTGAGCGGCGTGACGACGTGATGCGCATCCTGCGTGGCGCCGTAGCCCAGCAGTCGCGCCAGCACCTTGGCCCCGCGCTGCTGCGCCCGGTCCCGACGCTCCAGCAGGAACATGCACGCGCCCTCGGCAAGCACGAAGCCGTCGCGCTCCTTGTCGAAGGGGCGGCTCGCGGTCTCCGGCGTGTCATTCTTGCGGCTGAGCAGTCCGGCCGCGGCGAAGGAGCCCAGCGTGAACGGGATGACCGCGCCCTCCGCGCCACCGACGAGCGCCGCGTCGATGCGCCCGCTGGTGATGAGGTCATAAGCCAGGCCCATGGCATCCATCGACGTCGAGCACGCGGTGGCAATGCTGTAGGCGGGACCACGCAGGCCCCACTTGAGCGCCATCCACGCCGCGGCGGCGTTGTCCATGAGCTGCGGCACGGCGAACGGGCTCACGCGTCGCGGACCCTTCACCGCGCAGACCTCCATCTGCTCGGCCAACACCTCCATGCCGCCGGTGCTGGTTCCCACGATGGTGCCGATGCGCGAGACATCACCCAGCGCGCCCTCGACGACACCGCCGGTGGCCTCATGCGCGGCGCCCATGGCCAGCTGCACCACGCGCGCGGCCAGGCGGACCTGCTTGGCGTCGAGCACGGTGCCGGGGTCAAAGTCCCGGACCATGCCGGCAATGCGGACGGGCAGCTTGTCGGTGGGGAACTCGGTGATGGTGCTGATCCCGGTCCTGCCGGCAAGGGCGGCCTTCTTGAATGCCTCCACCCCCACGCCCACGCAGGTGATGGCGCCCATCCCGGTGACAACGACTTCAGCGGCGTTAGACATGGCTTCGTCTTCCTTTCGACATCAATTCCGCGGGACCATCCGCATGCCCACGCCGTCCAGGCGGTAGATGGACAGGCCATCCACGCTGAGGAACGCGTCGGCGACGATGCTGGGCGTGGGCCCGTCCTTCCGTTCCAGGATTTCCACTTCCATGGTGATGAGCTTGTTGGGCTGGATGACCTGGCCACGGTAGGTCCATTCCCAGCGCTGTCCCGTCGTCACGGGCTCGAACCGCATGCCCTGAACGTCGGGGTACATCTCCATCATGGCCAGCTGCATGAGCTGCAGGAGGCCCTCCACGCCCAGGCTTCCCGGCATCACCGGGTCCTGGAAGAAGTGCGCGGCAAAGAACCACTCACTGGGGTCCACGGTCTTCTCGGCACGCATGTAGCCCTGGCCGTGACGACCACCCTTCTCGTCCCACGCGGTGAGCCGGTCGAACATCTGGAGCGGCGGACGCGCCAGCGTCATGTGCCGATGCACCTGGTTGGAGACGATGGGGATGGCACCTTCCAGGCCGGGAATCCCCTTGGGCGGCATCTTCCCGTTGAGCCCCTTCTGCGCGGCGAGCGCCTGGTCGGTGAAGAAGCCGAAGTAGCTGTCACCGTCCATCACCACCTGGCCGTTCTGCTTCATGACGACGTCATAGTTGACGACGAGCATGTCCGAGTACTCACTGAACTTCGTGAGCTTCGCCTCGGTGACCAGCGTGCCGCTGCCGGGGAGGATCTCCTTGTGCAGCGTGGCGTGCCCACCCAGGTTGCGGAAGCGACGGTCGAGCGCGCAGCGCAGGTCCGAGCCCATGTAGGAAGCCAGGAAGCCGCACGGCTGCAGGAACGCTTCCAGCAGGATGGAGAACGGCATCGTCGGGTAGTCACCGACGTCGAAGTACCAGGCCTGCTGCGGCACGTCGTACTCACCGACGATCCACGCACCGTTCTTCAGCGTCTTCGGCGGCTGCCCGACCTTGGTGATGCGGTCCAGCAGCAGGTACGGCCCGTTGGGCAGACGCGCCATCCGACGATCCTTGTCGAACACCGCGTACTCCGGACCCCACAACTTGCTCGGCGTCCCAATGCCGTGCGCCACGATGTCCTCGCGCGAGAACACCGGCTTCTCCGTCGGAGCCGCAACCACCGGCGTTGTCACCGGCGCGGGCGGGGGCGGAGGCGGAGCGCTGACCGGAGCTGCCGTCGGCGTGGACACCCCGAGCGCGGCCAGCTGGTCCACCAGCGGAATCTTGTTCCCGACGATGCGCAGGCTCAGGTTCTCCGCCCGCACCTGGTGCAGCCCGTCGGCAAAGCAGTTCGCCTCGGCGATGGCGTACGGATACGGCTCCGTCCCGCGCTCCATGATGTCGAGCCGATAGACGACCTTCTTCGTGCTCGTGACCACCTGCCCGCGGCACTTCACCTTCGCGGTGACGCCGGTGACGGGATGGAACGCGCCGTCGGGATACTCGAGTCCGTGGCCCAGGTGCATCATGAAGATCTGCAGCGTCTGCACGCAGGTCTCGTACATGAGGCTGCCGGCCATCACCTCGTCGTCCTTGAAGTGACAGGGGAAGAACCAGTCATCGGGGTGGATGTCCGTCTCCGCCTCGATGAACCCGAGCCCCGCCGCGCCGCCAAACGGCTCCACCCGCGTGACCCGGTGCAGGAGCTTCATCTTCCCGTCGGCAATGGTGAGCGGCGTGGGATGGGTCCGCGCCACGGCGAACTCCTCACCAAAACACCCGGCCACGTCACCCTGGGACAGGGCGTTGAGCTCCGCGTCATTGAGCGAGGTCTTCTTGCTGAGCCCCGGCACCACCAGGCCCTTCTGCGTGCCACGCGCCTTGGGCTTGTACCCCGGCGGCAGCACGATTCCGCCCGACGACGCCAGCGACTCCTGGCTGAAGAACCCAGCACAGCCATTGCGCATGCGCAGGATGCTGCGTCCGTCGACGGTGAGGTCGTAGCGGAAGAAGAACAGGTGCGTTCCCGACTGCTCCACGAAGCGGTCGATGGTGATGTGGTAGTGCAGCACGTCGCCGGGCTTGGGGAGGAAGTCGTCGAAGGTGAGGTCGCAGTCCAGGAGGCGGTAGCGCTTCTGGCCCTTCACGATCTTGTCGATGCCCAAGTAGCTGACGAGCATCAGGTCGGCCTGGCCGGACTCCACGGTGATACCGCACGGCACCGTGTTGCGGTGCATGAAGTACTCATCACCGACGATGTCGCTCTCGGTATCCATGGTGCCCGGCTGCATGCTGTTCTTCTGCGCTTCCAGCGCGGTCACGCGGTGGCACAGGAGCAGCGGCGGCATGGGCAGGCGCGTGCACACGCCGTAGGTGTCGACGTCGGCGAAGTCCGGCCCGAACACGTTGGCGATCTTCCCACCCGCGAACTCGAGGCAGGCGTTGTAGTCGAACACCGACGGGGGCGGCGGCTTGGGCGCCACCACGTCCCGACGCACGGCCGGAATGTTCATCCCCCGCGGCGCCTCCGCCACAACGGGAGCGGGCGCAGCCGGCGGCGGAACCACGCGCGCCTGCTGGACGGGAGGAAGCTGCGGCACCGGCACGCTGTGCGTGATTTGCATCGGGAACATCGACGGGGCGGCGGACGGCTGGCTCTGCACCACGCCCGCCATGCGCATGACCGCTTCATTCGCGAGGCGCATTCCCTCGAGGAACATCTGGTGGCTGCGCGCCACCTCGGCCCAGGTGGTCCCAAGGCCTTCCGCGAGCGTGCGCACCGGGTCGGGCGCCTGGTTGTTGCCGTTGCTGGCGACGAGAACGTGAGTGGGAGTTTCCACGTTGATGCCTGTCATCGAAGGGGTTGGAGCAGGAAGAGGAGCCATGACCGGCGCGGCCATCACCGGCGGAGGCGGCGGTGGCGGCGGAGGCGGCGGAGGCGACGCAAACGCGGGCGTCGCGCTGTGACCATTCGTCGGCACGCTGACCGTCGGAGGCGGAGGAGGTGGTGGTGCCACGATCTTCGGCGCGGGAGGAGGAGGCGGTGGCGGCGGTGGGGCAGCCATCACCGGCTTCTCGACGGGCTTCGTCGTCACCGGCGCGCTCGCGGGCGGCGGCGCGGAGAGCTGCAGCGTCTTCCCCAGCGCCAACGTGCGATGACCCGTCTTCAGCTCCTTCACCGGCGGCGGCACCTGCGCGTGATACAGCCCCGCGAGATTCACCGGCGCACCATGCGCGGCCAACGCACCACCGAGGTGCAGCAGGTTCACCAGCTCACTGCGACCCTTCCGGTCGCTGGCGATGGCGAAGTACTCCTTCCCGTCGAGGATCTTGTCGATCCAGCGGGTGCAGCTGCCGCGCGGCCCCACTTCCACGTAGATGCGGATGCCGTCGTTGTAGCTGTTGTTGACCAGCGCCGGGAAATCCACGCAGCGGATGGCCTGCGCGACGATGGACTCCGCGACATTCGCCGCGTTGACCTCGTACGGCCGGCCCGTTCCCGACGAGTAGTAGGTCACACCCGCGGGCGCCACGGTGGGGAGCGTGTGCAGCGTGCGGTACTCGTCGACGACAATCTCGACCTCCGGCACATGCACCGCCGCGGCGAACGGCGTGTAGTGCGCGGAGCACTTGAGCTTCTCGATGACGCGCTTGCAGCCCGGCGTATCACCGGCAATCACGCACTCGTCGGGCGCGTTGATGATGGCCATGTGCACGCGGGTCTCGCCCTTGAGGGCTTCGCGCACGTTGTCGGGGGAGGTGACGAGCAGGTAGGTGCTCCAGAAGTCCGTCCCGCGCATGCCGCTGACGTCGACACCCTGCTTCTGCCACGCGCGCAGCACGGCCTCCATGGGGCCGGCCAGCTCCTTGGTGAACAGCGGCCAGGTGGCCAGACGCGTGTGCAGCTCGTCGATGGAGCTCCACGCGCCCAGCGCGAACAGTCCGGAGGATTCACCGAGGCTGTACCCCAGCGCCGCTCCCGGCTGCACACCCATGTGACGACGGATCGCGTCGCACAGCATCTGCGTGTAGTAGCCGGCACCCCAGATCATCTCCTGGGGCGTGCGGATCTCGTCGCGGCTGGAGCGCTTCTGCACAATGGCGCGCGGATGCGTCCAGTACTCCATGGACCGACTGCGCGGCGCCACCGTCTTGCGCGCGAAGTCGTCGATCATGTCCGGGTAGCGCAGCACCAGCTCACGCGCCATGCCCGCGTACGCGTTGCCCGCACCAGGGAACACGAAGGCAATGCGGCCCTTCTTCGCCAGCGGCTCCTGCGCGAAGTAGATGCCGTGCACGTCCTCGATGCGCGCCACGTTGTTGCGCAGCTGCGTGATGGCCTTGTCGGCCTTGGCCAGCAGGTCATTCCCGTCGGTGACGACGAGGGACACCGTGAGCGGCGACACCTCCACCGGCGTGCTGAGCGCGCGCTTCTTGGCCAGCCGCTCCAGGTCGGCGCCACGCGCCTCATTCTTCAGCGCCTCCAGCCCGGCAACCAGCTCATCCCGCGTGCGCCCCTTGACGATGAAGAGCTGCTCCACCGCCGCACCCAGCGCGGTGTGCACCGCGGGTGCGGTCCCTTCCTCGAGGAGCACGTGGACATGGTTCCCATCCACACTCATCGCGGACACGCCCACCCGACGAGGACGCTCGGTGTCGTCGGCGAGCCAGGGCCGCGCCTTCTTCGGCGCGTAGAACGGTGAGCCCTTCCACTTCTCGGGCAGCGCCGGGTCCTCCACGCCCTTGATGGGCGGGAGCGCGCGGTGATGCACGGACAGCACACCCGCAATCAACGACGCCATGCCGCTGGCCGCACCGGTGTGACCCACCACGGGCTTCGTGGCCGCGAGCGCGCACGTAGGCTGCGCGGCGCTACCAAAGACGTCGTGGAGCGCGGTGATTTCCGCGGCATCCTCCTTGGGCCGGCCACTGCCGTGCGTCTGCACCAGACCCACACTGCTCGCCGCCACGCCCGCGTCCTCGTACGCGCGACGCATCGCCGTGGCATGCGCCTTGGCGCTCGGCTCACCCACCGCACCTTCCGCACCGTCGGAGGCGGAGCCGATGCCGCGGAGGACGGCGAGGACCTGGTCTCCGTCGCGCTGCGCGTCGGCCAGGCGCTTCACCAGCACCATGCCCGCCCCTTCACCGGGGAGCGTCCCGTCGGCGCGCTTGTCGAACACGCGCATCTCGCTGCGGGAGTAGCCCTGCACCGCGTCGACGGCGAGGAGCGTGCGGATGTCCCCGGGCAGGTCCACCGCACCTATCACCATGGCGTCCACTTCCTTGCGACGCAGCAGCAGCGACGCCACCTCCAGCGACTTGAGCGCGGAAGCATCCTCGGCGGCGAGCGCCAGGCTCGGCCCACCGAAGTCAAAGCGCGAGGAGATGCGGTTGCCAATGAGGTTCGCCAGGAACCCGAGCACGGGCTCGGCGGTGATGGGCTGCGTGACGGCGTTGAGCACGGTGTTGAGCCACTCACCGCGCGCGCCGGGGGTGTGCTTGGCGTCGCGCTGGGTGGACCAGCGGTACGCGTAATCACCCGCGTCCGACTCCATGGCCATGCCCACGACGACACCGACGCGGCTCTTGTCCTTCACGCGCTCCAGCAGCCCCGGCTCCTGCAGCATCTCGTCGGCGACGAGCAGCGCGAGGAGCTGCTGGCTCAGCATGCGGTCGATTTCCTTGGGGGGAATGCGCAGCCCGATGGGATCGTCGACGGCGAGCCCGCTGAGGTAGCTGCCCGGCAACGCGCGCATCACGTCCGAGCCACCCTCCAGCCCGAACCAGCGACCCGCCGGCGCCTTCCCGATGCCGGTCTTCCCCTCGAAGAGCAGCTCCCGGTACGCCTGCACGTTCGCCGCCACCCCAAACCGCGCGGCCATGGCCACGACGGCGAGTGGCTCCGCCGGCTTCTTCACCGACCCAGCGGCCTTGGGCGCCGCCTTCTTCTCCGGTGCCGCCTCGAGGATGACGTGCGCGTTGCACCCACCGAAACCAAACGCGGAGCACGCGGCCCGCCGCGGGTGGTCCTTCGGCTCGGCCCAGGGACGCGTACGCGTGTTGACGACGAGCGGGCTGCTCTCGAACACCACACCCGGCGCCGGCTTCTCAAAGTTCAGCGTGGGAGGAAGCGTGGCGTTGCGGATGGCGTGGATGGTCTTGATCATGCCCGCCATGCCCGCGGCGGCCAGCAGGTGGCCCACCATGGACTTGGCCGAGCCAATCGCGGTTCCGCCCGTCGGCGCGCGGTCGCCCCACACAGTCTTGAGGCTCTGCACCTCGGCGGCGTCGCCCACTGGCGTGCCCGTGGCGTGACACTCGACGAGCTGCACCGTGGTGGGCTCCACCCCCGCTTCCGCGTACGCGGCGCGCATGGCGCGAACCTGCCCCTCGCTCATCGGCATCAACACGCCACGACCCTTGCCGTCGTTGGACAGGCCGATGCCGCGGATCACCGCGAGCACGTCGTCACCGTCGCGCTGCGCGTCGGAGAGACGCTTGAGCAGCACGAGACCACAGCCCTCACCGGGGATGAGCCCGTCGGCGGCAGCGTCGAAGGGGCGCGCGTTCCCGCTCTTGCTGATGGCGCGCAGCTGGCTGAAGCCCACGGCGAGACACAGGTGGTCCGTGCGCGCCACGCCACCGGCGATCATCGCGTCGACGTCGCCGTTGCGCAGGCGGTCACACGCCAGCTTCACCGCGTACAACGAGGAGGCACACGCCGCGTCGAGCGCGAAGCTGCCGCCGCCGAGGTCCAGGCTCTTGGCCAGCAGTCCCGCCGGCAATGCGGCCTGGTAGTGGTTCAGGTAGCTGGGCTTCCCCTCGCGCATGGGGATGACGTCGGCGTCCTTGCCCAGCGCCGCGCGCACCACCTCACGCGTGCCCACGCGACCCAACCGCGCGAACGCGTCCGACGGCAGAATCAGGTTCGCCAGCGAGACACCGGTGCGCTCCCGCGGCAGGTTGAGCCCGCTGGTGACCTCGCGCCCGACGGAGAGCACCCACTGGAAGAGCGGGTCCAGGTCACCGAGCAGCGCGGGAGAGAGCCCCAGCCCCGTCGGGTCGAACCGGAAGCCTTCCACGAAGCCACCACGACGCGCGTAGGCCTTGTCCGGGGTGAAGCTGCCCGGCTCGTAGATGTCCTCGGGAAGCACCTCCCAGCGACCCGCGGGGACGTCCTTGATGGCGCTCCGTCCATCCTGGACGTTCTTCCAATACGTGGTGCTGTCGAGGGCGCCGGGGAAGACGCAGGCCATACGGACAACAGCAATGGGCTCGTGATTCGACATTGTGACTCACAAACAGGAAGAAGCGTTGGGTATCCAGGGGCCAGGCGGGCACCGCGTCGTAGGGGCTAGGCATCCGCGGGGCGGATGGGCACAGCGGTGCGGATGCCTAGCCCGGGGTCCTTCCGACGCCAACCTCGAGTTCCACCGTCGGAAACGTCAGCGAAAGCGCCGCGCCGACGACGGGTCTTGCGTGGACAACACCTCCATCACATCGGGCGGGCGCCCAGCGCCGACGTCGTGGCTTGCGCCTTGAACATCGGGTTGAGGTTGGCGCTGGCGGTGAGCTCCACGCCGGAGAACTCCGCCACCACCAGGCCCGCCGCGTTCACGAACGCCATGTCCGCCACGCCGTTGTGCGCGGTGACGTCGCGCATGCGGACGTAGCAGGTGATGGGTGCCCCGTTGAGCGGCGCGTACTGCGCGTAGCTCTTGAAGGCGGAGGGCAGGCTTGCCGCACCCAGCTTGTCCCGCAGCCACAGCACCACCAGCTGCAACGCGCCATCCAGCAGGCCCGGGTCGGCGCTCCAGGCCGGCGGACCCTGACGGGTGAACGCGCTCGGGGAGGACGGCGTCAACTTCGCCACCATCCCCGCCGGCGAGTACCCGTCGATGGACTGAATGACCTGGAACAGCGGACCGTGGAACAGCTGGTCCTGGTAGACCTGCTGCAACGTCAGTCCGTAGCGCTGCGTGGCCAGGTCGCCGGGCTTGGTGAAGCTCGTCGTCGGGGCCGGCGCATTCGCGTTGAGCCGCACCAGCGCGCGGTAGTTGAGGCGCTGCTTGTCGCCCTCCACCGTGTACAGCGTGGTCTCGACGAGACGCGCCTGCGGGCTGGACCCGTGCGCCTCCTCCACCTGCACGCGCACGCGGGTGCTGCGTCCGTCCACGACGACACCCTTCAGCACCTTGAAGTCCTCCATCCCCACGAAGTGCATGCCGGGGAAGGAGCTCTTGGCGGTCTCGGCGAACCACTCCATCACCATCATGGCCGGGACCACGGGCTTGCCGCTGAGCTGGTGGTCCAGCAGGTAGCGGTCCAGCTCGGGGACGACGTCAAACTCGATGCTGCGCGGGAACGGCAGGCCGGCCACCACGCACTCCGCGTCCTCCCCGCGACCCGCGGCAATCTCCTCGAGGAAGAACTGCACACCGGTGTCCTTGGGGATGGCGCTGATGCCCTGGCGCAGGAAGGCCTGCTCCAGCTCGGGGGTGACCATGCCGCCCTGCCACGGTCCCCAGCCGATGGAGATGACGTGGCAGCTCGGGCGCAGCGCGCGCAGCTCCACGGCCATCTTGTTCAGCACCTCGTTGGCCATGGCGTAGTCGGACTGGCCCTTGTTGCCGGTGCGACCCGCGATGGAGCTGAACAGCGCAATGAACTTCAGGTCCTCCTGCGCCGTCGCTGCCAGCAGGGCGTGCAGCCCCTGCACCTTGGTGTCGAACACGCTGTCAAACTGCGCCACCGTCTTGGCCTCGACGAGCTTGTCGTGGATGACGCCGGCGCCGTGCACCAGGCCGGAAATCTTCCCGAGCTTCTTCGCCTCGGCCACCACCTTCGCCATCGCGTTGGCGTCGCGCACGTCGACGGAGAAGTACTCCACGCGTGCACCCGCGTTGCGGATGGATTCCAGCGTCTCGTTGATCTCGCGGGCGCTGGACACCTCGCGGTAGGCGGCCTCCAGCTCGGCGGGGCTGACGTTCCCACCGCGCTCGGTGCGCATGCGCTGCAGGATGGCCTTCTTGAGCTCAAACCCCTCGCCCACGCCGTTGTAGAGGTACATCGTCGGCGGAGGCAGCGGAGAGCGACCCACCAGCACCAGCGTGGGCTTCCACCGCTTGGCCATGCCCACCGCCACGTCGGCGGTCACACCACGCGCACCACCGGTGATGATGACCACGTCGGAGGAACCCAGGCTCAGCGGTGTCCCGGCGCTCGGGGCGGCGTGCTGCATGGCCAACCCGTGCGTGACCCCGGCGCCCAGGCCCAGCTCCACCGGCCCGTCACGACGGAGAACCTCGCGCGCCAGCTCCTTGGCCGCGGCCGCGGGAGTCAGCGTGGGGTCCAGGTCAAACGCGCGACACGCCACCTTGCTCCACTCCACGCTGAGCGTCTTGACCAGGCCGGCCAGACCACCCTGCGGGGAGAAGCCCGCCACGCGACCACCGAGGCCAAACGCGCTGTCCATGGCGGTCACGGTGGAGAACAGGCCGCCCACCTTCTGCAGCGCCGCGCTCGTCGCCCGGGCCAGGAGGAAGGCGCCACGCAGCTGATCCCGCGTGGTCTCGAGGAGCTCGGTGCCGGTGAGACGGGCAACCGCCTTGGTCTCACGCAGCGCGGCCATGTGCACCACCGCGCCCACGTTGAGGCCCAGCCCGGTGAGGCCGCTGTTCAGCTTGGTCTCGTCGGTCCAGTCCAGGGAGGCAATGCGGTACTTGCCCGCCGTCGGCGCCGCGCGCCCCGGCAGGTAGGCCACCACGACGTTCAGGCCCTTCCCCACCAGCTCTTCGGCGAGCGCGGTGGAGAAGCCCCGACCGTCATCGGTGATCAGGACCGCGTGGTCCGCGGGAAGACGGAGCGCCTGGGTCGCGGACGGCAGCGTCACCGGAGCCACCGTCGTGCGATACCGACGGATGGGCGGCGCCACCGTCCGCGCGGCGAAAGGGAGCTCCACCGTGGCGGCACTGGGGCCATTGGTCTGGGAGGTTGACGTCGTGGCGGTGGCGGCCTTGGGAGCCTCAGCGCGCGCCGCCGCTCCCCCGTTTCCCAGGTAGCGCAGGATCTGCTCCAGCGTGTGCATCTCGCCGAGCTTCTCCGTCTCCACCTTCGGGGCGTCGGGGAACTTCGCTTGCATGGCGCCCAGGATCTCGACGCGCTTGATGCTGTCGATGCCCAGGTCCGCCTCCAGGTCCATGTCCAGCTTCAGCATTTCGACGGGGTAGCCCGTCTTCTCGCTGACAATCTGCAGCAGCCCGTCCTTCATGGCCCCATTGATGGACCCGGAGGACGTCGTGGCAACGGGCGCGGTCGCCGGAGCCTGCATCACCTGCGGGACGGCGGGAGCAACCATCGTCGTGGTGGCCACCGCGCCGGCGCCGGCGGTGCTGAGGTACTTCAGGATCTGCTCCAGCGTGTGCATCTCGCCGAGCTTCTCCGTCTCAACCTTCGGCGCATTCGGGAACTTGGCCTGCATGGCGCCCAGGATCTCGACGCGCTTGATGCTGTCGATGCCCAGGTCCGCCTCCAGGTCCATGTCCAGCTTCAGCATCTCGACGGGATAGCCCGTCTTCTCGCTGACAATCTGGAGCAACCCGTCCTTCATGTCGCTGTTGATGGCGCCAGCCGCCACCGGACGCGCCGCGGGAGCGGGAGCCGCCACCGTCGTCGTCGCCGCAGCGGGAGCCGCCGCCATGCCCGCGCTCAGGTACTTGAGGATCTGCTCCAGCGTGTGCATCTCGCCGAGCTTCTCCGTCTCAACCTTGGGAGCGTTCGGGAACTTCGACTGCATCGCGCCCAGGATCTCGACGCGCTTGATGCTGTCGATGCCCAGGTCCGCCTCGAGGTCCATGTCGAGCTTCAACATGTCCACGGGGTAACCCGTCTTCTCGCTCACGATCTGCAGCAGGCCCGCGGACAACTCCGCGCTCGGCACACCCGCAGCGGCCACCGGAGCGCTCACCGTCGTCGCAGCGACGGCAGCGGGAGCGGACCAGCCCTTGGCCATGTACGAGAGGATCTGCTGCAGCGTGTGCATCTCGCCGAGCTTCTCCGTCTCCACCTTCGGAGCGTTCGGGAACTTCGCCTGCATCGCGCCCAGGATCTCCACGCGCTTGATGCTGTCGATGCCCAGGTCCGCCTCGAGGTCCATGTCCAGCTTCAGCATGTCCACGGGGTAACCCGTCTTCTCGCTGACGATCTGGAGCAGCGCGTTGGAGAGCTCACCCTGCGGCACGCCCGCACTCGCCGGCGCGGCGGCCGCCGGAGCCGGAGCAGCGGCGGTCGTCGTCGTGGCGGAGGCGCCCATACCCGCGGCCAGGTAGTTCAGGATCTGCTGCAGCGTGTGCATCTCGCCGAGCTTCTCCGTCTCAACTTTGGGAGCGTTCGGGAACTTCGCCTGCATCGCGCCCAGGATCTCCACGCGCTTGATGCTGTCGATGCCCAGGTCCGCCTCGAGGTCCATGTCGAGCTTCAACATGTCCACGGGGTAACCGGTCTTCTCGCTCACCACCTGCAGCAGTCCGTCGGAGAGCGCGGAGGTGGACACACCCGCGGGCTTGGCCGCCACGGGCGCGGGAGCAGGCTTGGCCACGACGGGCGCGGGAGCCGGAGCGGGCTTCGCCACGACGGGCGCGGGCGGCGGAGGCGGCGTGTACGTCGGAGCCGGGGGCGGCGTGTACACGGGCGCGGCGACCACGGGCGCGGGCGGCGGGGCCATGCTGGCAACGGGCGCCTGCAGCTGCGGCGGCACGGTCGGATACACCGTGATGGGCGCGAGCTCGGCGGGAGCCACGGTCACCGTCGTCGGGACCTGGGAGACCACGCGGGCCTGCGCCTCGAACAACGTGGCAAAGGCGCGGATGGCCTCCTGGTTGGCAAGCAGGAACTGCTGGTGCACCTGCGCCGTCATCTGCTGCTGCTGCTGGAACACCTGCAACGTGTGCTGCGCGGTCTCAACCCACGTCGAGACCGGACCATTGGGAACGATGGGCTTGCTGGACATCAACGTGCCTTGCGGCTGCCATGCCGTCATGGCGAGCGCGGGCTGGGCCGACGGAGCCGGACTCGACGCCATCGTGGGCGACAGAGCCGGTGCGGCAGTCTTGGGAACCATGGAAACCGGGGCCACCGTCGTGGGGGCCGGCGGAGGCGGCGGGGGCGGCGGAGGCGGAGCGGCCTTCACCGTCGCCACCGGAGCCGGAGGCGGCGGGGGCGGAGGAGGAGGCGCCGCGAGGGCCGGGGCCGGCTTCGCCGTCGTCGTCACCGCGGGGGTCACGGTCGGCTTGTTGGGCGGCAGCGGCTTCGGGCCGTTCGGGTCGCGCTTCTTGAGGTTGGCGCCGCACAGCTTGATGGCCGTGGGCGAGAGCTTCTCCACCGGCTTCTCCGCCGTGGAGGGCTCACGCGTCCACACGTAGCTGAGGTCCAGCTGCACGCCGTTGGCGAGGAGCTGACCCGCGGTGAGCTGGAACGCCGTGTCGCCGTGGGTGCGGCCGTTGCCCGCGTCCATGGAGATGGCGACGTGCGGACGGTCCCCGAGGATGCGGGACACCAGGCCAGTGAGCACCGTCTTGGCGCCCACCTCGACGAACACGCGCGCGCCTTCCGCGTACATCTCGTTGACCAGGCCCAGGAAGTTCACCGGCTTGACCAGCTGGTCCGCCAGCACGTCCCGACCCTGACCATTGGAGGGATACGGCTTCGCCGTCGTGTTCGAGTACACCGGGCGCTTCGCCACCTCGAAGCCCGCGGTGCCCAGCGCCTTGGCGAACGGGTCGCGCGCCGCGGCCACGTACGGGCTGTGGAACGCCGCACTGACCGGCAACGCCTTGACGCGGAAGCCCGCGGCCTCGGCGGTGGGACGCACCTTCTCCAAGGACTCCACGCTGCCCGCCAGCACGCACTGCTCGGGGCTGTTGATGTTCGCAATCACCACGTCGGTGTTCCACGACGGGAGCAGCTCGCTGAGCTTCTGCACCGGACCGGTCACCGCGCTCATGCCGCTGCGCGGGCCGCTGCTGGCCGCCTGCGCCATGGCCATGCCGCGGGTGCGGGAGAGCGAGAGGAACTCGTCGGTGCCCAGCACGCCGGCGGCCCACAGCGCGGTGAGCTCGCCGTAGGAGTGACCCGCGAAGCAATCACCCTGGAAGCCCAGCTTGCCCAGCAGCTTGTACAGACCCATGGAGAGCGTGCCGAGCGCCGGCTGCGCCCAACGCGTCTCGGTCAGGCGCGCCTCGTCCTTGTCCGCTTCCTCCTTGGTGAAGGTCGGCGGCGGGAAGACCACCTTGCTGAGCTGCTCCTCGCCCGCCTGCAGCATCACCTTGTCGGCGTCCTCAAAGGCCTTGCGCACCTCGGGGAAACGCAGGGCCCACTGCAGGCCCATGTTCACGTACTGGCTGCCCTGGCCCGGGAACAGCACGCCCACCTTGGGCGCCACCGAGGGATCCGCGCGGTAGCCGTAGAACGCGCTGTTGGGGATGGAGAACGCCGTGGTGGGTGCGCTGGAGAGGTTCTTGCGCGCGGCCTTGAGGCGCTCCTTCAGCTCCGCCGCATTCGCCGCCACGACGCTGAGGATCGCCTTGTTCTTGCGCACGTCCACCTTCTGGCTCTGCTGCGCCTCGCGACGGAAGTTCTCGTCGTTGACGCGCGCCTCCAGCGCCTCGGTGGCCTTGATGACGGCATTGGCGTCGTCACCGGCGAACACGAAGAGGCTGGTGGGCGCGGGCAGGGACAGCGCGGGCTCGCGACCCTCGGGCGGCACGTACTCCTCGAGCACGCAGTGGAAGTTGGTGCCGCCAAAGCCAAACGCGCTCACGCCGGCGCGACGCGGGTGGCTCCCCGTCGGACGGAACCACGGGCGCAGCTCGGAGCTGACGTAGAACGGGCTCTTCTCCAGCTCCATCTTCGGGTTGGGCTCGGTGACCTTGATGGTGGGCGGCAGCACCTTCTCGTGCAGCGCCTTGGCGGTCTTGATGAGACCCGCCACGCCGGCGGTGGCCTTGCTGTGACCAATCTGGCTCTTCACCGAGCCAATGGCGCACCAGCGGCCCGTGGGCTTGAACTCACGCAGCACGCGGGTCAGCGCGGTGACCTCGGCAATGTCGCCCGCCTTGGTGCCCGTGCCGTGCGCTTCCAGCAGCTCCACGCTCTCCGGACCAAAACCCGCCATCGCGTACGCGCGACGCAGCGCCTTGGCCTGCCCGTCGGGGTTGGGGGCGTAGATGCTCTTGAACTTGCCGTCGGAGGAGGAGCCGATGGCGCGGATGACGCAGTAGACCTTGTCGCCGTCGCGCTCCGCCATGCTCAGCTTCTTGAGCACCACGATGCCCACGCCCTCGGCGATCAGGATGCCGTCGCCCTTGGCGTCGAACGGACGCGCCTCGTTGGAGGGGCTGAAGGCCGGCGTCTTGCTGAAGCACATGAACATGAAGACGTCATTGTCCGCGTCCACCGCGCCGGTGAGGCTCAGCTCGGCCGCGCCCGTCTTGATCTCCGCCAGCGCGGTGTGCGCCGCGGCCAGACCGGAGGCACACGCCGCGTCGACGGTGGCGTTGGTGCCGCCCAGGTTCAGACGGTTGGCAATGCGTCCCGCCACCACGTTCCCGAGCAGGCCGGGGAAGCTGTTCTCCTCCCAGGTGGGGAACTCCGCGGCAATGGCGGCCACCACGCGCTCCGTCGTGGCGGCGTCCAGCCCCTGCTCCAGGCAGGCCTTGCGCCACACCGGCGCGCGCAGGCGGTTGTCCAGGCTGCGGGACAGCTCCTGACCACCACCCACGCCGAGAATCACCGAGGTGTGCTCGCGGTTGAACTCGCGCTGACCGTTGCCGTAGCCCGCGTCCTCGAGAGCGGCCTTGGCCACCTGCAGGCCCAGCAGCTGGCTGGTGTCGGTGGCGTTCACCACCTGGGGCGGGATGCCGAAGGCGGCCGGGTCAAAGGTGACCTCGGGGAGGAAGCCGCCGCGCTTGCAGTAGGTCTTGTCCACCGCCTTGGGGTCGGCGCTGTAGTACTCGTCAATGGACCAGTGGCTCGCGGGGACCTCGGTGATGCAGTCGACCTTGCCGAGGATGTTGCGCCAGTAGGTCTCGAGGTCGGGCGCCTTGGGGAAGAGGCCCGCCATGCCAATGATGGCCACCGGCTCGGCTTGCAGGGAGGCCACGGTGGCGCGGGTCACTTCTCCGCCCTTGGACGTGTTGGTGTTGGTGTTGTCAGTCATCGCGACTCCAGGTCAGGCAGCAGGTCCAAAAACTCGGGAGGGGTACTGGAAGGTCTCGTCGGGGACGGGGATGCCCTGCGCGCGCAGGCTCTCGGCCCGCTGCAGCACCGCGGCACCTTCCAGGAGGTTGCGGGCAATGTTCACCACGTTGCGGTTCTCCGGCTTCTCCAACGGGCCGCCCCGGGCCCAGTCGTTGAAGGCGCCCATGGCGGGACCGCACCAGATCTGGAAGTCCACCGCGCGCGTCTCGTCGCCCTGGATGGCCCAGCGGCTGGCCAGCCCCAGGTACCAGCGGAAGCACAACGCCATCTTGTGCTTGGGATTCTCCGCCGCGCGCGTGAGCTGGCGGGGGTCCATCTTCTGCCAGTAGCTCTGCGTCTCCGCCCACACCTCGTCGACGCTGCGCCGGAACAGCTGCTGCTCCAGCCGCTCCCGCTCCTTGACCGGGATGGCCTCCAGGCTCTCGTACTGGCGGTAGATCTCGTAGAGCTTCTGGCCGCGCATGGCGAACATGGTGCCGCGCTTGAGCACCTGCACCTTCACGCCCATCTCGAACATGTCGGCGGCGGGCGCCATCATGACGTCGGTCATCTCGGCCTGCGCCAGGAGCACCTTGCCCTTGGCCGCCAGCCCGCTCTCCAAGGCCGCCTGGTTCACGCTGCCGGTGACGACGTACGCCGCACCCATGCTGAAGGCCGCCGCGGTGCTGGCCGGAGTGGCAATGCCGCCCGCCGCGCCCACGCGCACGGGGTGACCGCCGGTGCCGCGCGTGCCCAGCCGGTCGCGCAGGTTGATGATGAGCGGCAAGAGCCCGACGAGGGGGCGGTTGTCCGTGTGACCGCCGCTGTCCGCCTCGACGGTGATGTCGTCGGCCACGGAGATTTCCCGGCCCAGCTCGGCTTCCTGCGCGGTGATCTTCCCGGCGGCCAGCAGCTCCTGCACCATCTTCTCCGGCGCGGGCTTCATGAACGCCTGGGCCACCTCGGCGCGGCTGATCTTGGCAATCACGCGGTTCGCCGCCACCACGAATCCGTCGGCGCCACGACGCAGCCCGCTCAGGCGGTACTGCACCAGCATGGGGGTGAGCCCCAGGAACGCCGCGGCCTCGATGAGGTGCACGCCCCGACGCAGATACAGGTCCACCGTGCCCTGCTCGATGGAAGGCTCGTTGGGGGTGTGGATGAGGTTGAAGCAGTAGGGCAGGTTGCCCAGCTCACCCTGGATGCGGTCAATGGCCTGCTCGATGCGCTGGTGGCTCAGGCCCGCGGCGCCAAAGCTGCCCATCAGCCCCGCCTTGCCCATGGCAATGACGATGTCCGCCGAGCCGATGCCATTGGCCATGGCGCCGGTCATGTACGGGTAGCGGACGCCGTGCGCGCGACAGAAGCTCTCGTCGCCCAGCGTCTCGGCGGAGATGGGCGGGAGCACCGCGTGCAGCGGATAGGAGCCCGCGCCGTTCATGCCGCCACGACCCAGGTGCGCCTCACCACCGAACGCCGCGGCGGGGCCGTGCGCGGTGGCGACGATGTACACGAGCTCATTGGAGCGCCGCGCGGCCTGCACCAGTCCGTCGGGTCCCACCACGAGCGCGTTGGCATCACCGGTCCAGTACCCGATGGGGGGACGGGACAGGGTGCGGGCCGGGGTGGAGCTGGCGGCGGGGGCGGTCACGTTCATGCCGGGTTCCTCTGCATCTGTTGCGCTGCGGTCTCCTGCTCATCCAGCAGCTCCCGCGCGGTGACGTGGTGGAGTTGGAAGGTGTCGACGGCGGGCAGCAGCCCCAGCCACACGGCGGCGGCGCTCACATCCTCACCGAACTGTTGCCATGACGCGGTCATGACGCCGGGCGGGGTACCGTCGATGGTGACGGCGCCGGTCACCGGGTCGCGGGTGACGCGCGCGGGGTTGCCGGACACGCCGGTGCCCACCGCCTTCATGGCCGCTTCCTTCAGGGTCCACAGCTCGTGCAGGCGGCCGGGGCTGTCGCCCATCCAGCGCTGCTCGTCGGGGTTGAAGAAGCGGTCCATCAGGGTGCGCTCGCGCGGCGCGTGCACCTCCACGTCCACCCCCACCCGGCCCCGCGGCGTGAAGCCCACCAGGAAATGGCCCGAGCTGTGGCTGAGGTTGATGTCGGCGCCACCACGCAGCTCCGGGCGACCGGACGCGGTGACCCGGAACGCGGCCTCGGGGATGGCGTGGGCGCGCAGGACGTGGCGCAGGAGCGCGCGGCCGGCCAGGAACTCGAAGCGTTTCTCGTCGGAGAGCCAGCGGTCGTGGCGGGCGCGCTCCTCCGCGGTCAGCCATGCCAGGCTCAACCCGCCCCGCAAAAGTGGCGAGGTCTGGAGCCAGTAGAGGTGCACCTCCAGGGGAGGCGTCAGCGGCATGGTCACGGCAACCCTTCCCGACCAATGGGGATGGTGCCGATAGCGGAATGCAGGCCCGGTGTGCAAACGCTGCGATGAAGCTCCGGATGAGGTCTTTCTCCCCGGTGCGTAAGGGTTTTCGCGCTTGACGGCTCAATCGGATCCGCCCGGAACGGGACTCTCGGCGGAACCTGGGTGAGCGGGGTGCCTACATGGGTGGGACGCGGGGGATCGGGGGGCTGCGTAAGGGGTTACGCGCTCGCACGCTGACGGCTGCGGTCACGGTGGTGGATCCTCCGGATCACTGGGCCATTGGGCACCTTGGGGATGGTGGCGGGTCGGCCCCCCCACCCGGCCGCCTCACGATTTCACCGATTTCTCGTCGTGGCGGCCGACCTC
>JBFMGU010000009.1:0-82274 GCA_040752415.1 Myxococcota bacterium
CGACCCATGCCCGTAGACTCACGATGTCGATGGCGTCATTCCCCGTGGCGCAGCCGTTCTTGTCTGCGATTCCGCGGCCAAGAACCATCGCTTCGCGGGTGCCAGGTTCACCTCCGCCACGGTCAACTCCACCGGGAACCGCTGTAAGCTTGCTCCCGGCTCGTCCCAGCCCCCGAGGTCATCATGTCCCATCGCCGCACGTTGTGGACCGCATGTTGTGTGCTGACGCTGTCGACGGGTTGCATCGGGTCCACCTCCACACCGCCCGACGCCGGCGACAACACTCCGCCCGAGGAGCTCGTCGAGATCGAGGGTGCGGTCCGTCGCTTCGAGTTCTCCATTCCCACGGAGCTGCTGCAGCTTCTCGAGGGTGTGGAGGTCTGCGTGTGGGAGCGGGAGGACCTGAGCTGCGTGCGGACCGACGCTTCGGGGAGCTTCACGTTGCCCGCGCCCAAGGGGGAGATCGGGCTGACGTTCCGGAAGGACGGTTATGTGCCGTTGCTCGCGCCCATCGTCGCCAAGGCGGGGGCGTTCTCCTCTCCCAGGTTGACGCCGGTGGAGCTGGCCCAGCAGCAGGGCGCCATCTGGGACGCCACCGACCCCTATCCCTTCGCGCACACGGGCGTGGTCACCTTCAACGCGTACCTCAAGACGGCGGCCAGCGTGCGCGGCCTCGACGGCGTCACGGTGCAGCTCACTCCCGACGTGGGACTGGGCCCCTTCTACCTGCGCGCCGACGGATACGATCCCACCCTAAGCACCACCGCGGCACCACTGGGTGCGGCGGTGATGATGGATGTCCCGCCGGGAGAATACGAGGTCACCTTCACGCATCCCTATGCGCAATGCGTGGAACAGGCGGGGCTGTGGGAGACCACCACGCCGGGACGTTTCCGCACGCCGGTGGTCCAGGGCTTTGCCACCGACGTCAACGTGTATTGCACCTCGACGGGACGGGTGGCGGCGAGCGGGGAGGTGTTCGCGTTCAACTCGGGGCGGAGGCTGGAGGGTGTGCGCGTGTGCCTGTGGGATGACCCGCAGCATCCCTGCACCAACTCCTCGTCGGACGGGAGCTACCGAATCAGCGCGTTGCCGGGGAACACGGACATCGCGCTCAGCTTCGAGAAGGACGGGCACGTCCCACTGCTCTCACCGGCCACCACCACCGGGGCGGACTACGAGGACAGCAGGCTCCTGTTCCCCACCGCCACGCTCACCAACACCCTCACCGCGGTGGCGGCACAGGACCCCACGCTGCAGCAGCACGGCGTGGTGATGTTCACCGTCTCCTCGGGGAGCAATGGCATCACGGAGACGCCGCTGGCCGGGGCCACGGTGGAGCTGGTGACGCCCGCGGCGGGCGGTCGGGTGTACCTGGCCGTCGACGGGAGCGCGGACCCGCAGCTCACCACGACGGGAACCAGCGGCCTGGTGCTCTTCTATGACCTGCCGGCCGGGACCTACGAGCTGGCCGTGCAGCATCCCACCGCCACCTGCGCGCAGCGCGCGTTCCTGTGGCCAGCCGCGAGCGAGCACGCCGGGACCGCGCCAGTGGTGGCGGGCCGTCTCTCCTCGGCGACGATGGTGTGCGAATTGCCCTGAGCGCGCTCAGTTGCTCCACACCTCCACCATCACCGGCACCTTGGCCTCGTGCGACTGGGAGTCGCGCACGTAGAGCCAGATGGTGTGGGAGCCGGCGGGGAGGTTGCTGAGCGTGACGGTGGCACCGGTGCCCAGCACGTTGTTGTTGTTGTCGCGCCATTCCAGGTTGGCCTCGGGCAGGGCGCCGTCCTCGGGGTCGGAGCCGGTGCCGGAGAAGACCAGGGCCTGGCCCACGTACACGCGCTGGCCCCAGTAGGGCTCCTGGATGCGCGGCATGGGGAACGCGTCGGTGGACCACGAGCTGTAGTCCAGCCGCGCGCGGTTCACGTTGTCGTAGTAGTCACTGAAGGAGCTGATGTTCTTGGGGTTGCCGCCGGCATCCATCTCCGACGTCACCGAAGCGCTCCACCAGTTCCCCGTGATGTCCAGGTCCGCGCCGCCCACCGCGTAGTTCACCGTGGTGGTCACCTGGTACTCCCCCGGCGCCGGCGTGGCCATGAAGCTGTTGCCGTTCACGTGGACGGTGGGGCCGCTGGTGATCTTCACCACCGGGTGCAGCGTGGTGGAGTTCATGAAGTGGTTGAAGGCCACGGTGCCGCCGTTGCCAATGGTGACGTTGGCCTCCTTCAGCTTGCCCGCGTCGTCGACGATGACGTTGGACATCACGGTGCTGGAGACAGCCACGTCCTCGTGCGAGTAGTCCGGGCTGCAGTTGGTCAGGCAGCCGTTGTTGGTCATCTCATTGCCGTAGGCGACACCGTTGTAGACGGCACCGTCGCGCGCCGCGGTGAGCGCGCAGTGAGACGCAACGCCGCCGTAGACATGCTGGCCTCCCGCTTCATTGAAGACGGAGTGGGAAACCGCGCCGTTGGAGTTCTGGCTCAGCGAGGTGTACTGCGTCCGCTCGAAGAGGTTCCCCACCAGGTACACGCGACCGCCGGTGTCCAGGTAGTCGCGCCCGTCGTGGAACCAGCTGTCGGTGATCAGGCCGTTGCAGCGTTCCAGCTGGCTGTAGCCACAGACGCTGAGCCGGCCGTAGCTGTACCCGGCGGTGACTTCGATCCCGTGCACACCGCCGCGGTCCGCGTAGAGGTCAAATGGGTTGGAGTTGGTGTTGCCGAAATAGGAGCGCATCACCAGGATGTACTTCTCGTCGAAGCTGAGGGCGGCATCCAGCTCCGTGAAGCGGGACCGGTCCACGTAGAACGCGCCCCGACGCGCGGGACCACCGCTGTAGGTCATCTCGAACAGGCGGCCGCGCGCGTGTTGCCCCTGCACGCGGTAGACGATGTTGCCCGAGAGGTAGCGCCGGTTGTCCATGTCCAGCACGCCGGGCGGGGTGTTGTAGCGGATGGAGATGCCGTCCCAGTCGGTGCGGCCCGGCGTGGCGCTGTCGGAGCGGATGATGACCATGCCCTCGTCGCTCTCCACCTGGTTGCCCTGTCCGTCGTCGGTGATGGTGCCGCGCGCGCCAATCACGGCCAGGCGGCCCTCCACGCGGATGGAGCGACGGTCAGAACCAGCGGGCACGGTCTGCGCGCGCACCTCCGCGTTGGGGCCCATGAAGAGCGTGGCTCCCGCTTCCACCGCCACGTCGCCCTCCAGGATGTACGGGCTGCCGCGCTGGCTCCACACGTTGATGCCGGTGAGCGCGCCCTGCACCAGCGTGGGACCGGTGGAGGGACCGGGCTGCGCGGAGACCTCGTCGGACTTGAGGCCTTCATTGCCGGACGCGTCCACCGCCGCCACGGTGTAGTAGTAGGTGACGCCGGCGCTGACGTCGGTGTCCTCGTAGAGCAGGGCCTCATGCGTGTACGGCGTGCTGGTGAGCCGCGTGTACGGACCGCCCGGCGTGGTGGCGCGGTCGATGTGGAAGCCCTGCAGGTCCGTCTGGGAAGGCGCCTCCCAGCGCAGGTGGATGCGGTCCGCGCTCGCCGCCGCGGCCGGGAAGCCCGGCTTGTTGGGCAGCAGGAAGAAGGTGCGGTCCAGCGTCGAGGAGAGGTTGCCGCCCGCGTCGGTGGCCTCCACCTTGAA
The DNA here is from genome assembly GCA_040752415.1 of Myxococcota bacterium. Taxonomy (GTDB): domain Bacteria; phylum Myxococcota; class JACRCW01; order JACRCW01; family JACRCW01; genus JBFMGU01. The sequence continues at coordinate 3,637 of JBFMGU010000009.1, forward strand.
GTGGTATTCCCGACCCGCCACCAGCAGCGCCGGATCCAGCGTCACCGAGTGAGTGGTCGTCGAGGTGGTGCTGGTCTTGGGCGTAAAGGCGTAGGTGGTGTCCTCGCCATAGCGGACCACGCCGGTGGTGTTCTCGTCGGTGTTCCAGGAGATGACCGCGGTGCCGGTCTGGGTGTTGGTGTCCACGCGCACATTCGAGATGAGCGGCGGGATCACAATGGTCATGTTGTTGGGCGCGTTGCGCGTGGCGGTGTTGCCCGCGGCATCCACGAAGTTGGCGGTGACCACCTTGTTGTTGATGTCCTGCGTGAGGCTGATGCGGTACTCCAGCTTGTAGATGCCGTCGTCGGCGGTGTTGTCGCCGTGCGTTCCGTCGTCGTACAGGCGCAGCCCCTGCACGTAGCCGGCAATCCCCACCGTGGCGGTGCCGCCCGGCTCTCCCGCGGTGAGCGAGAAGGTGACCAGCGAGCCCAGCGTCAGCGTGGTGCTGGGAGACCAGGTGAACGCCGTGAGGTTGACCACGGTGTCCAGGCGGATGCTGTCCTCGACGTACGCGGTGGGCGTCTCCGGTGAGGAGGTGGTGTAGAAGCGCGCGTAGACGGTCTTGTCGCCTTCACCGGTGGGCAGGGTCCAGGCCACCGTGGACTGACACGGCTGGAAGAGCTGCGCACCGGAGAAGTTGGACGTGTTGGCCACCTCCATCTTGACGCAGTCACTCGCGGAGAGGCTGAGCGAGACGTTGCGGGAGTTGGTGAGTGGGGCGTGGTTGTTGATGATGACGTAGCGCTCGCGCAGCACCACCGGGGCCAGCACCGTCTCCGGCCCCTTGGCCACCACGATGTTGCCGAAGTCATAGGTCTCGAACCCCGGCATGCTGGGCGCGGTGTAGGAGACGCGATAGACGCCGAGCGGCAGCGTGGTGCGCCAGGCGCCTTGCACGTTGGCGCTGACGGCGGTGGCCACGCCAGCCAGCGGTCCCTCCTCCCCCAGCACGGTGATCTCCACGCCGGAATGATCCTGCTGCCCCTCGATGTAGACCTGGCCGGAGAGGTCATTCTCGAGGGCGAGCAGCGTCAGCTGTCCCACGTTGAAGGCCAGGTCATTCTGCACGACGATCTGGTTGGTGAACGTGGCCTGCGCGTAACGCGGACGCCGCGCTACCACGCCAGCGCCGTACACCCCGGCCGGCGTGGGAATGGAGAACGCGCCGCCGGCGTCGGTGATGGTGGTGGCGCCCAGGTCCACCAGCTCCACCTCCACGCCGCTGTGGTCGGTCTGTCCGTCGAGGATCACGGTGCCGGTGACGCGGCCGGTGGGACGCGGCAGCACGATGTTGCCCACGTTGCGCTCGGCGGGCGGCCGCACGTCCAGGCCATAGATGCGCATGGGCCCGTAGCCGGGCAGCGTGGCCTCCAGGTCATAGGTGCCCAACGTCACGCCGGTGATGCGGTAGGTGCCGGTGGCGTCGGTGGTGGCAATGTGCTGGGTGCCCAGCAGCACCACGGTGACGCCTTCATGCGTGAGCCGGCCTTCCACGGTGACCGTGCCGGTGACGTCGGAGCGGAGCAGCGGCAGGAGCTGCTGGTCGGCAACCTCGACGGTGGTGTTGGCCTGCACCGCGATGCCCGGCACGGTGACGGTCTGGTAGCCCTCCTTGCGGAAGAGCACCTGCTGCGTGCCCACCGGGACGCCGCCAATGAGGAAGCTGCCGTCCTCCGCGGTGGACGCGGTGATGGCCGTCCCGACGACGGAGACCTCTGTCCCGGCGTAGGACGGTGTGTCGCCGGGGTTGACCTCTTCCAGCGTCACCACACCGCGGATGTTGCCGCGCGCCAGCGGGACGATGACGGGCTCCGCGGTCAGGTCGGCGCCGGGCGTGACGGAGAGCGGCTGGCGCACCGGGGAGTACTCGGCGGCGCGGGCGCCGGTGACCCGCAGCTCCAGGAGCTGGGAGCCCGCGGGGATGCCGCTGAACGCGTAGTTGCCGTTGCTGTCGACGGCGCTGAAGGCGGACGTGCCCAGGATGCGCGCCTCCACGCTGGTGGTGTCCTCGAGGCGCTCGGCGAACGCGAGCCCGTGCACCGCGCCGGTGGTCACCAGGGAGAGCGACACGTCGAGCACCGCGGTCTCGTTGCCGGCCAGGTCGGCCAGCTGCACGTGCAGCTCCTTGGGCCCGTCGCCCACCGGGAACTCGAAGCGGCGCTTGGGATGGAACGGCTCCCACGGCTGCGTCTCCAGCAGCGCGGTGGTGCCCCAGCGCATCACCAGCTGCTCCTCCGCGTCGTCGACGGTGATCTGCACCAGCGGGCTGGTCTCGTTGATGACACCGCTGCCGTCGCCCACCACGATGTCGGAGACCTGCGGCGCGGTGCCGTCAAAGGTCACCAGCACGGTCTGGACGGCGGAGCTGCGGTGGTTCTGGTCGCGCACCTCCACGCGGATGGTCTTGGGTCCTTCCGTGGCGCCGAGGTCGACGGTGGCGATGGGCTCCAGCGCGCGCCACGGGGCGTTGTCGAGGTCCGGACAGGTGGGCTGGGTGTCACCCTCGCACACCACGTGATGGACCATCAGCTCGTCGGAGAGGAGGTCTCCCGCGGCCACCGCCAGGCTCACGTTGCGCTCCCGCGTGTAGCGCTCACCACCGTTGACGCGCACGTACTCGACGGCGGGCGGCGTGACGTCGTTCACCAGCACCACGTTGAACACGTCGCTCTCCTCCCCGCACGGGTCGCGGAACTGCAGGTGCAACGTGGTGGCGCCCTCCGGCAGGGAATCCTGGTGCACGCTGGCGGGAACGGGAGAGGCGAACGGCGGTAGCGTCTCGCCTTCACGCCACGCGCGCCAGGCCGCGGCAAAGGGCGCGGTGAAGAGCACATCCACGACGTCACTGCGCAGGTGCCAGGTGGTGCCCTGCTGCCCGTACACCTGTTCCAGGCCGGGCGTGAGCGTGACCGCGGCGCGGCTGAGGGTCAGTCCGGACGCCGTCACCTGCTCGCCGTCAAAGGACACGGTGATGGCCTCACCACACACGCTTCCGAATCCGTCGCGCGAGATGGAGAGCTGGTAGGTGCCCACCGTGACGTCGGAGAAGGTGAAGCCGCCCTCCGCCACCGCGGTCTCACGCACCGCGTCGGTGCCGGAGAGACGCACCAGCGCGCCCTGGGTGTCCTCGCCGTCACCAAAGGAGACCTGGCCCTGCACGGTTCCGCGCCCGAGCTCGAGCCTGACCTCGCCGAGGGAATTGGAGCTCCCCGCCTTGGCCACCACGCGCGTCTGGTAGGTGCGGTACGCCGAGCCCGAAGCCGCGGCACCGAGTCCACCGGAGTAGGTCACCGAGAGGGTGTAGACGTCGGGCTCCAGGTCGCTGAGGGTGAAGCTACCGTCGGCTTCCGGCGTCGCGCCGCCCTCACCCTGGCCAAGGTCCACCCGCACCCGCGTCATGTCGTCGGCGCCGGCGAGATTGGCCAGGACCACGCGACCGGAGATGGTGGCACGGGAGTCGGTGGGGCCCGCCGGCGTGGTGCCCCCAGTGGGACATCCGGCAACCACACCGACGACGAGAACAACCGCAAGCTGCAGGCAACGGTTCGCGCGCATCCAAGGCCTCCACGGAAAGGGACCGGGACGCGCACGGAATGTCCTCCCCCGCGCCCCTGGACCCGCAAACCGTAACACACGCGGCCCGCCGGTTTCCCCCATGTTTGAAGGCCCTCCACCATGCCCGGTGGGCGCAGCGCAGACGCGACCACGCCTGCCCACGTGGTCAGCCTGGCCCGACGCAGACTCTCAGCCTCACCGTCGTGCGCGGGCCTTGGCGCTGCGCAGTGCCGACGTGGTGAGCTTGCTGTGCTGGGCACCCACCGTCGCCATGCGCGCGGCGCGAGCTTCCCAACGCGCTCGACCCTTGGCCGCCTCCGTCTCCCGCGTGTGGGGCTCTCCCTTGCGGGTCAGGTTCGTCAGCAGCGCAGTGGTTGCGGCCGCCACCTGCTCCACGGCGCGGTCGAACACCTCGCGGTCCGTGCGGGAAGGCTCACGCGTGCCGCTGACCTTGCGCACGAACTGCAGCGCGGCGGCGCGGATTTCCTCCTCGGTGGTGGGCGGCTCGAAGTGATGAAGCAGGCGGATGTTGCGACACATGCGCATGCGGCTACCACCGGCGCCGTTTGGCTTCAATGGTAGGGTTTTCCTCATGCGCGCCAACCGTCCCAGCAACACCTCCAGCCTGGTGGCGTTCATCCGCGCCATTGCCACCGACGGCGTCACCACCGTGCCCGGGTTCCAGGACCCGTGGCCAGGAGGGTGTGACCAGCTGGCTCCTCGAGGCTCCCGCCAATGAGACTGGGGCGGCTCTTCTGGAACGACGCTCCTGGCTCCCGCCAATGAAATTGGCAGGCATCAGAAAGGGTACGTCCTGCTCACCACTGGGCGACGAGGCCGCGGAATCGCAGGTGCCAGGATCACCCTCCAGCACGGTCAACTCCAGCGGGAACCGCTGTAACCTGATGCGAAACGCCCTACCCGTCCTCGTCGAGGATCGCCGCCGGACCCGGGACCCACTCGACGTCAAGCCACAGGAATCCAACCTTGTCCGCGCCGGCCCGCACCGTCTTGAAGCGCGCGCTGGCGCATTCCCCGACGCTGCGGAAGGACCCGCCCTCGCGCTGGATGCGCACGGGTCGCACCTCGTCGCGGGCGTTGGCATCCATGGTCACACGGAACTGGATGCGGCCGCTCAAGGACTCACTGGGCTGCATCGCCATGCAGCGCTGCACCGCGCCACCAAGCTTCCGCACGAAGGTCGCGCGCGCTTCGGGGGAGGCCGCGCCCTCCAGCCGATCCTCCGCGAGCCGGATGGTCCAATACGTCGCCAGCGCCTCCTGGCTCCGCTTCCGGTCCCCCGCGCTCAGCTCGTAGGTGACGCGAACGGTGGCGGTCTCCCGCGCACTGGAAACCCGGCCCGCTCGACCGCTCAGGCACTCTCCCATCCCCTCCGGATCCGCACCCACCACCGAGAATTGCAGGTTCGGCGTGTACTCGGACGGCGCGTCCACGAACGTCACGTCCAGCACCAACCTGCGCCTCCCCGACGTCAGCTTGGGCTGGCGGGTATGCGCGCAGAAGAAGACCACGCGGTGCACCCGGGACCTTTCCCTGTGCGACAACGACTTGGCCCCGGACACCTGCTCCACCCCCAGTGCACTCACGTCGTAGAAGTTGGTGAGCTCAGGCAGGGACTCCGCGGTGGCTGACCTGGCCGTGGCGTTGGACGTCTCGCTGAACGCCGAGCATGCGCCGCCAGTGCCGTCCAGACCCTTGAGGCATGAAACACCGACGGTACTGCCAGCCTTCGGGGCGCGCCCCCAGCTCCTGCCCTTCCCGCTGCCCAGGATCGTCGCGGAGTCCGGGTCATCCGCGGGACACAGGAGCTCCAGCGGATTCCCGTCGTGAGCAGTGAGCTGCATGCCGTCCACGGTGCCATCCGCCGCCCGGCCCACGCGCACTTCAAACTGGCGCTCGGCGCTCAAGAACGTCAGTCGCGCGCAACGCAGCAGTGCCTGTTCCACGTCGACCCGTCGCGCGGAACCCGCGTCTGTTCCGCCGGCGGACAAGGTGAGCGACAACAGCGTGGGCAACATCATCAGCGACGTCATGACGTGAACCGTTAGAACGCCGCCAGCATGGCGTCCACACTGCCAGGCGCTACTTGCCGGGTGTCGTCGGCGCGGCGACTTCCACGTTCCCACTGGCGGGAACCTTCACCGGCACCGACTGCTCCTCACCGCCGTGACGGTAGATCTTCAGCGTGTAGCTGCCCGCGGGAACATCCTTGAGCGTGAAGCTGCCGTCCTCACCCGGCTTCACGAAGTGCGGGTTCTGGAGCACCAGGATGACGCCGTTCATCCGCGGATGCAGCGAGCAGAAGATCTCCACCGGACCCACCTTGTCGAAGGTTTCGACGATCTTCTCGCCCTTCTTGTAGAGGCCCAGGTCGAACGTCTTGGTCTTCGACCGGGAGAACACGTTGTGGGTGACCCAGTCGTCGTTGGTCATGTCCACCCTGGTGCCCTTGAGCACCGTGAGCACCGGCGGGGAGAAGCGGGCGCCCTTCTGGCTCAGCTTCACCGGCTCCCGGGGCGGCGCGTGCGCGCCCGGCACGTTCTCCAGGTACACCACGGTCCGGTCCGCCTCGGCGGCGTCGGCAATCGGCAACTTCCCGGTGATGTTACCCGCCCACGACGTGGTGGTGCACAGCGAAACCGCAAGGATCATCGACAGCCGCATGCTTGTCCTCGTCAGAACCGGTACTGCTCGTGACAGCCGTTGCAGGTGGCCTGCACGTGCTGGAACCAGTGTTGGACCTGCGCATCATCCCCGCTGCCGGCCGCCTCCAACATGGCGCCTACGTCGCGGTGCAGCGTGGTGGCGTGGATGCGGAACGGGATGGTGTCGCCGTCCGGCATGGGAAAAGCCACCAGAGCCTTGGTCTGCGTGTGCAGGTGCTCCAGGGCGCGCAGGATGTCCTCGCGACGGTCCCCAGGCGGCCCCGGACGATGGAACAGCTCATAGCTCACCGAGGTGAAAGCGGGGTTGAGCCGTTCCCGCATCAACACGTCCAGCTGCGCCTCCGCGGACGCCTGGGTTGGCCAGAACGCTCCCAGCAGCAACACCACCGCCAACCCCACCAGCCCCCCGGCAGCCACCACGTGACGCATTTCCGGACTCCTATTTCCCATGGACCGCGGGCTCCGCGTTGGAAGTGAGACCCAGCTCGACGATCCGTCCGCTCAGGGACTCCAGGAACGCCACCAGGTCCGCCTGTTCCTGCGCGGACAGCTTCAGCGGCGTCATGCGATGGTCGAGGTTCTTCACCGGATTGCCGCCGCGGTCATAGTACGCAACCACTTCCGCCAGCGTGCGCAAGGAACCGTCGTGCATGTAGGGCGCGGTCCGGGCCACGTCACGCAGCGTGGGGGTCTTGAATGCGCCGGTGTGCTCGGGTTTGCCGGTGACGGTAGCGCGGCCGGGGTCCTTGCTCACGCCCAGCACGTGGAACTCCTCGTCGGAGAAGTTGATACCGGTGTGGCATTCACTGCACCGGGCCCGGCCGCCAAACAGCTCCAGGCCGCGTCGCGCGGAGGGGGAGAGCGCCGCCTCATCTCCGGCGAGGAAGCGGTCGAACGGGCTGTCCACCGACCACACCGTGCGCTCATACGCCGAGAGGGCCAACGCCAGCTTCTCCTCGTCGGGGCCGGCACCGAACACCGCGCGGAACTCCGCCACGTAGCCGGCGTCGGCGTTCAGGATGGCCAGCGCACGGGGCAGCGGCAGGTCCATCTCCAGCGGGTTGGCAATGGGGCCCAGCGCCTGCTCCTCCAGGGTGGCGGCGCGCCCGTCCCAGAACTGCCGGGCTCCCAGGGCGCGGTTGATGATGGTGGGCGTGTTGCGCGTTCCCTTGCGCGCCTGCACCCCCTCCGCCGTGGTCTTCCCGTCGGTGAAGGCCAGCTCCGGCTTGTGACACGACGCGCAGCTGAGTGTGCCGTCGCGGCTGAGGCGTGGCTCATGGAACAAACGTCGTCCCAGCGCGGCCATCCGCGGGCTCCACGCCGGGCCCGACCCGCCGGGCTCGGATGCATAGGCGGCGGGCCGCGGTGCGAGGGGTTGCTTGGCGCCCAACACCGCCAGTGGAAGCAACAGGAGCACCAGCATGCACCGAGCGAGATTCGGGTTCACAGTTCATACCTCCGGGCCAAGGCGTTGAGTCGCGCGGACAGCTGCCGGAATGCCGCCGACGCGCTCTCCATGACGTGCGCCCCCTTCACCACCGCGCCCATGTTGCGGTCCATCTCCTCGAAGCTCACCGCAATGCGACGGATGCCCTCGGACTGTTGCCGGGACTCCTCGCTGATGCGCTTGATGGCCAGCGTGTTCTGCCGCAGCACGCCCGCCAGCTCCTGGATGTTCTCGCTGGCGGTGCGGGCGCGCTGGATGGAGGTCTCGGCGCGACGGGTGGCGGCGGCGGTGGTGATGGCGGCCTCATGCACGCTGCGACGCGCCTCGCTCATCACCCCGTCGGCGTTGCCCACGGTGGCCTGGGACGTCACGGCCAGCTCCCGGATCTCCGCGGCCACCTTGTCGACGAGCCGCTGCTGACCGGCGTTATCCACCTGCGCGCGCAGGGCCAGGCGGCGGCTATGTTCGGCGAAGCCCCGCACCGCCTCCACCAGGGAGCCGACCTTGTCCCCCACCTGCACCATGCGACCGCTGATGTTCCCCAGCTGCTGTCCCAGCGACGTGATGGCGGCCATGGTCTCCTGCACCCCGCTCATGCCGGACTGCAGCAGGGCCTCGTTGTGGCGCGAGCGCGAGAGGTCGCGGAGGATCCGTTCGGCGTTGTCGCGCGCCTGCGCCGAGGCCCGGGAGAGCTCCTGCATGGTCTGCGTGGCGTCGCGCAGGACGGCGGCCTGCTGGCTGGCCAGGTTGAACTGGTGCACGGCGGTGCCTTGCAGGTTCCGGCAGTGCTGCTCAATGGCGGCGGCGGTGTCCTGCAGGTCCGCCACCATGCCACGCAGGCTCTCGTTCATGTCCACGTAGGCACCGGCCAACATGCTGAGCTCGTCCTCGCGGGAGCCGGCCGCCAGCGCGCGCAGCTCACGGTCCTGGGCACGCGCCTCCGCCAGGTTCCCGCGCGCCACGCACGTCACCGCGTGCGTGACCGAGGTGATCCGCTGCGCCAGCCGCCGCCCCATCAGCATGGACACCAGCGCCGAGAGCACAAAGGCCACCAGCCCCACCAGCAGCAGCCGACGGAGATGCTCGTGGTACACGCCGCGGGCCTGCACCTCGTCGCGCAGGAGCAGGACCTGCAGGTCGTTGAACGCGGCGCACGTCCCCAGGTGTGCACGCCCAGCAACCTCCAGCCCGACCCCGGCGGTGCACTCCGCGGCAAGCAACGCGGCGTCGTCCCCGTCATTGCTGCTGCGCGCCAGGATGCGCTCGCCCTGTCTCACCACCAGGGCCGCGCTCAGCTCCGCGGCCACCGCGGCAAGGAAGGCGTCATCCACGCGCCGCCCCACCACGACGTAGCCCGCCACCCGCGGCCCGTGCTCCACCGGCAGCGAGACCACCAGGTGCAGCACGCCATCCAACAACACCGGCCACACGCGGTCACTGCCCAACGTGTCGCCCGGCAGCGACAAGGACACGCCGCGTTCCGGGCTGGCGGCGCGGACCGCGCCCTCCGACGTCAGCAGCGCCAGCAGGTCCAGCTGCATGGTCTCGCGACGCTCCTGCGTGATGCCCATCAGCGTCGCGTCGTCCACGGCCTTGCTGGTCAGCGCCGACTGCAGCAGCGAGGAGACGGCCAACGCCCGCCCCGACGCCTGGAGCACCACCGCCTCCTGCCCCAGCACCCGTTCCCAGCCGCGACGTGAACGGTCCAGCTCCAGCCGCAGCGTCTGCCCCACCTCCCGGGATGCGGACCACGCCAACGCGCCCAGGCTTCCTCCCACCGCCATCAGTACGGCGGCCACGCTGGTCAGCCCCAGGCGGGTGGCGAGCTTCACGGAAACGTCACATCTACAACGCGTATGCCAACGCCGGTTGGGGCGTTTTGGTTACTGGTTTTCCCGGGATCGCCGACGCGGATCACGGGATTTCCCCGGCTGGACCCGCGGGTTGAGGCACTCGGGGGACGACCAGCGAATCACCGTTGACTCAAATTGAAACACTTGTCTCGGCACACGGCATGGACTGTCTCACGCCCTCAACGCCACGTGGCCTCGAACATGGCGCGCGTCGTCGTGAAGTCCGTCAATGCCAGCTGCACGTCCTTGCCACCCGCAATCTCCATGGCGGCGCGGAAGGCCTGCGAGTAGCCCTTGCACACCAGCGGGGGCACCAGCCCGGGCGGGAAGTCCAGGCGCAGCGCGGCCCGCAACGTTTCCGGTGTGCTGGTCACCGTGATGCCAATCCCGCGGTGCATCTGCCCCCACTTGCCACCCGCGCCGGCCAGCAGTCGGGGAATGCCAATGAGCTTGAAGAGCAGGCCGTACACCACTCCCGAGAGCAGCTCGCGATTGCCCTCGTAGATGAAGCGCAGGTAGCTCTCGTCGTCGGGGTGGTAGAGGTCGCGGATGGCCAGCCACACCGCGGTGACGTGGGCCTCCGGGAGCCAGCTGGTGGCGGCCAGGGTGGAACGGATGAGATGGACCAGCACGGGCGGCAACACGTCGGCGTCGCGCCGGATGGAGGTGCGGTTGATGGCATTCATGAGCACCGCCGCCTTCACCTGGTGGGTGGCGTAGGAGTCCAGCCCCTGCGGCAGCGCAGCAACGTAGGCGTTCATGCGCTCGGGAATGGGCGCCATGGCCACGCATGCTAGACGAGATGCACCGCGACCGCGAGGTGGCTTGCTCCCCTGGCCATCGTCGGCAAGAAGTGCGGCACGGAGATGACATCCATGGCCTCGCCCCTCAAGTTGGTCCTTCCCGCGACCCTGCTCGCGCTGGTGACGTCGTGCACCGCCTCTTCCACTGGTGACACGCAATCCAGCAGCACCACATCCTCGTCGTCGTCCGCCAGCAGCTCGGGCGGGATGTCCAGCTCGTCGTCATCCCAGGCTTCTTCCAGTGGGAGCGCCAGCTCGTCGTCGTCTTCCGTCGCCGGCAGCGGCAGCTCGTCGAGCTCCTCCGGCGGCAGCTCCGCCACCTCCAGCAACGCCACCTCATCCTCCAGCTCGAGCTCGGCATCCGTCGCCACGTCGTCGGGAGCGACGGGCACGTCCTCTTCGGGCGGGGCGTCCGGTACGACATCCACGAGCAGCGGAGCGTCGGGTGCGTCTTCCGCGAGCAGCACGTCGGGCGGCGCGGTATCCAGCACGTCGTCCGCGAGCAGCGGAACGTCCAGCGCGACTTCCGCGAGCAGCACGTCGGGCGGCGCGGTGTCCAGCACGTCTTCGTCGTCTGCCTCGTCCAGCAGCGGCGGGGGTGCCTGCTACCTCGACGACCAGCCGCACCTGGGCGAGGGCACCTATTACGGCGCCACGGGCGAGGGGAACTGCTCCTTCCCGGCCAGCCCGCAGGACCTGATGGTGGCTGCCATGAACGCGCCCGACTACGCGGGCTCCGCGGTGTGCGGCGCCTGCGCGCTCGTCGAGGGACCGGACGGCTCGGTCACCGTGCGCATCGTCGACCAGTGTCCGGGATGTTTCTCCGGCGACCTGGACCTCAGCCCGGAGGCCTTCGCGCAGATTGCTCCGCTGGTGGCGGGCCGGGTGAGCATTTCGTGGCGCTTCGTCCCGTGTGAGCCGGTGGGTAACCTGCGCTACCACGTCAAGGAAGGCAGCAACCCGTACTGGATTGCGTTGCAGGTCCGCAATCACCGCAATCCTGTCGCCACCGTCGAGTACCTGGACAATGGGAGCTACGTGGGCATGCCGCGGGAGAGCTACAACTACTTCGTGGCGTCTTCGGGGATGGGAACCGCGCCCTACACCATCCGCGTCACCGACACGTTGGGCAACGTGCTCACGGAGACCTTCCCGGACCTCCCGGAGAACACCGAGCTGGAAGGCAGCGCGCAGTTCCCCGCCGCCTGTCCGTGAGGAGCTTGGTCAGAACGGTCGGACCGTGTTGACGAGGCCGACGAACACCCAACCCCCCACGCTTGAGCCACTGCGTCCACTGGACCCCGAGCGCAACGGCTTGAACGTGGGTGGTTGGGTGTTCGCCGGCCTCGTCGTCACGGACGCTCGTCCTGCCGCAACCCGTGACGCCTCACGGCCGCTGCGCCACCACCGCCCACAGCCGGCCCGCGGCCTCGTGGCGCAGGACGTGGAAGCCGGCGGCCTCCAGCTGCTCCTTCACCCACGTCGTGGCGAGACGCAGCTTGCGGTAGCTGCTCCTGTGCAGCGTCCAGCCCGACTCCGTGCGCACGTGGATGAGGTCATGCACCACCACCGTCTCCGGCTCGTACTCCAGGAAACACGTCATGATCCGGTCCGCGTCGCTGCGCACCGGGATGAAGCGGTCCACACCCCGCAGCTCGGTGGTCAGGTCGCGGAAGGTGAGCACCAGCAGGCCACCGGGCCGCAGCACGCGCAGCACGTCGTGGAAGAGGCGTGTGACGTCGTCACGCGTGTCCAGGTGCGTCAACGTGTCCCCCATGCAGACCACCACGTCCGCTTCCCGCACCTCCAGCGACGCCACGCGGCGCAGGTCGTCCCGGACCACGCGGACGTCCCGAGCACCCTTGCGCTGCGTCAGCTCCTCCAGCAGCTGCGCGTTGTCGTCGACGGAAACGACGCGGTAGCCCAGGCGCGCCAACGCCACGGACTGGAAACCCGAGCCCGCGCCCAGGTCCACGGCGGTTCCCCCCGGGCTGCCAGGCACCCCCAGCGTGCGCAGCAGCGCCTCCTGCTCGGCGACCTTCTCGTCGAAGTCGCCAGACATCCACGTGTAGTGCGCGGCCAACAGCTGCGCGTAGTGCTGGGAGGCGCCGCCCACGGGGCGGGTCATGGATCCACGAGCGTGTAGCCATCCTCGTCGCAGATGGGCTTCACGTCGTCACGGGTGCGGACGGGCTCGGCGCCCTCGGCGCGGTAGTACCAGTCCGTGGCCACCATGGCGGGATTGGTTTCCCCGCGACACCCCGCCACCAGGTCCTCCCGCGGACACGGCCCTTCCACCGGAGAGCCCTTGGTCACCTCGCAGATGGCCATGAACGCGGCGCCGGCCGCACCTTCACGCTCCTGGCAGCGCGGCGGAGTCTCCACCTCGCGGAAGTCACAGTGGGTCACGCCCCAGACGTACCCGCACGACTGCAGCGCCCACATGGTCATCAGCAAACAGGTTGCACGCTTCAACATCCTCACACCCTCCAGCGCGACGCCACGACGGAACGTCGCTGCTCGCCGTGATGGTCCCTGCCCCCAGAGACGGGAGGGGAACCTACACCGAGTCCGGAAGGCGCCAAAGGGTGTGGGGAAGACGGGGTTTCAGTCGTGGACCAGGCCCACGTACCAGCGCAGCAGCTCACCCGCGCCCAGGATGCCCACCGCCGCGCCATCCTCATCCTTCACCAGCACATAGGGCGCGTTGCGTCCCGCCACCACCATGCTGGCATCCGCCACCGAGGTGCAGTCCCGCACGGAGGGCACGTTGGTCATCATGACGTCGCGCGCGGTGAGCGTACCGGTGTCCTGAGGCGTGGCTCCCTCCGGCGCACCCGCCTTCAGTCGCCGCGCGAGCTCCTCCTGGGACACCACCCCCAGCGGTGCGCTGCCCGCATCGACGACAGCGATGGCCGAGAGCCCGCGCGCCACCATGAGTCCCAGCAGCGCCTGCGCGTTCACATCCGGCGGAGCGAAGACGGATTGCGCCGGCAGGAGCTCCCACACCGGCGTCAACACGGCGGGATGACGCGCGTCCTTCTCCGCGTCGACGCCACCATTCGGCAAGGCGCTGCGACACACCATGGCGGTGATGGACCCGTTCTCATCCCGCTCGAAGCCGTCAAAGCTCTCACAGGACACGCAGGCATCCGAGTTGACCCAGCGCGCATTGTGCGAGCAGCGCGCCAGCCGCTCCATCATCGTGGACCTCGGCGAGTTGTCGATGATGCGCGTGAGAATCTTCATCCTGATCAACCCGTCCGACGAGCTTCCGTGCTCCATCCGCTGCCTCCGCACGCTAAGCGCTCACGCCTGCTTGCGCCATGCCATCTAGCACGTGGGAGCGTGCCCTGAGGTGACGTCGGTGAGCGCCCTGCTCGCGCTGACGCGCAGAATGTTCTGCTGGCCACCGGGCGCAAAATTCTCGCCCCCTCATGCGGTCACCACCCCCAGGTGCGCCAGGACCTCCTCGCGCGCGCCACTGACAAGCTGGAAGGACGCATCCGGGCCCACCACGCCGTGGCCCGCCAGCTCCGCCACCGCCCGCGCGGCATTGCGGAACTGCACCCCCGCGCCGCCGCCGCCGAGTCGCAAGGGCGCGCGGAACTTCAGGTCAATGACGAAGACACGCCTTCGCTCCGGTGTGGTGGCGGACATGTCCACGACGACGAAGTCCCCGCAGAAGCGCTGCTGGTTGCTGCGGAAGACCCAGTAGTTGGAACGGCGCTGGAGCAGGTCCAGGACGAACTCGCGCTCGTCGTTCTTGAACTCGAACACCGGCCCCAGGACGGAGACATCCCGGGGATGGATGTGTGGCGTGGCGGCGAGAATGCCCGACGCGGAGCGCGCCCTGCGCAGGATGGGCAGGGGCACCCTCAACACCAGGGGAGGGAACCGGAACATGAATGACCATGCACGGCGCCGTCTTGCGACCACGCCGCGAACGCGGTGGACGTGATGGGTGGGAAGGCGCTGCTCCGTCGTCACCGTGGGTGACTCAGGAGCGGGGGCTCATCCGAAACGTCTGAGGCGCAGCATGGTCATGGGAGTGCGCTCCGTGGGGCGACGGTGCGCAATGTAGCGGGAGCGCGGGTCCCTTCCAAGTCCGCGAGCGCTCACGGCGTGGGGGCGGGCTGCTCCGGAGTCTCCGTGGCGGGAGCCTTCACGACGGGACGACGTGCCAACGGCCCATCCGGCGACCACGCCACGAACCCCGCGGCAAGCCCCACGGCCACCCCGAGCGCGAACGCCACCACCGTCCCAACCATGGACGCGCCAGCCGGCCGGACCGCGGGTGTCGTCGGAGCCGTCTCCCCGCGAGGCTGCACGAGCTCCGTGATGAGCCGCGCCATGATGGTCTGTTCGGCCAGCTTGCGGGTCAGCTCGTCGATGAACTGGCCGTAGCTCGTCTCATCCAGCTTGAGATCGTCGGTGCCGCGGGCCTGTTGCAGGCTTCGCAGCGACGCATAGCTGCGCAGGTGCGCCGTGCCCGCGCCCAGGTCAATGAAGCCACACACGAACGGACCATCCGTCCCCTCGACGGGGACCAGGTGGATGGACTGACGGGCCTGCTTGCCTCCGTCGGTGCTCTCCACCTCCGGCGCCACGAACTTCACCTTGCGCGGCACCGCGCCCTGCACCACCGTCTTCACGAAGTACTCGGAAAGCACGTCGGTGAGATTGAACGCGCGCTGCGCGAACACCGTCCTGGCGGGCCCTGGCGTCGTCATCGGAGTCCCTTCCCTTCTTCCCATTCGGATTTCGCGGCTGTGTAGCCCGATTCGGGTTCCGCCGTCACCTCACGCTCGGGCGCAACCTGTACCGTCGGACAACCCGCTTGCGCGACGGCACGGTTCCGTGGAATGGCCCGCGCATGGACCAGGGTCTGCTCCACTACCGCAACCGCGAGCTGTGGTGGGGAAAGCACGCGTTGGCGGAGGTGGTGGCAGGTCGCGCCACGCCGTTCTTCCTCGTCCATGAAGGACGCCTGCGTGCCAACGTGCGCGCGCTGCGCCGCGGCCTCTCCGCCGCTGGTTCGTCGGTGGTGCTGCGCTACTGCGTGAAGACGCACGCGGAACCCGCAGTGCTGGACGTGCTTGCGCGCGAGGACGTGGAGCTGCTGGTGGCGCACGCGCAGGAGGCCACCTTGGCGCGCGAGTGTGGTTTCTCGTTGTCACGCATGGCCTACCAGCGACCCGTGCTGGAGACGGAGTTCCTGCGGACCGCGGTGCCGCAGGGCCTCATGCAGGTGCATCTCTCCCGGCCCGAGGACGTCGACACACTCGAGCAGGTGGAGACCCAAGCGCCCATCCCGGTGTCCTTTCGCATTCGCAACGAAGCGCCCGGCCCCTGGCTCCTGCTCACGCGCCGCCTGGGATTCTCCGACGACACCGCGCTGCGCACCGCCCGCTCCATGCTCCGCACCCAACGCCTGCGGCTGCGTGCGGTGAACCTCTACGCCGGCACGCAGCTCACCTCGGTCGAGCGGTTCCGCGCCGGCCTGGCCCGCTGCTTCCGCCTGGCGCGCAGGCTCGCGGACCTGGGCATCTCCGTCGAGGAAGTCAACGTGGGAGGCGGGATTCCCTCGCCCACGCTGGGACCGGCAAGCCCGCGGGCGCGGCTCCGTCGTGACGAGGGGGAGCAGCAGGACCCGGTGGAGGCGCTGGAGCGCTTCTGCGCGCGGCTCGCGGAGGTGTTCGACGAGGAGCGCCGGCGTGCCGGGGTGGGCCCGGTGACCCTGGCCGCGGAGCCCGGTCGTTCCGTGGTGGGGAACGCGGTGGTCATGGTGACGACGGTGCAAGCGGTGCAAGACCGCTGGGCCTTCCTGGACGCAAGCCGCAACCACCTCGGTGAGTCGCCGCTGGCATGGACGCGCATGATCCTCCCGCTGCGCGCCCGTCGCGAAAGCGCGCTGATGAACCTGAGCGGTCCCACGCTCAACACCATGGACTTCCTGGACCTGGTGAGACGCGTGCCGCAACTGGAGCCGGGAGACCTGGTGGCCCTCCACGACGCTGGCGCGTATTCCATCTCCCGCGCGCCACGCTACGCGGGCCTCAACCCGGCCATCCACGTGCTGCGTGACGACGGAACGGTGGCGCTCGCACGTCGCGCGGAGGACTACCGCGACCTGACGTCGGCCATGGTGCGCTTCCATGGGTGAGCGGGCGGTGGTCGTCGGCGCCACGGGCTTCCTGGGCAGCCACCTGGTGCGGGCGCTCGTCGAGCAGCGGCGGGAGGTCCTGGCCGTGTGTCGCAACCCCAACGGCGCCCGTACCGTGCTTCCAACACCGGTGACCTTTGCGCAGGCCACCCTCCCGCATGCGCCGTGGGAGCGCATCTTCTCCCCGGGGGACACCGTGTTCCTCCTCGCCGCAACGCGCAACGCGCCGGGTCACAACCTGCACGACTACGTGGCGGTCAACGTGGACGGCGTGGAGCAACTGGTGCAGGCCGCCCGTCGTGCGGGCGTGCGGAGGGTGGTGCAGGTGAGCACGGCCCTGGCGCTGGATGACACGGCCGGTGCGTGGAGCGTGTATGTGCGCACGCGTCGCGAAGGACTGGACCGGGTGGAGGCGGTGGCCCGGGACGGGCTTGACGTCGTCAGTGTGCTGCCCGCGCTGGTCTACGGACCGGATCACGCACTGCACCGCAACCGGATCACCAACCAGGTGCGCGCGCTGCTGCGGAACCGCGTGGCCTGGACGCTCGGCCGTGGCGACGCGAAACGATCACTCGTCTACGTGCGGGACGTGGTGCAGGCGCTGCTGCTGGCCGAGGGTGTCGTCGGGTGCACGCGACTGGTGGTGGCCGGAGAGGAGCTGAGCCACGCGGAGTTCAACCGGCGTGTGCTGGCGTTGGCTGGCCAGGTGGCCAGGGTCCAGATCCCGCTGCCCCGACGGGGGGCGATGCTGGCGGCGCGCCTGGTGGATGGAGCGCTGGGAAATCACCCCGGAGCAGGCTATGTGGCCGCGCTGCGAACGCTAAGCGCAAGCTGGCGGTTCCAGACCACCACCGGGCTTGGTCTCCCGACCACGCCGTTCGACACCGGGGCCCGGGAAACCCTGGCGTTCCTGGGACGAGAGTGAATGATGGGCGCGAGCATGGACGACGACACCCGGCGCAGGCAGCGCGCGTTGTGGGACCGCACCGCGGCGTCGTTGCCGGACCTCTACGGCGCGCCCACCACGCAGTACTACCGACGTGCGGAGATCGCCTTGTTCCAGCGCGCCTTCGGCGACCTGGCGGGCAAGCGGCTCCTCAAGCTGGACCTCTGGAACGAAGCGATCAACACGCGCATCCTGCACTGGGCCCAGGAGCGTGGATGTCACGTCACGGGCATGGACCTGAGCGGCGTGGTGGCGCGTCGGGCGCGGGAGAATGGACGGCACCTCCCGCTGGTGCAGGCGGACATCCGCGACCTGCCCTTCCAGACCGGCAGCTTCGACCTCGTCTACACCATGGGCACCATCGAGCACATCGACGAGTACCAGCGCGCCGTGAGCGAGGTGCACCGCGTGCTCAAGGTGGGCGGCCGCGCCATCATTGGCGTCCCGCACAAGTGGGACCTCTACCTGCGCCCGCTGTGCGTGCAGGTGCTGGAGAGCATGGGCCAGTACCTGTACTCCCCGGAGAAGTCGTTCAGCACTTCCGAGCTGCGTCACACCGTCGAGAACAGCGGCTTGCGCGTGGTGCAGCGCACGGGCCTGTTGTCCATGCCGTGGTTCCTGCGCATGGCGGACCTGTTCTTCTACAGCCGCAACATCCCGCTGTGGCGCCTCTCTCCGCTCCTCACCAAGCCCTTTGAGGTGATGGAGTCCGCCGCGGAGTGGCCCGCCGCCTTCCGCTACCTGGTGGCGGTGGTGGCGGAGAAGCGGGCGTGATCACCGCGCTTTCCGAGGTCACGCGCGGACGTTTCCTGGCCACGGTGGGCGCGCTGCTCCTCGTCCTCAACTTTGGTCTCTTCTTCAACGGGCTGCAGAACGGCTTCACCTTCGACGACGAATTCGTCATCGTGAAGAGCCCCTACACGCAGGACCTCTCGCGTGTCGTGGACATCTTCACCGCTCCCAACTGGACGGGTGACCGCAAGGTCAAGAACACCTACCGGCCACTGACGGTGGTGAGCTTTGCCGCCAACGCTGCGGTTCTGCCCGGCGCTCCGCCCATGCGCGTGGTGAACGTGGGGCTTCACGCGCTCACGTGCCTGCTGGTGTTGGTCCTGGCCTGGCAGCTCCTGGGTCGGAAGGACATTGCCCTGGCCACCGCGCTGCTCTTCTCCGCGCACCCGTTGCACGTCGAGGATGTCACCTCGCTGGTGGGGCGCGCGGAGGTGATGAGCACGTTGTTCTCCCTGCTGGCCTGCGTCCTGTTCCTGGAGTCCGTTCGCAACGCCAGGCATGCTCACGGCACCACGCTGCGCGTCGTGGCGGCGGGGGCGTATCTGCTGGGAATGCTCAGCAAGGAGTCCGCGATTCCCACGGTGGCGCTGCTGGGCATCCTGTACCTGCACGCACTGCAAAACCGTCCCGGGGGCCTTCGCTCGTCGACACCGCGGGAGCACGTGGCGAATGCCGTTCCATTCCTGCTGGCGTTCTCCGTCTACTTCCTCGCCCGCCACAACGCGATGGGCGTTTTCATCTCCACGCACCTCCACGCCACCACGCGCCTGGACAACCCTCTCTTCCACGTCTCCTTCCTCGAGCGCGAGCTCACCGCGCTGTCGGTGTTCGGACGTTACCTCACGTTGTTCGTGTTCCCGGCGCGCTTGTCGGCGGACTACTCGTATGACGCGATTCCCGTGGTCACCACGCCGTGGACGTTGGAGGTGCTTCTGCCCACGGCGCTGTTGGTTGGTGCATTGGGGTGGTTGCTCGCGTCGCTGTGGCGCAAGAGCGTGGTGGGAGTGGTGCTCTCGTTGTGGCTGGTTCCCTACGCGTTGTTCTCCAACCTCCTGCTCCTGGTTGGCACCATCATGGCGGATCGCCTGATGTACATGCCTTCCGTCGGGCTGTGCCTGCTTGTGAGCATCCTGCTGCTGGACCCGTCGCGCCTGCGTGCCTCCCTGCCCTTCCGCCTGCCGACGTGGCACCAACAGGCGGCGTGGACTGTCGTCGTTGCCGCAACGCTGGCGTTGGGGGCCCGCACGGTGGCGCGGAACCGCGACTGGAAGGATGACTTCACGCTGTTCAGCAGCGCGCTGGAGGTGGTTCCGGGCAGCGCCAAGGTGCGTTTCAACCTGGCACTCGCCCATGCGCGTCGGGGAGAGGATGCCCAGGCCCTGCAACACGCGGAACGTGCGCTCGCGCTGCTGTCGGACTATCCCGACGCGCGAATCCTCGTCGGCAATCTCTATCAACGCACCGGACAGGCGCAGAAGGCGGCGGAGGTCTTCCAGGACGGCCAGGTGCCGACGTCGGGCGAGAAGGCCCGGCTCACCCAGGCAGGGCTGCTGCAGGCGCAACAGAAGTGGGAGGAGCTTCTGGCGTTGAGCCAGGAAGGGCTGCGTCGCAACGCCAACGACGTGAACATGCTCGGATACCAGGCCACCGCGCTCTACGGGCTCAAGCGCTACCGGGAGGTGGAGCCGGTGTTGCTGAAGGCGGCTTCCCTCACCCCGGAGCGTCCCATCTTCCACCAGCACCTCGGTGTGCTCTACGCGGAGCAGCTGGGGGACCTGGGACGCGCGTTGCAGCACCTGCGCAAGGCCGTGGAGCTGGAGCGCCGTCCCGACGAGGTGGCGAAGCTGCGGACGATGATCACGAAGGTGGAGGCGGCGCACGCGGGTGGTGGGCACTGATGCAGCATCGCGTTTCACGACGTGCGTGAGCCCTGGTTCCCGGACCCTTGCCAGCCACAGGCCGTTGGCGCGACATCCGTGGTCTTCGGTGACATCCTGCCGGTCATGCGCTGGGAAGAAGAGATTGAACAGGGCATGCGCGTGGCCCGCCGGCTCGAGCGAACCGGCGCCTTCCAACCACTGTCGCAGGACGCACACGACACGCATGTCTTTCAGTGTCACGACGTTGCCAGCCTGGTGGAGCACCGCCTGGGTGAGGTGGTGGATCCCTACGCCTGCGACGAGCAGCGCGCCGCGGAATGGCTGGGCAAGGCCAGCGTGACGGGCGAGGTGGGCAGTCCGCACTCCGAGTACCAGCGTCCATTCTGGCTGATGCACGACGGTGAGCGCGCAGGGACCGTGGCCGTGGCCACCGCCACGCTGGGCGGCACCACGCTGCGGGTCTCCAGCCTCTTCATCCTTCCCCGCTGGCGCCGTCGGGGAATTGCGCGGCGCGCGTTGCAGGCCATCAACCAGGCCGCACTCGCCGAGGGACTGCACGGAATCCGATTGAGCACCGAGTGGTGCTGGACGCCAACGGTGCGCTTCTACCTGGACATTGCCATGTGGATCTGGGGCTGGAAGCGAAACCTGGACTTCATCTGGCGCACCGACCTTCCAACGTGGCGCATGGAGCTGCAGGGTGATGACGCACGATTCCTGGTGACGCGTGGTGACGTCGAGGAGACCCTCATCGAGGCGCGTCGTGTCGGAGACCGGCTCCTATGGCGGGAGGCCGCGTCCCCCACCGAAGGCGACGATCACGACGAAGTGCGCTTCCTGGCACCGGGTACGCTCGCCACCGCGCTGGCCGTTCACGGGTGGCCGCTCCTCCGCAGCGACGCGGAATGGCAGGAGCAACTCGCGCGCGGGTGGTCGGACATGGGTGGGCCCGAGGGGCTCGCCTTCAAGATCCGTCTGTTCGAGGCGTGGAGCCGGAAGCACGGCTGGCGGGTGGAGGCACCGCGGATTCCGGGGCTGGACTACCCCGAGTGGGACGCGTTGGAGTGAACGACGAAGGTGGGATGGCGGCGGGCGTGGGGTCACGAAGCGGGTGACCGTGCTGCCATGTCCACGCCCGTTTAGCCAGAGGCGAAGCGGAGACTAAGCGCGTTCCTGCGCCAGCTCCCACTTCTCCGGGGAGCGCCACAGGCGTCCCTTGAGCAGCTCACGCTCGTAGATGAACTCCTTGGGGAGCCGGTCAAAGAACTTGTCGAAGTGCTCCTCGTGCTCCTTGACCTCGGCCTTGCCGGCCTCCCGGTCAATGGCCATGAGCTCGTAGAACTTCTTCGTGTCGAAGGTCAGGCCCTTCCACTCGATGTCCTCGTGACGCGGCATCCAGCCAAACGGGCTCTCCACGCCGTAACCGCGGCCATTCACGCGCTCCACAATCCACTTCAGCACGCGCATGTTCTCGCCGTAGCCCGGCCACATGAACTTGCCGTTCTCGTCCTTGCGGAACCAGTTGACGCGGAAGATGCGCGGCGGGTTGGAGAGCTTGCGACCGACGTTGAGCCAGTGCGTGAAGTAGTCGGCCATGTTGTAGCCACAGAAGGGCAGCATGGCCATGGGGTCCCGACGCATGGCCGCCTGGCCCACCGCCGCCGCCGTGGCCTCGGAGCCCATGGTGGCCGCCAGGTACACGCCGTGCGCCCAGTTGAACGACTGGAACACCAGCGGCATGTTCTTGGACACGCGACCACCGAAGATGAACGCGCTGATGGGCACGCCGCTGGGGTTCTCCCACTGCGGGTCCACGCTGGGGCACTGGCTCACCGGCGCGGTGAAGCGCGCGTTGGGATGCGCCGCGGGCTCCTTGGACTCCGGCGTCCAGTCGCGGCCCTTCCAGTCGATGAGGTGCGCGGGCGCTTCCTCCGTCATGCCCTCCCACCACACGTCACCGTCGTCGGTGAGGGCCACGTTGGTGAAGATGCAGTTGGCGTGCAGCGTGGCAATGGCGTTGGGGTTGGTCTTGGCGCCCGTACCCGGTGCCACGCCAAAGAAGCCGGCCTCGGGGTTGATGGCGTAGAGCCGCCCGTCGGCGCCCGGCTTGATCCAGGCAATGTCGTCGCCCACCGTCCAGATCTTCCAGCCCTCGAAGCCCTTGGGCGGGACCATCATGGCAAAGTTGGTCTTGCCGCACGCCGAGGGGAACGCCGCCGCCACGTAGGTCTTCTCACCCGCGGGGTTCTGCACGCCCACAATCAGCATGTGCTCCGCCAGCCAGCCCTGGTCGCGCGCCATCACCGAGGCAATGCGCAGCGCAAAGCACTTCTTGCCCAGCAGCGCGTTGCCGCCGTAGCCCGAGCCAAAGGACCAGATGGTGCGCTCGTCGGGGAAGTGGCTGATGTAGATGTTCTCCGGGTTGCACGGCCACGCCACGTCCTTCTCGCCGGGCGCCAGCGGACGACCCACGGAATGCAGACACGGAACGAACTCACCGTGCCCCAGCGTCTCCAGCACCTTCTGCCCCATGCGGGTCATGATGCGCATGTTGGCCACGGCGTACGGGCTGTCCGTGAGCTGCACGCCAATGTGCGCAATGTGCGAGCCGATGGGGCCCATGCTGAAGGGGACCACGTACATGGTGCGGCCGCGCATGCACCCGTCGTAGAGGCGGGTCATGGTCTCCTTCATCTCGTCGGGGTCGGCCCAGTTGTTGGTGGGGCCGGCGTCGGCCTTGCTCTTGGAGCAGATGAACGTGCGGTGCTCCACGCGCGCCACGTCGCGGGGATCGGAGCGGCACAGGTAGCTGTTGGGCCGCTTCTTGAGCCGGATGAACGTGCCGCTCTCGACCATCATCTGGCACAGCGAGTCGTATTCCTCCTGCGAGCCGTCGCACCAGTGGATGCGCTCCGGCTTGCACAGGCGGGCCATGTCGTCGACCCAGGCCAGCAGCTTGGGATTGGTGGTCATACCGCCAGCGTGTCTGCTCATTGGAACTGCTCCTGCGAATTCGTCCCGGAGACGCCGCGTGGAGGGAGGAGCCACGACGGGCGGAACGCGGTGTCCGCGCGCCGGGAGGGGAAATTTCTGCGCCCCAGTACCGAGGCCAGTGATGGCAGTCAAGGGTGCCCACGGAGTGCCGAAACCGCATGCATTTCGCGCCGTGTCACGACGGCAAACTGCGTTGCGCGTTACGCACCTGCGGTGCATTCCCGCGTGGGTTGAAGACCCCGGCGCCCGGACAGCGACGAGGATGCTTGCAGTGACCGCGCTCATGCCACAGCTTGCGTCAGCGTTCGCGCGCACCACCGGCCGGAGCGGTGCGAACGGATGTATCCACCGCGGCGATGGGATTCCACGGGTTGGTGGTGTTGGGGTAGCCCTTCCGTCGCATGTCCCGTGTTGATCCCCCGCGCCTGGGTCCGGATGCCGCCCCCTGGGTCCACCTGCCCGGCCACGTTGCCCACGACGAGCTTGAGCGCCTGTCCGCCGGCGTGGCGAGGTGCATGGGCCTGTTCCGCACCACCGGCGGCCGGAGCAGTCTGGGCCCGCGTTACGGCGTCATCCCCGCCAACGTGATCGCGCGGCAGCTTCCCGAGGTGACGCGCTTTGGCCACGACGTGGTGCAGCCGTTGCTGGAGCGAGTGTGCGGCGAGCGGGTCAGGCCGCTGCGCAGTGAGCGGCGCGCGGTGCGGGTGCAATGCTACGAGGGCCGGGACGCGGGATTCCGCTGGCACCGCGACGGGCACACCTACGTGGCGCTGGTGACGTTGGAGAATGACAACCGCGGCGAGACGCAGATCCTCTCGCGGGCGTGGAGCCGTCGTCTCAAGTACGCGCTGTACGCCGCCTATCCGCTCCCCGGCCTGTTCTCGCTGTTGCCGCGCCAGTCGGTCACCATGGCTCCCGGGGACGTGCTCCTGATGCGCGGTCGCGAGGTGATCCACCGCGGCGTGACCCTGTCTCCCGACGGAAAACGGGTGCTGCTGGCCTATTGCTTTGACGAGTGGTGGCGCGAACCGCGCCTCATCAGCGAGCTGGTGGCGAGCGTGATCAACTACTGACGCAAGCTGCGCCACTCCACGGTGCTGCGCGTCATGCACAACGAGCGTCACCTCGCGCTGTGCCCAAAGGGGCTGCGCCAGAGCAAGGAGCCGAGCGGGCCTGCAGACGTCGTGACCGGGCCGCAGTGCCCACTTTCCGACGAGAAAGTACCCCAGACCAATGTGTGGCCCCGAGCGCAACGGCCTGAACGTGGGGGTTAGGGGCTGCGTCTAAACAAGTTGCCCATTCCGTCGTGGCCGGCGAACACCTAACCCCCCACGTTTGTCCCGCTGCGCTCGCTCGCCCCCCTTCCCCACACCCGCTCACCATCGTCAACCATTGCGGGGAAGGGGGGCACGCATCGGCATTGGCATTGGCATTGGCATTGGGACTTTTTCTCGTCAGAAAGAGGGCAGCTGCGCCCATCAGTTGCCCCCCTTCCCCGGCTCGGTGACGACGGAAACCTGGGACTGGGGAAGGGGGGCGAGTGAGCGCAACGGCATGAACGTGGGGGGTTAGGTGTTCGCCCGCCTCGCCGACCTGGGCAGATTGTTCTGCCGCAGCCAGACGCAGCCCCTAACCCCGACGAGACCGCGCTCCTCCCGTCCCGCGCAGGTAGTACTCGCAGTCGCGCGCCAGCGCGCAGAGGTCGCACAGGGGCAGCGGAGCGCGACACACCTGCCGCCCGTGACGGACGAGGTTCACGTGGACCGCGTAGGTCCGCTCCTTCGGCACCAGCCGCGCCAGCTCCCGGTGAGCGTCCTCCGCGCTCATGCGCTCGTCGATGAGGCCCAACCGACGGGTGACGCGGTGCACGTGCGTGTCCACCGGAAACGCCGGCATCCCCAGCGAGAAGAGCAGCACGCACGCCGCCGTCTTGGGTCCCACGCCGGGCAGGCCCTGCAGCCACGCCATGGCCTCCGAAACCGGCAGGTCCGCCAGGAAGTCCAGGTCCATGCGTCCACGACGGGCGCGAACCTCCCTCAGCACGGCCTGGATGCGCGGCGCCTTGATGTTGGCCAGGCCCGCGGTGCGGATGGCAGCCACCACCTGGACGGAGCGTGCATCCGCCACCCGGTCCCAGTCGTCGCCGAAGCGATCACGAAGCTGCGCGAAGGCGCGGGTGGAGTTCCGGTCGGAGGTGTGCTGTGAGAGGATGGTGAGCACCAGCTCGCTCACGGGGTCCAGGACCTCGTGGGGCTCGGGCTCGCCGTAGGTCTCGCGGAGCACACGGTCCACGCGCAGCAGCTTTTGTCGACGTCCCGCCAGGCTCATGCGCCGCTCCGAATCACACGCCCCATCCTGCTCCCCAGACGCGTGCTCACACGCTCCGTCCCCATCACGCGCGCCGCGCACCGCGCCACGCGTCGACGAACATCCGCGAAAGGACGCGAAGACCGACACCGTGGCGGCGTGATGCGCGATCACAAGGCAAGCCGCTGAGGGACAGGTATCCGTTCTTGCGACTGTAGGCCACCACCAATACATCGCCTCAGACCCACACACAGCGAGAAAAGACATGGCGACGCGCATCGAGCATGTTGTGCGACGGGGGACGTGTGTCTTTGCGTCCTCCCTCATCACCCTGGCCCTGGCGGGGCCGGCGCATGCCGCAACCTTTCCGCAGGACCAGGAGTGGAGCCCGTTGATGCAGGACGGAGAGCCGTTGGGCGACGTGGTGGGCGACGGGCCCAGTGGCGGCCGCGACGTGGTGGGCGACGCGCAATACCCCGCAGCCTACATCCTCTACGACGGCGTGGACTTCTTCGTCCGGCTTCGTCTCAATGACGACCCGTCGCACAACAAGGGGCTGAGCCCCAGCGGCTGGGGTCTGCTCATCGACACCGACGCGGACTTCAACGACTACGAGTTCAGCCTCATGGCGGACGGCATCACCGACACGGTGGAGTTTGCCCAGAATGAGCGCCAGCAGGACATCGGGTCGTCACAGGATGTCGCGGAGATCCTGCTCGCCAGCTACCCATGGCAGCCGGACGTGAACGGGCGCGTGGTGACCGCGGACTCCCAGTTTGGCGGCGACGCCGACTACTTCCTGGACTTCGCCATTCCGTTCTCCGACCTCGAAGCAGCGGGCATTGACGCCGACACGACCCTCATGCTGTTCGCCGGCGCATCCAACAACGGCCGTTCCATCACGGTGGACCTGGCAGGCAGCGACACGCTCTCGCTCTCACCCGACACCGGCAGCGAGCCCACCACGCCCGGCGACACCGGCACGGACACCGACGGAGACGGGCTCTCCGACGCGGTGGAGAACGCGCTGGGCACCAACCCCAACAACCCCGACTCCGACGGCGACGGCATCGGTGATGGCGCCGAGACCAACGGCGGCTCCGCCATTGACTCCGACGGTGATGGCACCATCGACGCACTGGACGCCGACAGCGACAACGACACGGTTCCCGACGCCACCGAGGGCGCCACCGACTCCGACGTGGACGGCGTGCCCGACTACCGGGACTCCGACGACGACGGCGACGGCATCAGCACGGCGGTGGAGCTGGATGACTCGGGCACGTGGGGCGCGGACACCGACACCGACGTCACGCCCAACTACCTTGACACCGACTCCGACGGTGACGGGACCCCTGGCGCGGTCGAGGGCCGCGGCGACACCGACGGCGACGCCACGCCCAACTACGTGGACGCCAATGACTCCGACGGTCCGCTGGGCGACCCCGACGGCGACGGCCTGACCAACCAGGACGAGGCCGCGCTGGGCACGGACCCGAACAACCCCGACACCGACGGTGACGGCCTCCCCGACGGCTACGAGGCGGACAAGGGCCTGGACCCGCTCAACCCGGACACCGACGGTGACGGCTTCACCGACGGCGAGGAAGTCCAGAACGGCACCGACCCGCAGGATCCCAACGACTACCCCGGCGCGACCTCCAGCTCGTCGTCATCTGGCGCGGTGGGCTCTTCCGGTGGTCCGCTCCAGGGCGCGGTGTCCAGCAGCGGCGGTCCCACCTCCTCCAGCGCCAGCACCGCGGCGTCCACTTCCAGCAGCGCGTCGTCATCATCGTCTTCCTCTTCGTCGTCCTCCTCCAGCAGCTCGTCCTCGTCGTCCTCATCCAGCAGCTCGTCTTCGTCCTCCAGCAGCTCCTCGTCGTCATCCGGGGGCGGAGCCCCGCTCACCGACCCGGTGTTCGCGGTGGACAGTCTGCTGGCCGGTGAGCGGACGCTGGGCGTGGGCCAGGGTCCTTCCACGTCGTCGTCCGCGTCCTCTTCCTCGGGCGGCTACATCGACCCCAATGAAGGCAACGATGAGGGCGGTGGTGGCAGCGCGGCCACGCCGCCGCCGACGGAGGAGGGCACCACGCCGGAGGGCTGTGGCTGCGCCACCTCGCTCAACGAAACGCCGCTGGCGGTGCCCGCCATGGTGATGGCCCTGGTCATCCTGCGACGGCGCCGCTTCCTCCGCGGCTGACGTCCCCGGTGCCGCTGCTCGCGCCATCCTCGTCGCGCGGGTAGGATCACGGCATGGCCTGGGACCTGGAACCCAAAGGGGAACATCTCCGCAAGGCGCTGCAGTGGCTCAGTGACCGTCGACGTGAAGAGCCCACGGCGCCCCTGGCGCGACTCCTGGACGAAGCGGGGATGCAGTTCGATCTCACGCCGGCCGAGCAGGAATACCTCTACCGCAGCCTCAAACAGGGCGACGCGCCGGGGTGAGACTCCGCGGGCGCCCGTCGTGCTCCGCCCCGTCAGCACGCATTGGGTCCGTCCATTCTCTTCCAGCATCGGTCGGCGAGCGGCCACCCGGGCGTCACGCTGGACCGGGTCGCGGGGAGTGTTGAATACTCGGCGCCCGCATCGAACCCGACGTCAACGGAGAGCCGAATGATCAAGGGATTGCACGGGATGTTCTACACCTCGGAGCCGGAAGCCATGCGCGCGTTCCTCCGCGACAAGCTGCAGCTCCCGCACATCGACACCGGCGGCGGCTGGCTGCTGTTCGCGTTCCCCGAGGCGGACGTGGGCTGTCATCCAACCGAAGGAGACCCGGAGTCCGGCACGCACAACATCTCCTTCTTCTGCGACGACATCCACAAGACCGTGGCCGAGCTGAAGGGTCGCGGCGTGGAGTTTGACGACGACATCAACGACCAGGGCTACGGATTCACCATCCACTTCACCATGCCGGGCAACGTGCAGGTGCAGCTCTACCAGCCCAAGTATCCCAAGCCGTCCGCGGTGCTGTTCGGGAAGAAGTCCGCGCCGCGCAAGAAGGCCGCGGCCAGGAAGAAGGCGCCCGCGCGCAAGAAGGCTCCGGCGAAGAAGAAGGCGGCCAAGGGTCGCGCCAAGGCACGTCGTCGCTGAAACGGACGCGGTGAGCCTTGAGCAATCCCACCGACGTCATCCTGCAATACCACCAGCGGACCAAGCACCACTTCCACGCGTATGCCGCGGGCCCGGGGCGCCTGTCCTGGGCCACCCAGCCCGACCCCTTCCGTCGCTACGACGGCGCTCCCCAGGTTCCACTGCCGCGCCTGCCTGAGCGCCACCAGCCCACCTTCGCCGCCCTCCCCGCGCCACCGACGAGCGTGGAGCCCGTGACGCTGGAGACCATCTCGCGCCTGTTCCGCAACGCCCTCGCCGTCTCGGCGTGGAAGCGCCACCAGGCCAGCCGCTGGGCGCTGCGGGTGAATCCCTCCAGCGGCAACCTGCACCCCACGGAGTGCTACCTCATCACCGACGACCTCGACGCGGCATGTCCCGCGGGGGTGTATCACTACGCTCCCAAGGAGCATCTGCTGGAGCGGCGCGGCGTGGTGACGTCGGAGGGATACCGCGCGCTGACGGCGGGATTCGCTCCGGGGACCATGCTGGTGGCGCTCTCATCCATCCCGTGGCGGGAGGCGTGGAAATACGGCGAGCGCGCGTTCCGCTACTGCCAACACGACGTGGGCCACGCCCTCGCCGCGCTCCGCTACTCCGCGAGGATCCTGGGTTGGCATCTGCAACTCCTGGACACCATCTCCGACGACACCATCCGCTCGCTCGCCGGGCTGGACGCGGGCGGCTTCCATCCGCAGGAGCCGGAGTACCCGGAGCTGCTCTGCGCGTTGCTCCCGCACGGAAGCGGGCCGCAACCGGGACCGCTCGTCGTCGACGGGTGGCGGCCGGCCTGGCAGGGGACACCCAACGTGCTCAGCGCGGGGCATCACCCCTGGCCCGTCGTCGACGAGGCGGCACGGGCCTCCGAGGCGCCCCCGCGACCTCCCGTCGGCGCGTTGCCGCCCAACGTCATTACCTCCGCGGTTTCCCTGCCCGACGACGTGCTGCCCGCGGAGCGCATCATCCAACGTCGTCGGAGCGCCACCGACTTTGACGGCGTCACCTCCATCACAAAGGAACAGCTCTGGAGGATGTTGTCGCGCACGTTGACGGCCGCCGGTGCGCCACCGTGGGACGTGTTGGCAGGAACGGTGATGGCCGAGCCGCGTGTCCACCTCGTGCTCTTCGTCCATCGCGTCGTGGGGATGCATCCCGGGGTGTACCTGCTACTGCGTCGTGCTGACGACGAGGAAGCCCTGCGCAAGGCCACCCGCCCGGAGTTCCTGTGGGAGGCCGTGCCCGGTTGTCCCCTGCCACTCTTCCTGCTGCTCCCCGCCGACACCCGCGACGCGGCGCGCGCCATCGGCTGTCACCAGGACATTGCCGCCGACGGCGCATTCTCGCTGGGAATGATCGCGCGCTACGACGAGCCCATCCGCACCCACGGCGCGTGGCTCTACCGTCGTCTCTTCTGGGAGGCGGGCGTGATCGGCCAGGTGCTCTACCTGGAGGCGGAGGCGTGCCGGGTGCGGGCCACCGGCATGGGCTGCTTCTTTGACGACGGGATGCACCAGCTCCTGGGCTTCTCCGACGCCACGTTCCAGGACCTGTACCACCTGGCAGTGGGCGGACCGGTGGAGGACACGCGCATCACCACCGAGCCCGCGTATCCCTGACGGTCACGGCGCGTACGCGTAGCGGTACCGTCGCTGCACGCCGTCCCACGCCTCGTAGAAGATGTGCGCGGCTCCGCTCGACGTCACGCGGAGGGTCGCGTCGTAACCACGCATCTGGGTGTCCGGCACGCTGTAACGCCAGCTCCCGCTCACCTGGCGGAGCACGCGCGTCTCGCGCACGTCGGCGCAACCCGAGGGAGGGCAGTGCTCGTAGAGGATGTTCGGGCGGTCCTGCCCGTCCAGCTCCAGGCGCGCGGCGAACACCGGCCCATCCAGCCGGGTCATGGTCCACCCGCCGCCCAGGCGCACCGCGTACCGCAGCTCGCGCGCGGTGGGATCGTTGGCGTCGACGGCGTCGTGGACCCAGAGCAGATGCGTCCGCCCTTGCGAGTCCACCTTCACGTCGAGCGCGTCAATGTAGTCCCAGGGTTCAGGCCCGGACTGTCCCGCCACCTGCACCGGCTCCCACGTGACGCTGGTCCCGGAGAGCACGGCGTGCTGCAGCGTCCGGTTGGTCTCGCCCACCACGCGCACGTCGCCGTAGCGGGACACCGCCAGGCGCAGGAAGAGGTTCACGCCGTCGTCAAACCAGCCGCCCGTCCACAGCGCCATCTGCGCGGAGGCGCCCTCCGTGGGCCCCGACCAGGGACCGCGCACCGCGTAATAGTAGTGGGACCCGTTGGCCTCGGTGATGTCGGTGGGGTTGTAATAGATGGCGTGGATGTTGTTGGAGCCATCCACCGCCAGCTGCACCAGGTGATCGTGATCGTAGGCATCATGTCCCTGCTGGCCCACGTACTCGGTGTACACCGTTTCCCCGTCGAGAACGTTGATGTACGGCAGGTGCGCGTTGCCGGAGTTCCAGAAGAACACCGTGTCCTGGCTGTCCAGCGCGATCTGGATGGTGGCGAAGTACTCCGAGTAGACGTTGAGCGGGACGTGGGTCCAACCCTGGCTGCTGCGGAAGACGAAGCGCACGTACGGATTTCCTCCCTCGCGCATCTGGTAGATGACCCGCGGCTGCTCGGCGGAATCCAGCGCCATGTCCTGCGCCTCCAGCCACTGGTTGGGATCGGTGTCCACCTCCATGGGCACCGATTCAATGGTCCAGCTGCGGGATTCCGTGGTCAGCGTGGCGCGCGGCGGGAGCGGAGAGCCGCTGCTCGAGGAGGCGCTGCTACTGGAAAACGCTCCGCCCGACGAGCTCGACGACGGCGCGGGACAGGTCACGTTCCCCCCCTGCGCGTCGTAGCAGTACTGGCACGCGGCCTGGAAGCAACCGGGCTCGCTGCATCCCGCGCCGCCGCAGTCGGGGTCGGGGGCGCCGCAGCCGCAGTCGCATCCGTCGCCGCCGCCCTGGTAGCTGGGAGTGCAATGCCACTGGCCGCTGCCGCTGGAGGACGAGCCGGCCACGTTTCCCGACGATGAAGCCGCGCTCGACGCGCCTCCGCCCGACGTCGAGCCACCCGACGAGCTCGCCCCACCCGACGATCCTCCCGTGGAACCGCCAACGTCACCCGACGACGACGCATTGCCGGCATTGCCATTGTACGTGGACGTGCTGCCCGAGCTCCCGCGGGAGTCCCGCGTGCCGCCGCCGCACCCCGCCAGGACCAGCGCCACCAGGAAACCGGGTGTGATTGCCTTCATGGCCACTCCTTGTGCGCGCGCAATGTAGCGCGGGTCCGCGCGCCGCGCCTTCCGTCCACGCCGTGTGCCAGGATGACGCCCACTGCCGGGGGAGCACACCATGCGTCGCAGCGTCGTTCCATTCGTGGTTTTCGTTGTCATGGGACTGTTGTCGTCGTGTCGCGGCCCCACGCGTGCGCCGGAGCAACGGGCCTGGGCCCTGGCGCTCCACGGCGGTGCGGGCACCATCCCCAAGGACCTGCCGGCGGACGTGAAGGACGCGTATACGGCCTCCCTGCGCGCGGCGCTGACGCTGGGTCGGGACCTGCTGGAGCAGGGCGCGCCGGGCCTCGACGTCGTGGAGAGAGTGGTGCGACTCATGGAGGACGACCCGCTCTTCAACGCCGGCAAGGGCGCCGTGTTCAACCACGACGGAGCGCATGAGCTGGATGCGGCGATCATGGACGGGAAGGACCTGCGCTGCGGCGCGGTGGCGGGAGCGCGAACCGTGAGGAACCCCATCTCGCTCGCGCGGCTCGTGATGGAGCGGACCCCGCACGTGCTCCTCGTGGGAAGCGGCGCCGACGCGTTCGCCGCAGCCATGGGGGTGGAGCAGGTGCCGCAGGAGTACTTCTTCGTGCAGCGTCGTTACGACCAGTGGCGGGAGGCGCTGGCGCGGGAGCGCGGTGATGGCGGCGTGGCGCTCGACGACGGCGGCAAGAAGGGAACGGTGGGCGTGGTGGTGCTGGATCGGAACGGCAACCTGGCGGCCGCCACGTCGACGGGTGGGCTCACCAACAAGCGCTACGGGCGCGTGGGCGACTCACCCATCATTGGCGCCGGCACCTACGCCAACAACCGCACCGTGGCCATCTCCGCCACCGGCACCGGCGAGGAATTCATCCGTCACGGCGTGGCGCGCGACATCTCCGCGCTCATGGAATACCGCGCCCTTTCCGTCGGAGAAGCCGCGCGGCAGGTGGTGCACGGGAGGCTCAAGCCCGGCGACGGCGGCATCATTGCCGTGGACCGATGGGGCAACGTGGCGCTGGTGTTCAACACCACCGGCATGTACCGCGGCGCCGCCGACTCGACGGGCCGGTTCGACGTGGCCATCTGGGAGTGACGTTCAGTTCCCGCAGGCCATGCCTTCCAGGATCTGTCCCGCCGTCCGCACCGACGACCAGATGCGGAAGCAGTCGACCTTCCCGCTGAACGGGTCGCCGCTGGGTGCGTTGCCGCACAGGGCGCTGCCGGTGGTTCCCGCGTTGTAGGTCCCGGACGCCGCGGTCAGCACCAGGCCGCCGTCCAGGTAGATGGACACCTGCGAGGCATCCACGGTGCAGGCCACATGGGTCCACTGACCCGCGGCCATGACGCCCGCCGCGGTCGCCGACGCACCGTGGCCGGAGCACCGCAGGTCCCCATTGGCGTAGATGAACAGGCCGTAGGTCCCGTCGGTGTCAAAGAGGCCGACGCGGCCGGCGGTGGGCACCACGTCGGGGTACACCCACATCTCCATGGTGAAGGTGGGGAGGTCCAGCGTTGCGGCCTCGGTCAGCCTGATGACGCTGCTGGCGTTGCACTGCAGCGCGCTGCCTGCTTGTCCAGCGACGTAGGACACACTGGATGCCGCGGCGTGATGCCCGTAGGCGGAGGCGTCGAGCACCTGCCCCACCGGCTCGCCGTCGAACTGGTAGCAGAGCCGCAACGTGGAATCGTCGGCGTCGCAGAACGGCACCACCGGCGCGCCGCTGCTGGAACTGGAGGACGACGAAGAGGAGGACGAGCTGCTCGAGGATGACGAAGACGATGACGATGACGATGACGATGACGATGACGACGAGCTGATAGACGACGACGTGGAGGAGGCAGCGGAGGTGGAGGAGCTGATAGACGACACCGTGGACGTCCCCCCACTCGAGCTCATCGACGTGCTGGAGGTCGAAGCGGTGCTCGTCGAGCCGGTGTCCCCACCGCTGCTCGTCGACGACGTCGCTGCTGCCGTGCTGGAGCTGGAAATCGAGCCGCTGGAGCTGGAGGCGGCCGTGGCGCTCGAGGCTGCGGACGTGGAAGAGGCCCCCACGCTGGCACTGCTCGACGAGGCACTGCTCACGGAGCCGCTGCTGGATGACGAGCTGCCCCCGCTGCCGGCCCCCCCGGAAGACGCCGAGGAGCTGGACCCCAGCGACGTGCCCCCGCTCGAGGAGCCCGCGCTGGACCCGTCGTCACCGCCCGCCGCCATGCACACACCCGCTCCCACAACGCAGTGACGCTGCGGGGCGCAGTCCTCGCTGCTGACGCACTGCTCGCGACAGACCTGCTCATGGCACGCGTAACCCGTGGCGCAGTCCGCGCTGCTGGAGCAGGTGAACTCCTCGGAATCCACCGCGCGCAGCGGGCATCCGGCCGTCGCCACGCCCCAGAGCACGACGAGAACGAGCCGGTGCTTCACGGTCAGCTCCACACCGCGAAGTCTGGGACAACGCATCGGCCACGGCAATCCCACATCACGGCAGCACCCGCGACACCGCGGCCAGCAGCGCCCCCAGCGCCAGCATCACCACGCCACCCACCACGCCCACCGTCGTGAGCGTCAGGGCCACGGCCAACAGCGGGTATTGCGCCTGCTGGAACAGGACGTAGTCGCGGTGGCGGATCCACCCCGTCAGGGGCCGGGTCTGCGCGCGCAGCGTCGGCTCGGAAACGGCGTACATGGACGCATACACCGCGCCGTACCCACTTCCCGCACCCACTCCGGCCAGCGCCAACAGGACCCCCGCCGCAGCGGTCAGCGCCCCCGCCGCAGGCAACAACACGCCAACCCACGACGTGGAACGTGCCGGTTCCTCCCGCGTGGCAACCGGAGGCGCGGGTGGCGGCGACGTCGGCGCGGGTGCGGTCAGGGCCAGGCGCACCTCGGTGGACTGCCCGGGGACCAGGTCAACCTCGACGGTGCGCGGCGGAATGCCCTCCCGTTTCACCGTGACCTGGTGGAGCCCTTCTCCCAGGTCCACCAACGTCAGCGGAGACTCGCCGCGCTCGCGTCCGTCGACGAGCACGGTGGCGGCGGTGGGGTCGGTGAGCACCAGCAGTCGCGTGGGCTTGGTGGGCCCCAGCAGGCGGCGCAACACCTGGCGCACCGCGCGGGTCAGGTTCGCGCGCTCCCGCGCCGCCAGCGTGGAATGCTGCGGCTGCGTCCCGCGCTCTGCGGTGAAGAGGGACACGGTGATTTCCGTCTGCGCCGCGGGCTTCACCGCCAGCCACAACATGGCGTCCACCTGCAATGTCCCCACCACGCGACCCAGGCATTTCTCGTCGAGGGTCTCGCAGTTGAGCGCCACCGCCAGCTCCTCGCTGGTGATCTGCGGCGCGTCCACCCAACGGTACCCGGCACTCCGCTCCACCTCGTTCCTCGCCGAGTCCGTGAGCTCCGTGAGCAGCGCCGGCGGGCACGCAGGGACGCAATCCACAATCGCGGTGATGGTGCGGACCAGCGTCTCTCCCGGGGAGCTCGTCGGCGGAGGCGCGCCGGCGGCAAGCAGCAGGATCCCCAGCGCAGACAGCATCGCGCGCATCATCAGGCACATCTGTCCGTGCCGCAAACAAGGAGGCCAGGCTGACGCAGAACGCGCCGCATGGAGCACTCTGCATGTGCATCTCGCCCACCACGGACCGAGCCCCGCGCCCCGTGCGCGCGTAAGGTCCCGTGACGCGGGGGGTTCCTCCTCGGTGGGACGGGCTCCGCCCAGACGGCACGCGCAATGCTCAGGGTGGCGCTACAACCCTGGAAGGGAGGTGTCCCATGACGTTCCGCATGACCTTGGACCGGATCCACCGCATTTCCACCATGGCGGTCCTGGCGCTCATCCTCGCCATCTCCGTGGGCGTCCCGTGCGCGATGTTCCTCGCCAAGGGCGTGCCGGCGGTGGCGGCGTGGATGACCACGGGCATCATGGCGTTGACGCTGATGACGCTGGCGGTGGCCTGGGCCATGGCGCCGGTGGCGTTGCAGCTGAAGGGTGATGAGCTGCGCGTGCTGCGCCGGTGGTGGAGCCCCACGGTGTTCCGCCTCGCGGACATCGTCGACGCGTCGGTGGGTCCTTCACTGCGCGGCCGCTGCCTGCGCGTGGCGGGGACCGGCGGCTTCTTTGGGAGCTATGGGCTGTTCTGGGCGCGCAGCGTGGGCATGTTCCGCCTGTTTGCCACCCGCTGCGACCCCACCGTGCTCATCTCCCGTCGGAGCGGCCTGCCTCTGATGGCCACCCCCGACGAGCCCGAGCGCTTCGTGCAGGCGCTGCAGAGCTGGAAGGCCGCCGCGCGCATGGTGTGATCCGGGTGGGTGCCGGGAGAGGGGGTGATGCCACGCTGCCCTCCCCGGCACCCTCTTTCCGTCGTCACCAGCTCGCGGGAAGCAACGCCCCCAGCGCCAGGTCCACCTTCCGCTTCAGCTCCATGACCCGGCTCTGCAGCACCAGGTCCACGCCCCCACCCGCCGCCAGCTGTTGATCCAGCTCCGCCGTCAGTCGCTGGTGGGCCTCGTGCACCACGCTGGCGGGCGCGTCGCGGGGAACGCCCAGCACCTCGCAGGGGTCCGTCAGTGCCTTGAGCCGCGTGTACAGCAGGAACACCGCGTCACGCGCCTGCTGCACCGCCGCGTCCGTCGTGGCCTCGTCCTCCAGGATGTCCAGGTCGTAGTCCGCCAGCGGGACCAGGCGCGGGTCGGAGATGTCCAGCTCGTCGTCCAGGAGGACTTCTTCCGCCAGCTCGCGCGGCGCGTCGGTGATGGTGGCCAGGCGGGTGTTCACCAGCACCATGGTCATCAGCGTGCCCATCAGCGTGCCCAGGCTGGTGCGGTTGCAGAACTCCTCCACCGTCTGCGCCCCGTCGATGAGCTCCGAGACGTCCAGCCCCTTCACGAACTGCTTGAGCCTGGGTGCCGCCATCTTCAGCGCCGGGCCGGGCTGCAGGTACTTCCGCGCCATCTCAAAGCCCTCGGCCAGCACGCGGTCCGGCGTCATGGTCCGCCGCTTGGCCTCGAAGATCAGGCCCAGCGGGTTGACCTTGAACAGGAGCGTGTCGTCGAGGAACGCCTTGTCCTCCTGGAACTGGTACTCACCGCCGCCGGCGCGGCAGAGCTGCATCACCTGCTCACGCACCAGGCCCAGCATGAACTGGTGGAGCGCCTGCGCCCGCAGCTGCCCGCCGTTGGCCAACGCGCCCAGCAGCTGTCCCTCCGGCACACGCGGCAGCGCTTCCACGCTCGGCACCAGCCCCTGCTCGACGAGACGCCGCGCCAGCCCCCCGTCGCCCTGCGGCGCCACCGCCCACACCGGGTAGCCGCGCAGGAAGAACATCACGGCGCTGCCCTGCCCATCCTGGATGGTGAGTCGACCGGTGAGCGCCTGGCTGAAGATCGCCACCAGCAAGGGCGGGCCGGCCTCATCCTCCAGCGTTCCCTCGAACAGCGGCCGCTTCGTCGACGTGGCGGGCACCACCGGGACGGGAGAAGGCACCGGCGTGCGCTCCTCCATCAGGTTCACGTCGGACGCCTCGTCCTCCGCCGCCTCCACGTCGATCTCGGGCTCCGGCGCGGGAGATGCGAGGCCTGGTGCGGGCTCTGTGAGGTCCAGGTCCACGTCCTCGGCGGCCACCGCCTCCTCGGCAACCTCGGCCACCTCCACGTCCTCGGCCGCCTCCACGGATTCCAACACGTCCACGTCCTCGGCGGCCGCCTCCACCTCCAGCTCCGCCTCGTCGTCGACGTCAAAAGCCTCCTCGAGCTCCGGGACCACCGCGCGGCGCACCAGGTCCGCGGCCTGCTCCGGCGTGGTTCCCGGCGCAAGCACCACCGCGTTGGGCCCCAGCTCGGTGGCCAGCAGCTCGGCGGGGGTGCGCGTGGCCAGCACGAACACGCGGATCCCCGGGTGACGACGATCCGCCAGCGTGCACATGCTCCGCAGCGTGAAGTGGCGCTTCTCCTCGGTGGCCAACACCGCGCCAAACGCGGCCCGGCCCAGCGCGCTCATGGCGTGGAACGCGTCGGTGGTCTCCACGCAGGGCAGGGAGCGGGACGCCAGCGCGCGGCGTGCGTGGTAGCGACGCGTGTCATCACCCTCGACAAGCAGGACGGCCACGCTCAAGCCAGCCCCCGCGCCACCGCGACACCACGCGAGCGGGCCATGTCTTCCGGGATGTTGTCGGCGTGGGGATGAGCCATCCGTCGTCCTTGTTACACCGTCCGGCGGGAACCGGCTCAGGAAAATGACGGCGCGGGTTGGCGGCGCCCGTCCCTGTACGTCCCCGAGGATACTCCAGGTCCGCGCGCGCTCGAAGATCCTACCCAACCCCGCGCGGCGCGGACTGCCTCCCGGATCCCGCGCGCCCGACGAGAACACGCTTGGGGCCGGCGGCCGCACGGGTGCGCGTGTGCGCAAGGCAGTTGACAGCGCGGGATAAAAGGCTGCACATGCACGCGGAACTTTGGAGTCGCCCTGGGGGGAACAGGCGGAACGGAGGACCCACGCGTTGAGACACTTCCTGAGCACGCTGGACCATTCCCGGGAAGAGCTTCAATCCCTGCTGGATTCCGCCCGACAGTTCCAGCGCTCACCGCAACGGCCCGTCCTGGCCGGCAAGAGCGTGGCGCTGCTCTTCTTCAACCCCTCGCTGCGCACCCGCACCACCTTCGAGCTGGGCCTGCACCACCTGGGCGCCAAGGCCATCGTGCTGGAGCCGGGCAAGGGCGCGTGGCCCATTGAGTTCGACGACAACGTGGTGATGGACGCGGAGCCGGAAGAGCACGTGCGTGAGGTGGCGCGGGTGCTCAGCCGCTACGTGGACGCCATTGCGGTGCGCGCGTTCCCCAAGTTCCAGCGCTGGGAGGATGACCGCGAGGACAAGGTCATCCGCGCCTTTGCCCGCCACGCCACGGTTCCCGTCGTCAACATGGAGACCATCACCCATCCGTGCCAGGAGCTGGCGCTGATGATGGCGCTCCAGGACCGGCTGGGCCGCACCGACGGGCGCAAGTTCGTGCTGACCTGGACCTACCACCCCAAGCCCCTCAACACCGCGGTGGCCAACAGCGCGCTCATCATTGCCGCCAAGTTCGGCTTTGACGTCACGCTGCTCTGCCCCACGCCGGAGTACACGCTGGACCGTCGCTACATGGACGCGGCGCGGGAGTACTGCTCCGCGCAGGGCCGCACGCTGACGGTGAGCCACGACGTGAAGAGCGCCTACCAGGGTGCCGAGGTGGTCTACGCCAAGAGCTGGGGCGCGCTGCCGTACTTTGGCCGCTGGGCGGAGGAGAAGCCCATCCGCGACGCGCACAAGCACTTCATGGTGGACATGGACAAGCTGCGGCTGACGCCGGACGCCTTGTTCTCCCACTGCCTCCCCGTGCGCCGGAACGTGAAGGTCACCGACGAGGTGCTGGACGCCCCGCGCGCCTTCCACATCGACGAGGCCGAGAACCGGCTGCACGTCCAGAAGGCGGTGCTGACCCGCCTGTTGACAGACCGCTGACAGCGCTCAGCCGTTAGGAGTGGCCATGACCAGGCAGAAAGCCGTTCTTGCATTTTCCGGCGGGCTGGACACCAGCTTCTGCGTTCCCTACCTCAAGGAGCGCGGTTACGACGTCATCACGCTCTTCGTCGACACCGGCGGCGTGGACGCGGAGGAGCGCCGCTACATCGAGAACCGGGCGCGGGAGCTGGGGGCGCTGGAGCACGTCACCGTCGACGGGGCGCAGCCCATCTGGGAGCAGGTGGTGGTCCCCCTGGTGTGGGCCGGCGCGGCCTACCAGGGCAGCTACCCGGTGTTGTGCTCGGACCGCTACGTCATCGTCGAGGAGTCGCTGAAGCTGTGCGACGCGCGCGGCACCCGCGTCTTCGTCCACGGCTGCACCGGCATGGGCAATGACCAGGTGCGCTTTGACCAGACGGTGCGCTCGCTGGGTGACTACAACATCGTGGCGCCCATCCGGGAGATCCAGCGCCAGCACAAGGCGGTGCGCGCCTACGAGCAGGAATACCTGCAGAAGCTGGGCTTCGCGGTGCGTCCCAAGACCAGCCGCTACAGCATCAACACCAACCTGCTGGGCGTGACCACCTCCGGCTCGGAGATCGACGAGTTCCAGGCTCCCGGCGACGAGACCTGGGTCCTGTGCGCGCACCCCACGCGCTGGCCGCGCACGCCGCTGCGCATGACCGTGGGCTTTGAGCGCGGCATCCCCACCTCGCTCGACGGCAAGGCGGTGGATGGTCCCACCATGCTGCGCAAGCTCAACGAGGCGTTTGGCGCGTACGGCGTGGGCCGCAACATCTACACCGGCGACACCACCATCGGGCTCAAGGGCCGCATCGTCTTCGAGTGCCCGGGCATCACCGCGCTGATGACGGCGCACCGCGCGCTCGAGGAGACCGTGCTCACCAGCCACCAGAACGGGTTCAAGCCGCAGGTGGCCGCGCGCTGGGTCGACCTGGTCTACAAGGGCTTCTTCTACGAGCCGCTGAAGGACGACCTCGAGGCGTTCCTGCGCCAGAGCCAGACCTTCGTCACCGGCAACGTGACGCTGGAGACGCACGGCGGCGTGCTGCACCCGGTGGCGGTGTCCTCGGAGCACATCCTGCGCAACCAGGGCGCGGTCTACGCCCAGTCCGCGGATTGGGGCTCCACCGAGGCGGAAGGCTTCATCAAGCTCTTTGGCATGAGCAGCACGCTGTCCGCGCGCGTCAACAAGCGGCCGCGTGCGCCCGGTGGCGCCAAGGGATGATCACGGACCTGCGCGGCGCGCTCCTCCCGCACCTGGAGCGCCTGGTGGGCTTTGACACGCGCAATCCACCGCGGGTGATCGACGGCGGAGGCCTGTTTGCCTATCTCCGCGCGCAGCTCCCCCCCGACGTCACCGTGGACCTGCAGGACCTGGGTGAGGGCTGCGTCTACCTGCTGGCCCGTCGCGGCAACCCCGCCCTGCTCATCAACGTGCACGTGGACACCGTGCCCGCGGCGCCGGGTTGGTCGCGGGATCCGCTGAAGCTGCACGTCGAGGGTGAGCGCGTGGTGGGCCTGGGCGCGTGCGACATCAAGGGCGCCGCCGCGGCGCTGCTGGCCGTGCTCCCGACGTTGCGCGGGGACTTCGCGCTGCTCTTCTCCTCCGACGAGGAAGCCGGCCAGAGCCGCTGCGTGCGCGACTTCATCCGTCGTCACGGAGCGCCCTCCCGCGTCCTGGTGGCCGAGCCCACGCGCTGCACCGCGGTCAGCGTGCACCGGGGGATTGCCACCGCGCTGGGCACCTTCCGCGGCGTGCCCGGTCATGCCTCCAGCGCGCGCGCGCTGCAGGACAACGCGCTGCATGAGCTGGTGCGCTGGTCATCCCGGGCGCTGACCTGGGCAGAAGGACAGGATGCGCGCGAGCTGGCGGGGCTGCGCGGCGTGCGGCTGAACCTCGGTGTCGTCGAGGGCGGGACCAAGCCCAACATGATTGCCGGGGAGGCGCGCGTGCGTTTTGGCATCCGTCCGCCGCCGGGTCGTGCGCCGCTGGAGGTGATGCAGGAGGCCTGGGCGCTCACTCCCGACGCCACGCGCGTCACCTGGGAGCCCGGCTTCCTGGCACCGCCGCTGCCCGCGCCGCAACAACCGCTGGAAGACGCGCTGCGCACCGCCCGTCGGATGGCGCGGGAGCTGGATCTGCGCGAGGGAAGCGCGGTGGATTTCTGGACGGAGGCGGCATTGTTCTCGGAGGCGGGCTCGGTGGCGTTGGTGTACGGCCCCGGGGACATTGCGCAGGCGCACACCGCCGACGAGTGGGTGCGCACCGACGAGCTGGTGGAGGCGGCGCGGACCTACGCGCGCATCCTCAACGGGTGAAGGAGGTCGACGAACATGGGGTCCACGCAAGAGGTCATTGTCCGTTTCCTGCGCAACCTCGGGAGCCGCAAGGAGGTGGAGCAGTACCTCAAGCTGTTCTCGTCGGTGGATGCGCGCCGGTTCGCCGTCATCAAGGTGGGCGGTGGCATCATCCAGGATGACCTGGACACGCTGGTGTCCGCCCTCACCTTCCTGCAGCGCGTGGGACTGACCCCGGTGGTCATCCACGGCGCCGGGCCGCAGCTCACCCGTCAGCTCAAGGAAGCCGGCGTGCAGACCGAGCAGGTCGACGGCATGCGCGTCACCTCACCGGAGGCGCTGGAGATCGCGCGGAAGGTGTTCCAGCGGGAGAACTTCCGTCTCGTCGAGGCGCTGGAGGCCATTGGCACGCGCGCCCGTCCCATCACCGGCGGCGTGTTCGAGGCGAAGCTGATGGATGGGAACCGCCTGGGCCTGGTGGGCGACGTCACCCAGGTCCACGCCGAGGCCATCGACTCCGCCATCCGCTCCGGCCACATGCCCATCCTCGCGAGTCTCGGTGAGACGCCGGCCGGACAGATCCTCAACATCAACGCCGACGTGGCAGCGCGCGGCCTGGCCCGCACCCTGGAGCCGTTCAAGATCGTCTTCCTGACGCCCACCGGCGGCCTGCTTGACGAGAACCAGCAGATCATCTCCGCCATCAACCTGGAAGAGGATTACGAGCCCTTGATGCAGGAGCCCTGGGTGCAGGGCGGCATGCGGCTCAAGCTGGGCCAGATCAAGGAGCTGTTGGACGCGCTGCCGCGCTCGTCGTCGGTGTCCATCACCTCACCGGACAACCTGGTGCGCGAGCTGTTCACCCACAAGGGCGCCGGGACGCTGGTCCGTCGGGGTGAGCGCATCCGTCGTTATGACTCGCTGGATGGCATTGACCGCGCGCGCATGGCGGAGCTGCTGGAGCAGGCCTTCGGGCGGAAGCTCACCACGGACTATTTCGAGGTGAAGAACTTCTTCCGCATCTACCTGTCCGACTCCTACCGGGCCACGGCCATCCTCACGCTGGAGGGCGGCATCCCGTACCTGGACAAGTTCGCCGTCACCAGCGAGGCGCAAGGTGAAGGCATTGGCGGCTCGTTGTGGCAGTGCATTGCGCGCGACAACACCAGCCTCTTCTGGCGCTCCCGTCTCGATAACGAGGTGAACCCCTGGTACTTCCAGCGCTCCGACGGCAGCTACAAGACGGACCGCTGGGCGGTGTTCTGGTACGGCCTCGAGGATTTCGCGGACATCCAGCGTTGCATTGAGAAGGCCAAGGCCATGCCCGCCACACTCAAGGCGCACAGCATTGGGGCGTGAGATGGCAGCTGATCTGCGCATTGGATTGGTGGGCGCGCGTGGCCACGTGGGTGGTGAGCTGGTGCGTCTCCTCGAGAACCACCCGCGCATGAAGGTGGCGTGGGCGGCCACGCGCAGCGGCGGCGGACAGCGCGTGGGCCACGTGGTGCTGGAGGAGATGACGCCGGAGGATGCGGCCCATCGGGACGTCGACGCGGTGGTGTTGGCGCTCCCCAATGGGCAGGCAGCCAGCTGGGTGTCGGCGTTGGATGCGTCGGGGCGCGCGCCGGTTGTCGTCGACCTTTCCGCGGACATGCGGTTCACCGACACGTGGGTCTACGGCCTCCCCGAGCTGAACCGCGAGAAGGTGCGGGGGGCACGTCGCATCTCCAACCCCGGGTGCTACGCCACCGGCATGCAGCTGGGCCTGGCGCCGTTGCGGGAGCTGCTCGCGGAGACGCCGCACGTCTTTGGCGTGTCCGGTTACAGCGGCGCGGGGACCACGCCCTCCGACAAGAACGACCCGGAGAAGCTGAAGGACAACCTCATGCCCTACTCGCTCGTCGACCACACGCATGAGCGGGAGGTCACGCGCCACCTGGGTCATCCCATCCACTTCATGCCGCACGTGGCCAGCCATTTCCGCGGCATCACGCTCACCATCTCCACCGTGCTCCGGCGCGGGCTGACGGCGGATGAGCTGCATGAGCTGTTCTCGGACGCGTACCGCAACGAGCCGCTGGTGCAGGTGGTGAAGGACACGCCGTGGGTGAGTCGCGCGGCCGGCCGTCACGACGTCACCGTGGGCGGCTTCACCGCGGACGCGGCGCGAGGACGCGCGGTGGTGGTGGTGACGCTGGACAACCTGCTCAAGGGAGCGGCCACGCAGGCGCTCCAGAACCTCAACCTGGCGCTGGGCGTCGACGAGCTCACGGGGATTCCGCTCCATGGTCCGACCACTGTGGGATAAAGGCCAGTCTTCGGTGGACGAGGCCGTGCAGCGCTTCTGCGCCGCCGACGACGTGGCGTTGGACCGCATGCTCTTCCTCCACGACGTGCGCGCCTCCCGGGCCCACGTGCGCGGGCTGGAGCGGATTGGCGTGCTGAATGGCGCGGAGTGCTCGTCGCTGGTGTCCGCGCTGGAGGAGCTTGAGCAGCTGTTCACCGACGGGAAGTTCATCCTCGACGAGCGCTACGAGGACGGACACACCGCCATCGAGCATTTCCTGACCGAGAAGCTGGGCGAGACCGGGCGCAAGGTGCACACCGGTCGCAGCCGCAATGACCAGGTGCTGGTGGCGCAGCGGTTGTACGTGCGCTCCGCGCTGGACGCATTGAGTGGTCATGAGCTGGAAGCGGCGCGGGTGTGCCTGCGACGAGCGCGCGAGGAGATGCGCACGCCCATGCCCGGCTACACGCACCTGCAGCGCGCGGTGCCCTCGTCGGTGGGCGCGTGGTTCGCGGCATTCGCGGAGGCCTTTGTCGACGACGCGGTGTTCTGCCGCGCGGTGCGTGACCTGCTGGACGCGTCTCCGCTGGGCACCGCGGCCGGCTACGGG
Source organism: Myxococcota bacterium (assembly GCA_040752415.1). Classification (GTDB taxonomy): domain Bacteria; phylum Myxococcota; class JACRCW01; order JACRCW01; family JACRCW01; genus JBFMGU01. The sequence continues at coordinate 48,214 of JBFMGU010000009.1, forward strand.
GTGAACCTGCCGCTGGACCGCCAGGGTGTGGCGCGGGAGCTGGAGTTCTCGCGCGTGGTGGTCTCGCCCATCCATGCGCAGAACAGTCGCGGCAAGCTGGAGCGCGCAGCGTTGGAGGCGTTGCACCAGGCGCTGTTGGATGTGCGTCGGCTGGCGTGGGACCTGAGCCTGTTCTCGACGGCGGAGTTCGCGTTCGTGCGGCTGCCGGATGCGTACACCACGGGTTCCTCGCTGATGCCCAACAAGCGCAATCCCGACGTGGTGGAGCTGTTGCGCCAGCTTCCCGCCGTCACCAGCGGCGCGCTGGCCGAGCTGGACGCCACGCTGTCGCTGCCCTCGGGCTACCACCGCGACCTGCAGGGCACCAAGGGTCCGGTGCTGCGGGCGTTGTCGCGCGGGTTGGCGGGGATGGCGCTGGTTCCCGCGCTTCTCGGGGAGCTGCGGTTCAACGATGAGGGCATGCGCGCGGCGATCTCGTCGGACATGTACGCCACGGACCGGGCGATTGAGCTGGCGCGCGAGGGTGTGCCGTTCCGGGATGCGTACCGTCGGGCGGCGGCGGAGATTGGCAGCGGAGCTCCGCGTGCGCCGGAATCCAGCCTGGGCGCGCGTGTCTCGCTTGGCGGCATGGCGGAGCCCGGCTTGGACCTCGTCGAGGAGCGGCTGCGGGCGTTGTCCCGCTCGACGGAGTGAGAGCTCGAGCGGCTCGCAACCCACGCGGGAGTCCCCGGTGGACGGATATGTCCTGCCCGGGCGCTCCGACCCTTTGTCCTTCTCCGACGAGAACCCAACGCGCACGTTTGCTGCCCGAAAGATCGCGGGCTATGGAGCCCACCTTCCGACGGTTGCTGCCTCCACGTGTCGTCGTGGGAAGCCGGAGCAACGGTCATCCATCCGGAGTTCCTATGCGCATCACCGTCGTCACGCTCTGTCTCGCTTCCTGCCTGCTCGCGCTCGGCTGCAACAAGCCCGCGGAGACCGGCCCCGCCTCCACCGGTCCGCTCACCACCGACCACGACAAGACGCTCTACGCGCTGGGCCAGGTGCTCGGTCGTGACATCTCCTTCTTCGGGCTGACCAAGGAGGAGCTCGCGGTGGTGCAGCGCGGCCTCGTCGACGCCGCCACCGGCGCCAAGTCGGAGGTGGAGATGGAGACCTGGGGCCCCAAGGTCAATGAGCTGGCCCGCGCCCGCAAGACCGCACGCGCCGAGCAGGAGAAGACCCGCGCCAAGGAGTACCTGGACAAGGCCGCCGCCGAGAAAGGCGCGGAGCGCACCGCCTCCGGTCTCATCTACACCGAGCTCACCGCCGGCACCGGCGCCCAGCCCACCGCCGCCGACACCGTCAAGGTCCACTACCGCGGCACTCTCGTCGACGGCACCGAGTTCGACAGCTCCTACAAGCGCGGCCAGCCCGCGGAGTTCCCGCTCGGCGGCGTCATCAAGTGCTGGACCGAGGGCGTGGCGAAGATGAAGGTCGGCGGCAAGGCGCGCCTGGTGTGCCCCTCCGACATCGCCTACGGCGACCGCGGCTCCCCGCCCACCATCCCCGGCGGTGCCACCCTCATCTTCGAGGTCGAGCTGCTGGACGTGAAGGCCAAGGGCTGAGCGGTTTTTCCGTCGTCGGGCTCACAGCTCGAACACCAGCATGTCCAGGATGTCATCCATGTCCTGCGTGGTCTGCTGCTCCTGGTGGAACGAGGTGTAGATGACCTTGCCCGCGCCGGCGCCGGGGTGGAACCCCACGGTGAACGGCACGTTGTCCACCTGCGCGAACTCCACGCAGCCGTAGTAGGGGTCGGGCGCGGTGCACACCCAGGCGCTGCCGCGGATGTACACGGTGGTGTCGCCGGAGACCTGGCTGATCACCGCCCACTCCGCCAGGTTGAACTTGATCTCCACCTGCGTGTGCCCCAGCGCCGTGCCCAGCGCCGCGTCCACCACGTCGGCGGTCACCACGTCGGCGTCACCCAGCTCCGCGCTGTTCATCTCCCCGTCGTAGTCCAGGAAGTCCACGTAGGTGGGCCACGCCGCCTCCACCAGGTCATAGGCCCAGTCGGAGGCGTACACGCTCTTGCCGCTCTGCACGTACTGCTGCAGGTTGGCCACCGCGGTGGCGCGCATCCCGGGGTTCATCAGGAACGACTCGTCGATGCCGCAGTTGAAGAAGATGACGTCGTACTGCTGCATCAGGGAATAGTCGCCCAGCAGCGTGGAGGCGAAGTTGCCGTTCTCGCCGTTGTAGGTGTCAATCTCGTCCAGGCCCAGGCGCACCAGCACGCTGCCAATGTCGTCGTAGCGGCCGCTCACCACCGCCACCTTGGGGTCCACCACCGGCACGCAGGTCTCCGGCGCGTCGCCCACCTCGGTGACCAGGTCCTCGCGCACGCGCACGTCGGGGATCTCGGTGGTGAAGGAGCCGGCCGCCACGTGCACCGTGTACAGGCCCACCGGGATGGCGGTGAGGGTGAAGCGTCCCTCGGGGTCGGTCTGCGTCTCGCTGGTGCCGCCGGCGGTGAGGTCCACCCAGACGCGCGCGTTGGCCAGCCACGTGGTGCCGTTGGGCGCGCAGATCCGGCCGGTGATGTCACCCTTGGGCTCCTCCACCGGCGCGCACTGCGTGGTGGGATCCACCGTCACCGTCCCGCCCGACGTCACGGTGACCGGATAGTCCGCGGTGAAATCCACGTGCTCCACGCGCACCACGCGCGCGCCCGGCTCCACGCCCGTCAACGAGAAGCGCCCGTCGGCGTCGGTGGTCTCCGTCAGCGTGCCGCTGCTCACGTCCACCCGCACCGTGGCGCCCACCAGCGCGCCGCCCTGCGGGTTGCAGAAGTGTCCCTCGACGCTGCCCGGCGCCGGCGGCTCGCAGGAGCCCGGTCCCACCTGCGCGGTCTGGCCGGGGAGCACGTCCACGGTCTGCACCTGCTCCTCGGCGCCCACGAGGATATGCACCTGGTGCACGCCCGCGGGGACGCCGGAGAGGAGGAAGCGACCGTCGGCGCCGGTCTCGTCGGAGACGCGCACGCCGGGCAGGTCAATGTACGCCGTGGCGCCGCTGGCCACGCCGCCCGTCGTCGCGCAGACGAGGCCCTCGACGCTGCCGGTGGGGCGCTCGCACGTGGCGGGAGAGTCCACCACCGTCTCCTGGTTGCCCACCACCGTCACCGGGTAGATGCGCTGGTAGCTGGCGCTCTGGATGTGCAGCTGGTGGCTCCCCGCCGGCACAGCGCTCAACGCAAAGCGACCGCTGTTGTCGGTGGCGCCGTTCATCATCGCGCCGTCGGAGAGCATCAGCGTGATGGCGGCGTTGGTGACCCACACGCCCTGGGACTGGTCGCAGATCTGGCCACGCACGGTGCCGGTGGGCGCGGGCGCCGCCTGGCAGGCCGGGTCGGACAGCTGCGTCACCACGCCCGGCTCGATGGTCAGCATGGGCACCGCGCCGTGGGCCACGTCCTGCATGCCCTGCCGCTCGCTGATGGAGACCTCGTAGGTGCCAGCGGGGATGTCCGTGATGGTGACGGTGCCGTTGGCGTCGCTGCTGCCCGCCGCCACGCGCTCGCCCGAGCCCGCGGCCATCAGCACCACCGACACGCCTGCGGCGGGCTGCGCATTGCCCATGCTGCAGGTGTTGCCCGTGAGCGTCCCGGTCTGCGCGGGCGGCGGCGTCTCATCCACCACCGGAGCTCCGTCGGCGCAGGTCACCTCCGGGTCGCTGCAGACGTCCTCCTCACAGCCCAGCATGAAGAACCCCGGCACAACCAGCGTGACGCTCCAGATGACACGGTTGATGTGGCGCATGACAGGTCTCCACCGACTGAAGTCAGGACCCAATATCTGCGCCGTCTCGACGAGCGGTGCGTCACGGGACGTACGTCAGGTGACGGGTGTCGACGGGATCCGTGAGGGCCGGACGGATGACCGATGCATCTGCGCATTTCTCGTCGTCACCGGGAGCCATGCGCACCTTGCCCCACACGGATTCCAGGCGGCGGCGTGGGGCGCCCTGCCCCGTTCCTCCGTCCTCCCGCCGGCCGACGTCACGCCGGGACCTCCCGTTGACCGAGGGACGGCTTCCGCGGCCAGCCCGAAATCCCGAGCACAACGAAGGAGCACACCGTGAGCCTGTTCATCTCTCCCGTCCGTGGCAGTGCCCCCAGCCAGATCCCCAACCCGGCTCAAAGCGACGCGTCGAAGCACACCGTGAAGGTGGGTGAGACGCTGGCGCAGATCGCCAAGGACCTGGGCATCTCGCTGGAGGATCTGCTCAACGCCAACCCCAACATCTCCAACGAGCACAACATCCAGGCCGGCCAGGAGCTCAACGTGCCGGGTGCGTCCGGCGCGTCCGGCAACGCGATGCCCTCGCCTTCTCCGTCGGGCGAGGCCGCGCCCACCACGCGCACGCGGCGCAACACGCCCCGGTCCAACGGCACCTATGCGCGCGGCGGGGGAGCCAAGCCCACGCCCACCACTGGAGCCAACCGTCGCACGCTGGAGCGCCGGCTTCCGCGCAACAACACCTCTGTCGCCGAGACGCCGCGCAACAACACGCCCACCGCCGAGACGCCGCGCAACAACACGCCGGCCGTGCAGAACGAGCGCACCACGCCGCGTGGCAACGGGCCGGTGAGCCCCACGGACATGCCCACCACCGGCGCCTCCGCGCGCACTGCGCGACAGGACCGCGTGCCTCCCGGCGTGGAGGGCTCGCGTCGCATGGCGCGGAATGATGAGTCGCGGCTGCAGCGCTACCGCGAGGACTTCCAGGCCGCGGGACGTCGTCACAACATCGACCCGTCCATCCTGGCCGCCATTGCCAGCCGGGAGTCGCGCGGTGGTGCGGCGTTGGATCGTCGTGGGCTGGGCGACAACGGCAATGGGTTTGGCCTGATGCAGGTGGACAAGCGCTTCCACCGTCCCGCCGGCGGTCCCTACAGCCGCGCGCACATCGAGCAGGCCGCGGGCATCCTGGCGGGCTTCCGTGACCAGATTGCACGGGAGCGTCCCAACTGGACTCCCCAGCAGGTCATGAAGGCCGCCATCTCCGCGTACAACACCGGCAACGACCGCTGGCGCGACCCCAACAACACCGACTCCACCACCACGGGCCGGGACTACGCCAACGACGTCATTGCCCGTGCGCGCTACTTCCGGGAGCGGGGGTTCTGAGGGGGCGGGAAGTTGCTTCCCGGGAAAAGGAAGTCAGGAGTCAGAATACAGAAGTCAGAAGGTGCTGAGCTCTCGTCGTCGCGGTACCGCATTCTGACCTCTGACTTCTGACTTCTGACTTCTGACTCCCTTTCTTGAGCCCCGCGCTTCAGCGTTCAAGCACCGGCAGAATGAACGTATCCACGTAGGGCCGTTCATCCTTGCGGGACAACTGGAAGATCCGACTGCCGAACGCACCGCTCAGGAAGTCCTTCTCCGTGACCCACGCGGTGCGTCCTCCGTCGGGGTCGGACACCAGGAACTCGCGACGCGGCTCGCGCCCCTTCACCGCGCTGAGCAGCATCCAGTGCGCCGGCTCGGAGATGCCAAAGGGCACGTCGACACCGCGGCGCAGCGCCGCCTCGACGGCATCCAGGTGCCGTCCCGCCTGCCCCCGCGCGAATCCCTCGACGGGGTGCGTGCTGCGGTAGCGGATGCCGGTGCGCGGGGTGATCACCTGCTCCAGGGCGCGGATGAGCGACTCCGTCGCCAGGCCCTCGTCCTTGTTGGGGATGGGATTCTGTCGCAGGCGCACCAGCTCGTCGGCGGAAGGGAAACCGGCGTAGCGCTCCCGGCAGGCCTCCAGCGCGCGTCTCCCCGACGTGGTGAGCGGCGCACCCTTCAGCGCGTGCGCCAGCAGCGCTTCCTTCTGCACCAGCGTGACCTCGTTCCCGGCGTGCAGACGGCCCAGCGCGTTGCGCAGGCGTGAGCGCAGCAGCGCCTCCTGGCGCCCCATGGCAATCCCCCCGCCCGCCTCCAGCAGCCGCTTCTGGAAATCCGCGATGGGCCCGGTGACGTCGTCACCCTGGATGCCGTGCTGGTGCAGGAACAACGCGTAGGCCGGGTCTGCCTCCGCCAGCATCATCTGCACCACGGTGGTGCCGCACGACGCGGTGAAGCGCTGGAACAGCCCGTCGTTGTCCGCGGCGTGCACGTCCCCGCGCGGAGCGCGGATGCTGCCCCGACGTCCCCACCACGCCAGCGGGTCCACCGCGCTGTGGTTGGTGGTGGAATCCAGGTCCAGGCTGGTGGCATGACGACGTGCTTCCTCGTCATCCAGGCCGCGCAGCGTTTTGGCCAGCGACGTGAGCTCACCGAGCGCGGTGGCATCCGGGCCCGCGGCGAGCACCTCCGCACGCGCGGAGACGGCGCGCAGCAGGATGGCGGATTGGACCGGGGTGAGGTCGCCGGAGACTGCCTCCACCGCGAGCTTCACGTCGGGACGCGCGCGCAACAGCCGGTCCACGCGCTGGGATTCATGCGCGGTGAGGATGGGCTCCACGCCTTCCGGCCCGTCGCTGCGACGCAGCCGGCTGGCACCCTCCAACGCCACGGAAGCACTGCCCGCACCGCGCTCGAACGCATCCTCCCGACGACGCGGCGCCGACGGAGCACGGCTTGGACGCGCGCCCTCCGCCTCCGGCATCCGCGGGGTCGGACGCATGCCACCGGTGCGCGTGCGGACAATGCCCATGCTCAGCTCATTCCTCGTCCTCGAGGATCTCGCGGATGGTGTTCTCCAGCTCCACGATGGCGTCCTCCAGCTCCGGCTCCTGCGCCTTCAGCAGCGTGGCGGCGCGCGTGTTGCTCACCGGCCCCTCGCGCAGGAGGACCGAGAGGTAGCGCTGTGAAAGTGGCGTGAGCTCCGCCAGCAGGTTGCGCGCGTCAATGGCCATGTCCGGGTCGTCCTGGATCTGCTCCAGGCGGGTGATGATCCAGATGGCCCTGCGCTCACCGGGTTGCTCGGCGCGCGGCGCGCCCTCGTCGTGCTGGTCGTCGTCGGCGGCCTTCCTGGGGGCGGACTTTCGCGTTGCCACGTTTCCTCCGTGTGGGCTCGCAGCATGCGTTCCTCGCCGCCAAAGCGCAACGGATCGTGGTCAGGCTCCTCTGCGTCTGGTACCCAACGGGTGAGCGCATGGCGGAGTTGATTCAGCAGGTGATGGTGGTGGCGCTGCTCGTCAGCGTGATGCTGGCCATGGGCCTGGAGCTCACCTCCCGCCAACTGCTCGACAGCGTCCGGCCGCCCGGCCCCATGCTCTTCACCCTCGTCCTCAACCTGCTCGTCGTCCCCGCGGCGGCGTGGGCGTTGACGCGCGCGGCGTCGTTGCCGGCGGAGGCGGCGGCGGGAATCCTGTTGTGCGCGTTCTCTCCCGGTGGTGGCACCGGCGCGCTGCTGACAACGCACGCGCGCGGCAACGTGGCCTTCTCGGTGGCCCTGCTGGCACTGCTCAGCCTGGCCAGCGCATTCACGACGCCACTGTGGGTCTCCGTGGCGCTGCCCACGCCCCAGCCGGTGGAGATGGGCGCGGTGGCGCGCAGCGTGTTGGGCACGTTGGTGGTGTTGCAGGTGCTGCCGCTGGCGGCGGGGATGGCGCTGCGTCGCGTCTCGCCGCCACGCGCGGACCGGTTGCGGCGCGTCTTCTCCACGACGGGGACAGTGCTCCTTGCCGTGCTGGTGGTCGGGCTCTTGGGGCGTCACGGCGCTCGCGCGCTCGAGTTGGGCGCGGCACCGCTGGGCGTCATGACGGCGTGCGTGGGGATCAGCCTGGGGACGGCGTGGGTGCTGCCCTCGTCGTGGCGGGCGGCCGGGGTCATGACCACCGCGGTGCGCAACCTCTCCACCGCCATCCTGGTGGCAACGCTCCACTTCCCGTGGCCGTCGGTGATGTTGGCCATCCTGCTCTACGGGCTGGTGATGTACCTGGTTTCCCTGGCGGCCCTGGCTGCGCTGCGCTGACGTCGGGAAACGCGCTCAGCGCGCCAGCTCCGCCCACTCCTTGTTCATCCGCGCCGCCCCCAGCTGCAGGGAATCAAACTCGTCCATCTCCCCGCGCGTGGTGACGCCCAGCATGCGCAGCGCGGTGTTGATGGGCTTGTGGTGCAGCGGCATGCGGACCCCCGAGGTCTCGTCGTCGATCACGGGACCAAAGACCAGCGTTCCGCCACGCCACACCGCCGCCGCCTGCTTCCCCAGCCCGGCGAAGTACTCGGTCTCCAGGTAGGCCACCGCGCCCGCGCGGGAAGCGGCCTCCAGGCGCGGAACCCACGCCCGGGTCAACGCGCGGAACGTGGACCCGAACGCAAGCGCTTCCGCTCCAGCCTCCTCCGTCGCCACGACGAGGAGCTCGAAGTCCTGCGGCAGGGTGACCAGGGCAGCTCCGCATTCCGCGGCCAGCGACGCGAGACAGCCACGCGTTGCCACAACAACTTCAATGCGGTGTGCCATGGGCCTTGCTCCGAGATCCCGGTCCAATCAGAACGGATCACCCGGATGTCCCGCGCAGGCAAGTCCGCGCCGCGTGACAATTGCGTGTCGGGGGCACCCCCGCCGAGGCTCAGGCCAGGCCCAGCCACGTCACGAACGCCGCAGCCACGCCCGAACCCACCAACGTCGCCACCGCGTTGACGGCGTCATTGCCAAACCAGCGCCAGCCGCGCACGTGCCGCGTCCGCGTGCCGCAGTGGTGCACCTCGCCCTCCGTCTCCCGACGACACGTCTCGCAGTGGAACGCTGCCTGCACCGTGGCGCCCAGCACGCTGTCGCTCCACGCGCCCACCACACCGCCCAACGCCGACGTGAGCACGACGACACCAGCCCCCATCCGCACCTCCAGCCCCGTCCCCGCCGCCACCAGGCCCACCAGCAACGCGCCGCCCAGCGTGGCCAGGAGCCCCAGACCGGAGACCGCGCCGGACGTGCCCCGCGGGACGCGCTTCAACGTCAGCACGGACACCGGGTCACGACGAGAAAGGATGCCCAGCTCCGTGGCCCAGGTGTCGCCGTTGGCGGTGGCCAGGGCTCCCAGGAACGCGGCGCTGGCCCGCACGTCCGTCGTCGCGAGCATGACCAGCGCCAGCACCGCCGCCACGCCGCCATTGGCCAGCGCCTGCCACCCATCCCGACGATCTCCCTTGGAGAACTCCAGCTTGGTGACCTCCTTGCGCGCGCGCCCCACCTTGCCCAGCAGCGTCGAGGTCACGAAGAAGGTCACCAGCACCCCAAACCCCGACACCCCGGCCCCCACGCAGATGCTGGTGCCAATCGCCAGCGCGGCCAACGCGCCCGAGCCAGAGAGCGAGCCCCGTCGCCACGCGAACAGGGCAATCACCGCGCTGCCCACAACGCCGAGGAGTAAGCGGTGGAGGAGGATCATCCGCCGGACATCATGCCCTGCACGTCGGGGCGGCGGCCAAGGAAATCGAACCCCTCGTGACGTCGTGGGACCCGCCGCATGCGCGACCAGGAAACAGCTCAAGGTGGCTCACGGGGAATGAGGCGATGTGCCACTTCCAGGGGTTGGGGCCGTGGAGCCACGTCGGGCGCGGTTGACGGGCAAGTTTCGGGCGCGTTATCGTCGGGAATGGGCGGTTCCCTCATGAACCGCAGGTCCTACATGACACCACGCGCGCTCCTCCTGCGGGCCCTTCCCCTCGCTACCCTGGCGACCGGTTGCTACTTCCTTCCGACGGATGAGTACCCCTGCAGCAGCGACGCGGACTGCGCCGGGTTGCCGCGCTCCATCTGTGACGTCGAGAAAAACGTCTGCACCAACACCACCATCGTCACCATCCTGCCCTGGCTCCAGGACGGCGGACTCCAGACGGTGGTGGATTCCGGCGTGGTGGTCATCATCAAGGACGGTGGTCCGCCACTCCCGGACGCCGCCACATCCGACGACGCGAGCATTCCCGACGCGGCCACCAACCCGGATGGCGCGGTGATCACGGATGCGGCTGTCGCGGGGGACGCTGCGCTCTCCGACGCAGGCGTCGTCGACCTGGATGGCGGCACCACCGACGCCGCGACGAGCGACGCCGCCGTGGGAACGGACGCGGGAGTCGACTTTGACGCCGCGGTGGGCGTGGACCGCTACCTTCCGCCCGGCAATCGCGCGCCGGTGGCGTACGGTGGCGCCTTGCTCACCACGCCGGGTGTCACCGGCACCGGCACGCTGCGCGCCGAGGATCCCGACGGAAACGCGATCACCTACGTGCTGCTGGACCCGATTCCCGAGGGGCTGACGCTGTTGGATGCGAGCACCGGTCTGTACAGCTTCACCTCCAACACCAGCGGCGCGCTGACCTTCCGCTTCCGCGCCACCGACGGACAGCTGACCTCCAATGAGGCCCTCGTCGAGGTGCGCGTGGTGGGAGACTCGTTGCGCAGCCGCACGTGGGTGGGTGGCGACGGGAGCAATCCGCGCGGCTGGGCCGTGGCCAACAACTGGAGCCCGCCGCAGATCCCGGACACCAACGACGACGTCCTCATCCCCGACACCACCAATGACCCGCTGGTCTCCGCCAACGCCGTGGTGCACTCCATCTACGTGCTCGCCGGGGCGGAAATCGAGGTGGGCGGGACGGCGGAGCTGAACGCCAAGGGTGACGTCATGGCGGGCGGTCTGACGCGGGGCACGGGCAAGCTGGTGATGGAGCCGCCAGCCAACGCGCCCTCCAAGGCATTCGGCACGTTTGGCAACCTGGACATCCGCGCCAACGCCGGCACCCTGGGCCCCGTCCTCGCCGACACGCTGCGCGTTGCCGGAGCGCAGTGGTTCGGCCAGCAGGTGCAATTCACCGTCGGGGGACAGCGGATCGAGGTCACGCGCACGCTGACCACGGAGAACGGCGGCACGCTGGTGATGACCAGCCCGCTGGATTACGTCGTCGTGGGAGGCAAGGCCACCTTCAATGGCAACTCGCAGGGTGTGCTGACCAACGGCGTCCTCGAGCTGCGCAATGACCTGGACATCCTCGGCGGTACCGCCTTCACCGCCAGCGACGAACACAAGGTCCTGCTCACCGGCAGCTCCCAGACCCTGCGCATGAGCGGCGGCGGCACCAACAACTGGAGCGCACACCTGCAGGATCTGGAGGTCCAGTCCACGCTGGGCGTCACGTTCACCTCCGTCAATGGCGACAACTCCGAGCACGTGATCATGGGCAATCTCGACGTCACCAGCCCCACCGTGACGTTGCGGGGCAGCCAGACGGTGCGCGTGCTGGGCGATTTGGTCACCGTGGAGCAGAGCACCGTGGACCTTGCGGGGATCGTGTTGACCGCCACCACGGGAACCGAGCTCGTGGCGGGAGCGTTCACGCCAGACACCGTCACCTTCGCGGCCACGACGGAAGCCACCATGAAGTCGGGGCTTGGCTACCAGGCGGTCCGCGCGCTGGGCCCGGTGCTCGTCGCGGACGGCAGCACCATGGACGCGCTCTCACTGCAGGCCACCACCGCCGTGGTCCGGCTGGAAGGCAACGCGACGGTGAACGGCAACGTCAGTGTGGAGCTGGGTGAGCTGGTGGTCGACGGCGCGGACGACGTCACCGTCAGCGGTTCCTTCACCACCGTCTACAACGTCAGTGGTGGCGGCACGCTGCGCATGGAAGGTGGCGAGCTCGACGTCACGGGCGCGGTGACCTTCGGCGGCGGCAACACCAACAACAAGCTCATCGGCGGGACGCTGCGCGCACGCGGCGCTTTCGACGCCACCACCTCCGGCGCGTTCACGGCGGGTGGTGAGCACACGGTGATCCTGGAGGGCGCGGCCGCGCAGACGGTCCGTTTCACTGGCGGCGGTGTGAACACCTGGCAGAACCACTTCCAGCACCTGCAGGTCCTCTCCGGTGGCAACCTCACCTTCACGCCCTACAACAGCGACACCGGTGAAACCGTCATCATGGGCAACCTCGACGTCGACACCGCCGTGACGCTGACCGGCTCGCAGCCGCTGCGGGTGGTGGGCACGTTGGACACGGTGAGCGGCAGCACCATCGACAACAACGCCATCCTGCTCGGCGGCCAGTCGGGCACCTCGCTGGTGGCGGGTGACTTCACGCCCAACACGGTGACCTTCCTCTCGTCGGGGGGGGATGCGCCGGCCAAGGCGGGCCTGGGTTACCGCACCGTGATCGTGCAGGGCACCGTGACCTTCGGCGACGGCGCCACCATGAGCACGCTGACGCTCAACACCAGCACCGCCATTGCGCGCTTTGCTGGCGTGGCCACGGTGAACGGCAACGTCAGTGTGGACCTGGGAGAGGTTGTCGTCGACGGCACGGACGGTGTCACCGTCACCGGTTCCTTCACCACCGTCTACAACGTCAGTGGTGGCGGCACGCTGCGCATGGAAGGTGGCGAGCTCGACGTCACGGGCGCGGTGACCTTCGGCGGCGGCAGCACCAACAACAAGCTCATCGGCGGGACGCTGCGCGCACGCGGCGCTTTCGACGCCACCACCTCCGGCGCGTTCACGGCGGGCGGTGAGCACACGGTGATCCTGGAGGGCGCGGCCGCGCAGACGGTCCGTTTCACTGGCGGCGGTGTGAACACCTGGCAGAACCACTTCCAGCACCTGCAGGTCCTCTCCGGTGGCAACCTCACCTTCACGCCCTACAACAGCGACACCGGTGAAACCGTCATCATGGGCAACCTCGACGTCGACACCGCCGTGACGCTGACCGGCTCGCAGCCGCTGCGGGTGGTGGGCACGTTGGACACGGTGAGCGGCAGCACCATCGACAACAACGCCATCCTGCTCGGCGGCCAGTCGGGCACCTCGCTGGTGGCGGGTGACTTCACGCCCAACACGGTGACCTTCCTCTCGTCGGGGGGGGATGCGCCGGCCAAGGCGGGCCTGGGTTACCGCACCGTGATCGTGCAGGGCACCGTGACCTTCGGCGACGGCGCCACCATGAGCACGCTGACGCTCAACACCAGCACCGCCATTGCGCGCTTTGCTGGCGTGGCCACGGTGAACGGCAACGTCAGTGTGGACCTGGGAGAGGTTGTCGTCGACGGCACGGACGGTGTCACCGTCACCGGTTCCTTCACCACCGTCTACAACGTCAGTGGTGGCGGCACGCTGCGCATGGAAGGTGGCGAGCTCGACGTCACGGGCGCGGTGACCTTCGGCGGCGGCAGCACCAACAACAAGCTCAGCGGCGGGACGCTGCGCGCACGCGGCGCTTTCGACGCCACCACCTCCGGCGCGTTCACGGCGGGTGGTGAGCACACGGTGATCCTGGAGGGCGCGGCCGCGCAGACGGTCCGTTTCACTGGCGGCGGCGTGAACACCTGGCAGAACCACTTCCAGCACCTGCAGGTCCTCTCCGGTGGCAACGTCACCTTCACGCCCTACAACAACGACACCGGTGAGACCGTCGTCATGGGCAACCTCGACGTGGCGTCGGACGGACATGACGTGCTGGGCGGTCAGCCGGTCCGCGTCGTGGGCGAGGTGTCCTCCGCCGCCACCACCACCATCCGGCTCAGCCGCATCCTGCTGGGCGGGGTCATGGGCACCACCCTGGTGGCCGGCACGTTCACGCCCACGGAGGCCCATTTCGTCAACACCGTCGAGGCCACGCTCGACAGCGCGCTGGGCTATCGCACCGTGGTGGTGTTGGGGCCGGTGCAGGTGGAGAACGGGACCACCATGGAGAACCTGACGCTCAACAGCGGCGCCGCCGCGGTGCGGCCACAGGGACGGATGGACGTGAATGGCACCGTCACCATCACCCGCGGAGAGCTGTTCATCGACGTGGGCGACGACGTCCGCGTCAGCGGCACCTTTACCACCGCGTATGACTTCTCCGGGGGCGGCACACTCAACATGCAGGGCGGCTCGCTCACCGTGGTGGGGAACATGACGTTCGGCGGCGGCAGCACCCAGGGCAAGCTCACCGCAGGAACCATCCACGCCAAGTCCGGGTTCGACGTGACGGCGGGAAGCGCGTTCTCCGCCAGCGGGTCCCACGTCGTCATCCTGGATGGCGCGAGCACCCAGCAGGTGCGCTTCAGCTCGGGCGGCACTTTCAACTACAACAACCACTTCCAGGAACTGGAGGTCCGCTCCGGCTCCACCGTCACGTTCGCGCCCTACAACAGCGACACCGGCAACGTGGTGGCGCTGGGCAACATGGACGTGGACACCGCCGTGACGCTGAGCCAGCCACTGCAGGTCTCCGGCGCCCTCCTCGTCGAGGCCACCGGCAACGTGGGCTTCTCGCGCAACACCACGGTGGGCACGGACCTGGATCTCTACGGCACGGCCACCGTCAGCAATGCCACCATCATCATCAACAACACGCTCTACCAGCGCGACACCTCCACGCTCACCGTCAACGCCGGCGGCACGGTGAACGTGGGCGGTGGTTGCTCGCGCTCGGCGGGTTACAGCCAGACGGGAACGGTGAACGGGCCGGGCTGCTCCTGAGCCGTCACGGCGCCAGCAACGAGATCCCGAACGCCGCGGAGAAGACCACGCCCATCACCAGCGCCAACGCGGAGAGCCCCACCGCGCCGCCCAGCGCCACGTTGGCCAGGAACGCCACGTTGGCGTTGACCTTGTGCGTACCGCCCGGGCGCCCGCCGCTGAGGAAGTCCACGCCGGCCACCACGCCCGCCCCCGCGTACAGCCCCGCGGAGAGCATCAGCACCAGGGCAAACATGGCCGCGCCGGCAATACCCACCGCGCGCGCCGCCACGGCGGGCTGGAACGCGCCGGTGGGGGCGGGCTCGGGAGGCTTTTCCGTCGTGGGAGCGGGCGGGGGCGCGGTGGCGGGCGGCGGGGCGTCGGGAACGGGTGTGGCCACCAGCTCGCGCACCGTGGGTGTTTCCGGAACCGGGGCGGGGACGGGCGGAGGCGTCGGTGCCAACGGGGCCAACCTGGCCTGCGCGATCATCTTCTCCGCCGCCGGATGCAGCGCGTCCAACAACGCTTCCTCGTCCTTGCCCTTGAAGCGCTGGCTGAGCGTGGCCACCACCTTGGACGACGCCACCTCCAGCATGCGCAGGTTCAGCAGGTAGCTGCTGCCCAGCTTGCCCATGTTCCCCACCAGCAGGTGCGTCACCCCCAGCGCACCCGCCATGTCCTGGTCCACCAGCGCGCACTCGTCGGAGGCGCAGCGCATCAGGAACTTCTGCTGCTCCGGCGGCATCAACGCGGCAATGTCCTGCGGCGTCACCACGCGCGTGAACACGTTGGCGGCGCGCATCTCCGCCACCAGCGCCTCCGTCAGCAGCTCCGCCACCGGCGCGGGAACGTTGACCTTGGCCTCCAACGGAAACACCGCCAGGGAGGCCTTCTGCTCGTCGGCGCGCGAGGGCGCGGCGGCACCGAGCAACACCATCACGCACGCAACGCGAAGCATCATGCGGCACCCTGGAGATGACGCGCGCATCATAGGCGTGCGGCCCCCTGGGCGTCCACGTGGGCGCCGGCGTTTCCCGCCGTGACGACGTGTGGACACCACGCTGCTTTCCCCCTAATGACTTCGCGCCGACCGCGGGCGTGGCCCAGGGTCGGTCGGAGCAACGCCATGAAACCCACTCCTCCCGCCCTGCCCGCACTTCCCCTCGTGGGCAACGCGGTGCAATTCGCCACGCGTCGTCATGAGTTCCTGCGGGAGGGTCTGCAGCGCCTGGGTCCCATCTTCTCCTTCAAGCTGGCGCGCCAGCCCGTGGCCGTGTTGATTGGGCCGGAATTCCACCAGGAGTTCTTCGTCCAGACCGACGCCACGCTGAACATCGAGAAGCCGTACACGCATCTCGCCGCCATGTTCGGCAAGGTGGCCTTCCTGGGCCCGCACCAGACCTACCTGGAGCAGCGTCCCCTGCTGCAGGCGCCGTTCAAGCCGGAGAAGATGGCGCGCTACGTGGGCATCATGCAGCGCGAGGTGCAGCGTTGGATCGACGGGCTGGGCACGCAGGGCGAGATGGACCTCAGCGCGGAGATGGGCCGGCTGGTGCAGAACGTGGCGGGCTTCACGCTGATGGGGGAGGACTTCCAGAACCGCGTGGGTCGGGAGTTCTGGGAGCTGTACGCGGTGCTGGGTCGCACGCTGAACTTCGTGGTGCCGCCGCACTGGCCGCTGCCGCGCAATCTCCGTCGGGACCGCGCCAGGAAGCGCATGACGGAAATCCTGCAGCCCATCATCGCGGAACGCCGCGCCCACCCGGAGAAGTACGACGACTTCCTGCAGGACTTCATCAACACGCCCACCCGCAGCGGCACCCACGCCGACGACGAGACCGTGGTGGGCCTGCTCAAGGCGTTGATGTTCGCCAGCCATGAGACCACCGCGGGCCAGGCCGCGTGGACCATGATCGAGCTGCTGCGCCATCCCGGGTTCCACTTGCGCGTGCAGCAGGAGGTGGCCACGCACCTGCCCGCGGGCACGGTCATGGACCACAAGGTGCTGCGGCACTTCGAGAACATCCTGTGGGCCGTGCGGGAGGTGGAGCGCCTGCATCCCTCCGCGGACATGTTGATGCGCATTGCCGACGTCGACATCGAGCTGGGCGACTACCGCATCCCCCAGGGCTGGCTGGTGATGGTCTGCTCCGCCGTGGCGCACCGCTCGCCCACGCTCTTCAAGGACCCGGACCGCTTTGACCCGCTGCGCTTCGCCCCGGACCGCGCGGAGGACCGCCAGCACGGCTACGCGCTCATCGGGTTTGGCGGCGGCAAGCACAAGTGCGCGGGCATGAACTTCGCCAACACGGAGATGATGGTCATCACCGCCATGATGACCCAGCAGCTGGAGCTGGACCTGCTCACCCCCAATCCGCGGGTGCACTACGGGATGGGCGCGGGTCGACCGGAGAAGACGCTGGTGCGCTACCGTCGTCGACCGGTGCCGCTGGCCGTGCCGTCCGTGGCGTGACGTTTGCACCGACGGGGCGTTCCCACGTCCCAGGAGCTCCCGTGAGACCGCGCCCCCTCCCCGGCCTGTGTGTTGCGCTGGTGATTTCGTGCAGCCACGGCGCAAATCGTCCTGCCACGCCACCCGCGGAATGCCGCTCCGTACCAATGTACGAGGGTTCCATTCACGCGGGCAGCATCTACGCGCAGCCCTTCCTGGAGCCGCGCAGCAAGACGCACCAGTCGCTGGATTGCGGCAGCGGTCCGCTGGCGGTGTACACGCTGGAATACGCCGACTCCGACGAGGCGGAGCGTGCCACCGCGTTCTTCGGCGCGCGCCTGTGGGGCGGACCCGGCCCCTCCGCGCAACATCCGGACGAGCTGCTGCGCAAGGGCACCGTGGTGGTGATCATCTCCGGCGCCAACCCCGCGCCGCTCCTTCCCACGTACACCCGCCAGGGCTTCCAGCCCCACCGCGACAACGACGCCACCGCCATCCATGTCCCGCAGGACATCTCCGCCCAGGTGCTGGCGGAGGTGCGCAAGCGCCTGGACTGCGCCACGAGCCCACGTCACTGCGCCGCGCTCGACGGGTTTGCCAACGGAGCGCCTCCGCTGCCCATGGCGCGGCCCAGCATCGGGAGCATGGTGCTGTTGGGTCCGGGTGCGGGAGAGCGGCGGGAGCAGCTGGCGTGGCTGATTGTCGACGCGGGCGGGCTGCTCAGTGGGGATCTGCGACCGGAGAACGCGGACGAGGAACGGCAGGTGCGGGAGCTGCTGGCCATGCTGTCGTCGGGGAAGGCGGTTCCCGCGGATCATCCGCTGCACGCGCTCGTGGCGTCGGTGGCGCGCGAGAAACGTCGGCCCACGGCGACCGCGGGACGCAGCATCACGCTGGAGGACGGGGGCGACTACTGGGTGCGCGACGTGGGGAATGACGTCGTGGTGATCACGGCGTTCCAGGAGCGGGGCGGGGTGGCGTTGGTGGTTGGGGTGTTTCCCCGCGGCTAGGCGGTTGGGAGTGAGCATGTCCAGGGCGGAACGGGCGCAACTGTTTGGCGGACTGCTGCTGCTCTACGGCGCCCTGTCCAGCGGCCGGCTCATGGCCTCCGACGAGATCGAGATGGTGAAGTCCGCCGTGACCATGAGCGGGCTGGTCCCCGGCGAGGGCGAGCTGAGTCGTTACGCGCCGGGCATGCCCCTGCTGGAGGTGCCCTTCATCTGGCTGGCGCGCGTGGTGACCCTGGTGCTCGGTCCCGAAGTGGAGGTCACCGCGGCGCGCTTCACGTTGTTCCTGCTTCCCCCGCTGCTCGGCGCGCTGTGTGGCCTGCTCACCTGCCTGCTCGCGTTGCGGATGGGGCAGTCCCGTCGGGCGGCGCTGGTGAGCGCGCTGCTGGCCAGCCTGGGAAGCCCGTTGCTGGTCTACGCCACGCGTCTCCTCTCGGAGCTGCCCCAGGCGGTGGTGGTTTTGCTCGCGGTGTGGGCTGTCCACGACGAGAAACAGTCGCCCGAGGCCCAGGCGCCACGGCTCGGAGCGGCCATGTCCGCCATGTGCATCATCAAGCCGTTCACCATGATCCTCGTCGGGGCGCCCCTGGGTCTGTTGCTGCTGCTCCGCGCGTGGCGCGGCAACATCGACCAGCGCGTGGGCGCCTGCCTGCGCGTGACGGCGGGCGCGGTGCTGGCCGCGGTGCCCGGCGTGGCCATCTACGCGGCGTTCAACATGGCCCGCTACGGCACCGTGGTGGACCAGGGCTACGCGAACGAGGGGTTCAGCTACGACGTCATCACCGGCCTGTACGGCCAGCTCCTCAGCTCCGGGACCGGCCTGCTGGTGTTCATGCCGCTGGCCCTCCCGGCCCTGGCCTCGCTGGCCCTCGCCACCTCGTCGTCGACAACGACGCAGCGCTGGGCGCTCCTGGGTGTTCCCGCCGCGGTGATGCTGGGCTACGGCCTGTGGTGGTCGTGGCACGGCGGCTGGGCGTGGGGCGCGCGCTTCGTGGTCCCGGTGCTGCCGCTGCTGGCGCTGGCCGCCGGGGGCATGGATTGGAACGCCGGGCCGCACTGGCGTCGTCACGCGTTGGTGGTGCTGGGTGTGCTCTCGGTGTTGGTGCAGCTGCCCGGCGTGGCGGTGTCCTTCCAGGATTACGCCGCGCATGTGTTCCAGGCGTGCCAGTCCACCTTCCCCAACCGCTTCACGCTCGCCGACCCGGAGCGCATGTTCTACGACGACCAGACCAACGTGCACTTCATCCCCATGTTCAGCCCGCCGCTCGGTCACGCGTGGATGGCGTTGGAGCGCGCCTTCAGCCTGGGCCTGCCCGCGCCGTGGGAGCACCTCAAGCTGTGCCAGCCCGTGGTGGTTCCGCCCGCGCCGCTGGAGTTCTGGTGGTCGCGCATGGCCGCCACGCAGCCGCAGCTTGCGGGGTTTGCGTACACGTCCGCGCTGGCGCTGCTGGCGGGTGGAGCCACGCTGCTGTGGCGGACCTGGCGCGGCACCACACCCTCCGTCGACGCGTGAGCGGTGTGCTACACGTCGTGGCGGAGGGCGGAACCATGAGCGAGCAAGCGCTGCAGCGCGTCCGTGAGATCTGCCTGGCGCTCCCGGAGGCGGAGGAGAAGGTGAGCCACGGGCGACCGTGCTTCCACGTGCGCAACAAGAGCTTCGTGATGTTCATGGACAACCACCACAACGACGGGCGCCTGGCCATCTGGTGCAAGTCCGCGGCCGAGGTGCAGGACCTGCTGGTCCAGGCCGACCCCAAGCGCTTCTTCATCCCGCCCTACGTGGGCCACCAGGGCTGGGTGGGCGTGCGGCTCGAGGGGAAGGCGCCGTGGGGCAGGATTGCCGAGGTGATTCGCGACGGCTACCGGATGAGCGCTCCCAAGCGCCTCCTCGCGCAGCGCGCATGAACCACGTCGACCTCGTCCTCTCCAGCGGCTTCCTCGCCTTCGCGCGGCACGCGGGTTTCCTCGCCGCGGTGGAGGCGCGCGGCTTCCACGTCGAAGCGTTGTGCGGAACCTCGTCGGGTGCGGTGTGCGCGGCGTTGTGGGCGGCGGGCCGGAGCGCGGCGGAGATCACCGAGACCTTCCGTGGGCTCTCGTTGATGTCGTTGGGGCGGCCCAGCGCCACCTTCTGGCGGGGCGTGCTCTCCATGGGCGCGTTCACGGACTTCCTGCGGGACCAGCTGCCCGCGCGCTTCGAGGAGCTGCCGCGGCCGCTCGCCGTGGGTGTCGTCGACCAGACCGGCGCGCACCAGCTGCTCACCAGCGGTCCGCTTCCGGAAGCGGTGGCGGCCTCCTGCGCCATGCCCTTCATCTTCAGCCCGGTTCCCGTGGCCAACACGCGCTACGCCGACGGAGGCGCCGCGGACCGCCTGGGGCTGGGCGCGTACCGGCGGTGGCGGAAGGAGGCGCGTCTCGTCGTGGCGCACTGGGTGGAGCGCACCGCGGGCAAGGACGTGGAGGCCGCGCTGGAGGGCACGGTGGTGGTCCGCACTCCCCGCAGCGGCGCGCGTTTCTGGAACCTGGGCGACGTGCGCGCGCAGATGGAGGAGGCGCGCGAGATCACGCGACAGGCCCTGGAGCAGCTCCGTCCCGACGAGCGTTGAGCCTCACGCCCCCAGCGGCGGCAGGGGGAACGTCCGACGCGCACCAAGCGCACCGGCCCAGCCCGGTCAGTGGCCACCCCGCCCGGCCGCCACGACTCCCGCAGTCGCCCGGATCCCACCCGCGCCACGCAACACCGGGCCACCCGCCACGAGAATCTCCTGTAGGTCCTTTCACCATGCGCACCCCGTTCGCCCCCCTCCTGGTGTTGTCCGCGGGCCTGGCCGCCATCCCCGCCGCCGCGGCCGCGCCCGCGCGTGAGCCCGTGTTGGTGCTGTTCGGGACCATGGAAGTGCCCAAGCGGCAGGGCGGCATCCTGCGGCACCGCCAGGACGGGCAGGTGGCGGAGGTGCTGGTGGCCCCCGGTGACGAGGTGAAGCTGGGCCAGGCGTTGCTGACCTACCGGGATGAGGCGGCGCGGCGGCGGCTGGAGGCGGCGCAGGCGCGGTTCGAAGCGCTGCTGGCGGAGTCCGACGTGGACCAGGCCGCCATGGGCGCGGCGCGGGATGAGCTGAAGCGCGCCGAGCAGGCGGTGCAGGCCCTGGTGCTGCATGCGCCGGCCGCGGGCCTGGTCACCGACGTCAGCGCGGCTCCCGGTCGCACCGTGCGCGCCCGCGACGAGGCAATGTGCCTGCTGGTGCCCGAGAAGAAGACGCGCGTGGCCCACGTGGTGGCGCAGCCCCAGAAGGGGATCCGCGTGGAGGAGGGACGGACCCTGCGCGTGCGCGTGGGCTCCGACGAGATCGAGGCCACCGTGCAGACGGTGAAGCACCGACGCGGCCAGTTGGAGCTGACGCTGGTGCTGGAGCGCGCTCCCGCGCAGGACGCCAAGGGCCCGGTGGGCGTGCGCCTGGATTTCACGCCGCTGGCGCAGGCCAAAGACGGCACCTGAAGAAACCCTGACTCCGCGGGTCATCCCCTTCCCGAAGAGCGGAGGAAGGGATGGCGTTGTGCCTGCCGCAAGCGCTGCGGAAGCAGGCCCCGTTTCCGCAGCGGTTGCGCCGCACGCTTCCGACGCCACCCACGTTCCCGCGGCACGCGCGCTGCAGTGACTCCGCGCGGACGCCGTTGCCCTGCAATGGCCACGTTGTGAGGCCACCATGCTCCCCACCTCCGTTCAGCTCGATGTCACGAGACCCGACAGCTATGAGCGACCCCAGCTGGCCATCCGTCTGTTGCTGATGGTGGTGCTGGCGGTGATGGGCGCGCCGCTGGGCTGGTTCGTGGGCGTGCTCTACCTGGCGCTGCCGCTGGTGGCCGCCGTCGGCATCTCCGACCGCGGCGGCGCGCGCTACCTGGAGGAGCTGGGCCCCCCGCTGGAGCGTGGGCTGCGCTGGCTCCTGGCGCTGTTCGCCTACGTGGGCCTGCTCACCGACCGGCTGCCCACCGCCAACCCCTCCCGCCAGGTCACCTTCGTCGTCGAGCGCGGCGGCACGCCCACCGTTTCCTCGTCGTTGATGCGCCTGCTCACCGCGCTGCCCACCCTGGTGTTGCTGGTGGTGGTGGGCATCCTGGGCGCGGTGCTGTGGCTGCTGGCGTTCTTCTTCGTGCTCACCACCGGAAGCTATCCGTCGTCGCTGTTCGACTTCCTGCGCGGCGTGCTGCGCCTGGTGGCGCGACTGTTTGCCTACCAGGCCTCCCTGGTGGAGGGCCCCGCGCCGTTGGAGTTCACCGTCACGCCCGGACCTCCGGTGGCCCTGCCGCGCTGACCTGGGTGACGACGTCAACTCAGCCCGGCGGCCCGGCCTGGAGCGCGCGTACCACGTCCGCCACCGGCGCGTGCTCCTCGGGACTGCGGGCCATGAAGCGGTAGCCCACCTTGCCGCCCGGCCACACCACGAAGGTCCCGCCCTGCTGCCAGTTGTCGCCCTGGGTCAGCCCCTGCATGTGACCATGCTTCAAAGCCCGCAGCGCGCCCACCGCCGCCCCCAGGTTGAGCGTGTTCATCACGCCGCGTCGCAGGCCCGCCGCGCGGTAGATGTCCAGCTCCGGGTTCACCAGCAGCGTGGCGTCGAGCGGATGGTCCTCCTGGAACGCACGCGCCATGGCTGGTGAGCCGTTTCCCACCACGACCAGCTCCGCGCCCAGAGCACGGATGGTGGGGAGGTCGTGACCCAACTGGGCCACCTGCTCACGGCAGAGCAGTCAACCAAAGTGACGGATGAAGGTGAGGACCACCGGTCTGTCCCGCCACGTGTCGGACAACGTGCGCGGGTTACCCTCCAGATCCAGTGCTCGCATCCCGTCGAGGAAGCCACCCATGGGCGGGAGCATACGGGCGCGGGAATCACGGCGTCCATGGTGGTGGCAACGGCACGCGCAACCGGGCAACAATGCCCCCCACGCGACGATACCGGCCAGCGCCCCGGTGGCGCGTGGCGGTGCGGTGCGGGATTGCCAGGAGGAGTCGTGAGCAGGCTCACACCACGAGGGGGATGACGGCGGGATCATCCGTGGGGCAGTCGCATTTCTCTACAGCCCCGCGACCGTCGTGCCGATGACGCGCAATGGGAGAGATCGGGCATGCGTATCGACCAGGCCATCGAACGCGCATACCAGCGGTGGATATCCGAACAGGATCCGGTGCAGCTCGCCACGGCGCTGCGGCCTTCCATGTGGGCGCTCTACATGGGCGTGCTGGGCACGTCGTTGACGCTGCTGACGTCTTCCCACTGGACCTCGTCCTGGGTGGGCGTTCCCACGTCGGTGGCGCTGGCCACGCTGGTGCCTTCCAACGTGGTCCGCCTGGCCTTCGCGCTGACCGGCGACGGGCGTCGCATCCCCACCGAGCTGACCCACCTGCTGGTCCTGGCGGGAAGCGCGGCCCTGGCGTTCATCTGGGCGGCGCTGCTGGTGCTGACCCCGGGCCCGGTGGGCAGTGCCTTTGGCGGCCTCTACCTCTTCGCCTGCGCCGCCGAGGGCTACCGCTACCGTGCAAGCTTCTCACGCTTGTTCATGCCGTTGGCCACGTGCCTGGGCGGCGTGGCGGCCCTCCCGTTGACGTCGTCACCGGGCAACTCGGTGGCGTTGTTGGCGTTGCTGCCGGCGGGACTGTTCGCCAGTGCGTTCATGGGGCAGACCGCGCTGGGTCATGATGCCATGCGCCGGGAGAAGGAGGCGATTGCGGAGGCGCTCTCCAGCCAGATGCTCAGCGAGCAGGGACAGCGTGTGGCGGACCTGTCCCGTCGGATGGATGACATCTACGGCCGACAGCACGACGCCAAGAACCTGCTGGCGGCCATGCGCTTCAACACCACGGTGCTGATGGACCGCATCCAGGAGATTCCCCCGGACCTGGCGGAGGTGGTGCACGACGTGGCGGAGGCGGCCACGCGCATGGTGCCGCTGCTGGTGGTCCGGCCCGCGCTCGACCGCGAGGTCCCCAACCAGCCGGCCAACGTGGGCTCGGTGGTCTCCACGGTGCTGCGGGACGTGCGCGCGCGCTACCCGGATGTGCACCTGGAGCTGAGGGAGCAGCCGCGTGACCTGGAGGTTGCCGTGGTCCACGGCGCGGAGACGCTGGAGCGCGTGCTGCACAACCTGATCATCAACGCCTGTGAGGGCGGCACGCGCGGCCGCGCCAGCCACGTGTGGCTCAACGTGCGACGCGAGGAGGACGGCGCCACGCTGGAGGTTGCCGACGACGGACCGGGCTTTGCCCCCGAGCAGCTGGAGGGCCCCATCACACCGTACGCCACCACCAAGGAGCGCGGCACCGGCCTGGGGCTCTACACCGTGGAGCGCCTGGTCTGGGCCAGCGGCGGCAACCTCCGACGCAGCAACCGCGACGAGGGCGGCGCCCTGGTGCGCGTCCACCTGCGCTACGCCGTGCCGGGCCTCTCCCACGTGGAGCTGGCCGCCGTGCGCGGCTCGTGAGTCAGCGCACCGGGGGCCGCGACACGTCCGAGTAGGCAAAACCCATGCGGTGCGCGGCGGGGAACTCCTGCGGGCGGTAGACGCGCAACGCCTCCTGCGCGCGCCAGGTCCAGTCCGTGTAGATGCCCAGCTCGAACGCCTTGGCAATGGCCGTCTCCAGCGCCGCCACCGCCTTCTCGTCGACGGCAAAGGTCTGCGCCTCCAGCTCCGCGCGGTACAGCTCGCGCTGCTCCGGCGTCAGGCCGCGCGGGTCGGGAGAATCCTTGATGGCCAGCGAGAAGTCCTGGTGGATGGCGCCCACGCGGTAGAGCGCGGCCACCGCCCACGTGCCGTCGCCGTAGGCCACCACCGCTTCGTACTCGCGCTGCAGCGCACGCAACGCGTTGGCCTTCCGTTGCAGCTGGCTCGCCAGGCGCGCGTTGTCGCCTTCCAGGCGGATGGTCACGTACTCCTGGTAGCGGCGCTCGGTGAGCTCGAAGTGGCAGTGCGCGGAGGCGCGTCGGACGGAGGGCTCCGCGCGCAGCGCCTTGGACATGCGGGAGGCGCGCGCGAGCACCTGCTCACACTGGCGGAGTCCCTCCGCACGGGTGCGCTCCTCATGCATCAGCGCCACGGCGTGGAGGTGACGGCTCTCCAGCACGCGCTCCGCCGGGGCGTGCGGGAAGCGCGACTCAAACTCATGGTACAGGCGGGCCGCGCGGGCGAACTCCCCGTCCTCGTCCAGGATGCGGGCCATGCGCCAGTACGCGTCGGCGGCGTCGGCGCGGTCACCGTGGAGGCGCAGGTAGCGCTCCAGCAGGGTGGCGGCGGCCTGACGTTGCCCCATGCCCTGGCGCAACACCGCGGCGTTGAAGAGCGCGTCGGGCGACTGCACCGCGTTGGGGTACCGGGTGGCGAACTGCTCGTAGTGCTGCGCGGCGCGCTCCAGGTCGGCCATCCGCTCGTACATGGTGGCCACACGCCAGGCCACGCGCGCCGTCCACTCTGTGTTGGCGTGCTGCTTCAGGAACAGCTCGCCGTGGCGGCTGGACTCATCCAGCATGTTCTCGTCGTCAAACAACATGACCGCGTTGAACAGCGCGCGGTCCGCGTACTTCCCGCCCGGGAACTCCCGGTGGTGCGCCACAAAGCGCGCCGCCGCATCCCGCCGCAGGCTCGAGGCGGCCGCGCCATCACCTTGCGCCTCCAGCGTGGTGGAACGTTCGTGCAGCGCCAGCGCCTCGTTGAACGAGGAACCCTCGACGTAACCCGCCAGGGTCGCGGCGAAGGCTGGGTCCCGTGTCAGCGCGCGGTTCTGCTGGAGCTTGCGCGCGGTGCGCCCCAGCTCGGGCCACATCCTGCGGAAGGCCAGCCCGTCCAGCATGGCGTCGGCGGCGCGACGCGCCTGCGGGTGATCCGGCCAGCGGTCGACCAGCTGCTCGAAACGGTGCGCGCTCTCCGCGTACTGGTGACGACGGTGGTAGAGCGCGGCGGCCTTGTACTTCACCAGCACCACGTCGTCGCGCTCCTCGCGGGTCATGCGCGCATCCAGCGGGATCATGCCCACGTAGCGGTCGCAGGCACCGGCCAGCAGGCGCTCGGCCGCGGTCAGTTCCTCGCTGCGGTTGGGCGCGCCGGGATCCACGGGAGCCACGCGGGTAGGCACCCGGCCGGACTCCGCGTCGACCACACGCTCGTGCGCCAGGATGGCGTGGTAGGCCGCGGGACGACGCAGGTCGTTGGAAAGGGCCGCACCGTCGTCGCGGAGGGCCAGCTCGTAGTGGGCGGCGGACTCGGCGTAGCGCTTGACGTCGTAGAGCAGCTCGGCGCGGAAGAAGTGCATGCGCGCGGCCTGCGGCTCGTCGGGGAAGGTGTCGTGCCACGCGGCGTACAGCGCCAACGCCAGCTGCGCGTCCTCGTCCTTCTTCACCTTCGTCCAGGCCTGGTGCGTCTCGGTGGTGGCCTCCCGCAGGCGGTCCTCCAGCACGGTGAGCCCGCGCTCCGTCTTGTCGTGGTTGCGCTTCCGCCACGTCGTCCCCGCGGCGTAGAGACGGGGCAGCTCCGTCGCCAGTGCGCGCAGCTCGTCGCGGCGGCCCTCCTTGTGCAGCGTGGTCAGGATTCCCGCGTGGTACTCCGGCGCCCGCGCATCCAGCGGACGCTGCTTGAGCAGCAGGGTCCACGTCTCGCGCGCCAACGGGTACTGCCCCTGCTCCAGGTACAGCCCAGCCATGCGCACCATCAGCTCGCGCGCACGCTCCTCGCCCGCCCTCGACGAGAACGTGGTCCACGCGCGGTCCACGGCCTGCACGTGCGTGAACGTCAGCGCCAGGTCCTGGAGCGCTTCCTGGGACAGGCGCACGCGCGCACCGTCGGCGCCCTTGCCGTGGTCGACGAGCGTCACCAACTTCTCGATCGCGGACTCGTATTCCTGCAGGTTGTAGTCGCACCACGCCAGCTTGTAGAGCGCGTATTCCGAGACGCCCGGCTTGTGGCGCTGGTGGGCGCGTTGGAATGCGGCGCGCGCCTTCAGGACGTCATTCGCGTTGAAGTAGTGCTCCCCCAGCGCCAGGTACGCATCCGCGGTCCAGCCGCTCTCGGGATGCTGCTTCACCAGCTCCAGGTAGCGACGCATGGCCGCGTCCTTCTGCCCCACCTCCTCCAACGTCGTCGCGGTCAGGTACAGGACCTCATCCCGACGCGCGTAGTCCGGGTGCTTGTCCAGCAGCGTCTGGTAACCGTGCAGGGCCTGGCGCAGGAGCGCCTCGGATTCCCGCTTGTGCAGCCGGGGCTCCGGCCCCCGACGTCCCGACCGCACCCACGCCTCCATGCGCGCGTCGTAGTCCGCGAACTCACGGGCTGCCTGCACCCGGCTCTTCTGCCAGTAGAGGTCGGAGAGGCGGAAGGTCAGCTCCGCGCGCGTGGTCGCGTCCACGTTCCCGGCCAGCACCGCCAGGATGCTGCGGATCTGTTCGTCACGTCGGGCTTCCGCCTCGGTGGTGACGTCCAGCGGGGCGCGGGAGGCGCGGGGAATGGGTCGGGGCGCGGCCAGGGGAGCGGCCTGCGCAACCATGCTGGTGGCGGTGACGACGGAGATGAGGAGGAACCGTTGGAACATGCGTGCTCCTGCGCGGAGAAGTGCCGCGGTGCCATGCGAAGAATTCGGTTTTGGATCCCAGGTCGCATCGGGCGGAGCGCCGTGGGAGCGGCGGCTACCAGCGACAAGGTGCGGAGCCCCGCAGTTGGTCCGATGCGGACTGGCACGCTGCGTCTGTGGTGGCGCTTGCGGGTGGCCGTCGACGTCGATAGCTCCGTCATGGGCGCGGTTCGTCCATGGGAGGCCATCATGGCGCGCGTGACGTTGGCGGCGGTGGTGCTCATGGCCGCGGTGGGTTGCAGCAGCACGCAGCTCGTCTCCTCGTGGAGCGACCCCACCGCGGAGGACCTCCGCTTCCAGAAGGTGCTGGTGGTTGCGCTGACCGGTGACGCAGCGACGCGCCGGATTGCGGAAGACCAGGCGGCCCAGAGTCTCCACGTGGGGCGCGCCATCCCCGCCTACCGCGTGGTCTCCGACGAGGAACTGCGGGACCTGGATGCGTTGCGACGACGCGTGGCGCAGGAGGGGTTTGACGCGGTGATGCTGATGCGCGTGGTGGGCGTGGACTACGTGCCGCAGTACTCCCCGGCCACGCCCGGCTTCGTTGACTACTTCGGCTACGTGTACCCGATGAGCCCGGTGGACACCGAGATGCACGTGCGCATCGAAACCACCGTGTTCTCGCTCCCCGACGACAAGCTCATCTGGGCCGGCCTGACCCACAGCGTGGACCCGAGCTCGGTGGAGAACATGGCGCACCGGATCGCGGAGGTGGTGCGCCGGGACATGCGTCGTCGGGGGCTGCTGGACTGAAGGGGTGCCGGAAACCGCAGGGAAAGGAAGTCAGGAGTCAGAAGTCAGAAGTCAGGAATGCGGAAGTCAGCAGATGTTCACCGCCGACGTCACAAGACCACCTTCTGACTTCTGACTCCTGACTTCCTTTTGGGACCGCCCCGACCCCCTGAGCTCTCACGGCGGACACCGCACCCACCCGAACTCCGTGTACGGCTGCTTGTCAACATAGACCTGCAGGTCGTCGGGCGGATCGAACACCGCCGCCACCGCCACCCCGGAAGCACCCGCGTAGGACCACGCCAGGGGGTCCCACGGCCCGCCCACCCGGCTGTTGACGACGGCGTACAGGTCCATGGCGTCCCAGCGCAGGGGCGAGAGCCGGTTGGTGCGCGAGTACACATCCACGCGCGCCCCCGGCGTCAATCCCGTCACGCGCACGAATCCGGCGTGCATTCCCTTCGGGCACACCGCGCGCAGCCCGTCGGCGTCCTGCATGGGCTCATCCAGCGCCACCACGAACTGTCGGCCCGGCACCAGCGCCAGGTAGCGGTAGTCCACCTGCGCAATCACCTCCGCCACCGAGCTGCGCTGACCGGTCACCGGGCCCACGCCGGTGTACGTGGCGTCATACGCGTAGAACCATCCGTCGACGAGCCAGTGCGGGTGGTAGAAGGTCTGGCTGTCCATCAACACGCGCGCCAGCTCCCCGCGCCGCTTCGCGTGGACCAGGTCCAGCAGCGCCGGGTTGTCCGCTTTCTCGTTGTAGAGGACGGTGCGCGCGGGCGGGAACGCGCTGAACGGACGCTGTCGGTCCGGCGTGATGACCCGGACGCGCGCGTCCCCGTGGGGCTGCACCGCTCCCTGCAGCGCGGCCATGGGCAGCGGACGGAGCAACCGTTCCGCCAGCACGTGCGTCGAGGACACGCTGAACTGCAGCACCACCAGCGCCCAGAGCAGCCCCTGCCATCTCGGCCGCAAGCGCGACGCGGCGAGCACCGCCAACGCCAGCATCAGCACCGTGCCCGGGAACACCACGCGCGTGCACAGCCCCCAGTGGAACATCTTGGCCGCGGCCAGGAACCCCACCGCCAGGAGCGCCAGCACCGCCACCCGTCGACGGAGCGGCACGGGAATCCGCAGACACAGCAGCGTCACCCCCAGGCCAGGCACCACGCCCCACTGCGCCCCCACCATCTGCACCGCGCGCACCACCAGCTCCGGGCCCAGCGCATACGGACCCGCGCCGTCGCGCAGCACCAGCCGCCGCACTCCCGCGACGATGCCGATGCCCGGGAACTGGACGGTGACGAAGTGCGCCTGCACCATCAGCGAGGCCACCGTGGCCAGCACACAGCACAAGGACAACGCCACCATGCGCCGCAGCACGTCGTGACGGAGCGGACCGGCCACCAGCAGCCACACCGCCGGAACCGCCAGGGACCACATGCCAATCAGCAGGTGCCCCGACACCGCCAGGAACCACGCCAATCCCACGCCCACCAACGCGCGCGGCGTGGAGGGGGCACCCTGCAGGTACCCCGTACTGGCGACGAGCGTGACGAGGAAGAAGCACATCACCAACGAGACGCTGTATCCGCTCAGGTCGCTCAGCGCGTTGAACGGCATGAGCACCAGGAGCAGCGTCCCCGCAAGCGCGTGCGTCGGCGTCACCAGGCGCAGGAGGAAGCGGTGGAACGCCAGCGTGGCGCCCAACCCGTACAACACGCTGACGACGGAGAGCGCCGCGGCGGGCGGGAGCAGTCCCAGCAGCAGTCGCGCCGGGGCCAGGAGGAGCGCCTGGTGCGGCAGGTGCCCGTTGGCCAAGACGCTCCACCAACCCCCGTCAATGCCGGCGCTGCGGTCGGCGTACTCCAGTGAGTCGTAGTACTCCGGCACGTCCTGCACGAACGGCAGCCGCAGCGCGGTGTGGACGCAGGCCAGGAGCAGCGCGTGCATTCGCGTGGTGCCAGGAGCCTGCGGGTCCATGCGGCCCCCTTACGCGCCGGCGGGGCGGACGCGCAAAGGATTCACCACCCGCGTGACCGCGCTCACCACATCCCATCTTGCGGACGTTCATCCGCTCCACGCGTCCCACCGTGGAAACAACTGGTCCCGACGGGGAGCGCTTGGCATCGTCCCGCGCCGCATTGCGGCACGCATGACGCGATCCACCCGGACGCGCCGGCCGCAGGGAGGCGAATGTGAATTGTCGTCGGTTTGCACACGCCGGCATCGTCATGGCGATGCTGGGCATCCAGGCATGCACCACCACGGGTGGTGAGGAAACCACCAGCTCCAGCAGCTCCTCGGGCCAGGCCAGCGGCTCCTCGTCCGGACAAGCGTCCAGCTCGTCGGGACAGGCATCCGGCTCCTCGGGCCAGGCCAGCTCCTCGGGCGAGACAAGCTCCTCGGGACAGGCGTCCAGCTCCTCGGGCCAGGCGTCCAGCTCCTCGGGCCAGGCGTCCAGCTCCTCGGGCCAGGCGTCCAGCTCGTCGGGACAGGCGTCCAGCTCCTCGGGCCAGGCGTCCAGCTCCTCCGGCCAGGCGTCCAGCTCTTCCGGCCAGGCGTCCAGCTCCTCCGGTCAGGCGTCCAGCTCGTCGTCGTCAGGCGGCGTGCCGGAGTGCGGCAACGGCGTGGTGGAGGGCAATGAGGGCTGTGACCCGCCCGACGGTGAGACCTGCGACGAGAACTGCCGTCCCATCGAGGGCGTGTGCGGCAACGGCGAGGTGGAGCGCGGCGAGCAGTGCGACCCGCCCGACGGCACCACCTGCGACGACGCGTGCCAGAACATCCCGCTCCACGTCTGCGGCGACAACACCGTGGACGAGGGCGAGGAGTGCGACCCGCCCCAGCGCGACCTGTGCGACGACACCTGCCAGCGCGTCCCGGTGTGCGGCGACAGCCTGGTGGATGACCCCGAGACCTGCGACCCGCCCGACGGCGTGGCGTGCAGCGACACCTGCACCATCATCCGCACCGACGTGGAGACGGTCTGCGACAACTTCCTGGACGAGGACGCGGACGGTCTCTACGACTGCCACGACGACACCAACTGCCTGGGCACGGCGGCGTGCGCTCCGGGCGCGGGAGCCGCGGGCTCGGCCTGCCGTTTCAACACCGACTGCGCGGCCACCGGCGGTGACCCGGCCTGCATCTCGGAGACCTTCGGCTACCCGGGCGGCTACTGCAGCGAGTGGTGCAGCGTGGAGGACCAGGACTGCGGTGAGGGCGCGGTGTGCCTGGACGCCGGCATCGGCGACGGGACCGGCCTCTGCTACCAGGCCTGCACCCCGGACCGCGGCTGCGACACGCCGGGCTACCAGTGCGTGGCCACCGACGACACCAACACCACGCACATCTGCTACCCCGGCTGCACCGACGACACGCAGTGCCCCACCACCGGCGCGTGCGACGAGACCACTGGTGCGTGCGTGACGCTCCCGGTGTGCGGCAACGGCGTGCAGGAGCAGGGTGAGCAGTGCGACCCGCCCAACGGCACCACCTGCGACGAGCAGTGCCAGGTGGTGGCGCCGCAGGGCTGGACCTGCAACCCCGCCTACTACGGCACCAACGACGGCTGCGACTGCGGCTGCGGCGTGGCCGACCCCGACTGCGCCGACGCCACGGCGGCCTCGTGCGAGTTCTGCAACGACGAGGGCGGCTGCAACGGCAACAACGCCTGCCCGGGCATCATTGACGAGACCGACAACAGCACCTGCCGCGCCACCTCCTGCGGTGACAACGTGGTGGAGGGCCTGGAGCAGTGCGAGCCGCCGGGCACCGACACCTGCGACGCCAACTGCCGCATCATCACCGTGTGCGGGAACGACATCCTGGAGGAGGGCGAGGAGTGCGACCCGCCGGACGGCGCCAACTGCGACGACCAGTGCAAGATCATCCCCGCGGTCTGCGGCAACGGCATCCTGCAGTTCGGCGAGCAGTGCGACCCCAACCCGCCCAATCCGGAGGTCTGCGACGCCAACTGCCAGATCATCGTCCCGCAGGGCTGGACCTGTTACGCGGGCTACTACGGTACGCGCGACGGTTGCGACTGCGGCTGCGGCGTGGTGGACCCGGACTGCGCCGACGCCACCGTGGAGTCCTGCGAATACTGCAACGGCGAGGGCGGCTGCAACGGCAACAACGCCTGCCCCGGCATCATCAACGCCACCGACAACAGCACCTGTGATGCGCCCGACTGCGGCAACGGCGTGAAGGAGGGCACGGAGGAGTGCGACCCGCCCGACGGCACCACCTGCGACGTGGACTGCACGCTGCTGCCCTTCTGCGGCAACTTCGTCGTGGAGGAGGGCGAGGCGTGTGACCCGCCGGACGGCACCACCTGCGACGTGAACTGCCAGCCGCTGGTCCCGCAGGGTTGGACCTGCGACCCCAGCTACTTCGGTCGCGGCGACGGGTGTGACTGCGGATGCGGCGTGCTGGACGCGGACTGCGCGGACAACACCGGCGCCTCCTGCACCTACGACAACTGCATCCCGCCGGGCTACGCCAATCCCGCCGACAACAGCCAATGCCTGACCGCGCAGTGCGGCAACAACGTGGTGGAGCCGGGCGAGGGCTGCGAGCCGCCGGGCAGCGACACCTGCGACGCGGAGTGCCAGCGCATCCCGGTGTGCGGCGACGGTGTGGTGGAGGGCAATGAGCAGTGTGAGCCGCCGGGCAGCGCCACCTGCGACGCCAACTGCCTGGTCATTGTCCCGCAGGGTTGGACCTGCGACCCGAACTACTTCGGTCGTGGCGACGGGTGTGACTGCGGCTGCGGCGTGGTGGACGCGGACTGCGCGGATGCCACGGTGGCTTCCTGCAACTACAACAACTGCCCGGATCCGCAGTACGTGAATCCCAATGACAGCACGCAGTGCGTGACGCCGCAGTGTGGCAACAACCTGGTGGAGCGCGGTGAGCAGTGCGACCCGCCCGACGGCACCACCTGCGACCAGCAGTGCCAGCGCATCGTGCCGGGGACCTGGACGTGCAACCCCGCCTACTACGGGGCGAACGACGGCTGCGACTGCGGCTGCGTGGAGCTGGACCCCGACTGCGCCAGCGCGACGGCCACGTGCGACTACGAGTACTGCGACGGGGATACCTTCCCGGATCCCACCGACAACACGCAGTGCATCACCGGTCAGTGTGGCAACAACGTGCTGGAGCCGGGTGAGGGTTGTGAGCCGCCCAACACCGCCACCTGCGACGCCAACTGCCAGGTCGTGGCACCGCAGGGCTGGACCTGCTCGCCGGCCTACTACGGTGACCAGTCGTGCGACTGCGGCTGTGGCGTGCTGGACTCCGACTGCGCGTCCATCACCGCGGATTGCGGGTACAACAACTGTCCCGGCGGCGGCGAGCCGGACCCCGCCGACAACACCCAGTGCGTGGGCGGCGCGGTGTGCGGCAACAACACCGTGGAGGCGGGTGAGGAGTGCGACCCGCCGGCCTCGGGCACCTGCGACGACGCCTGCCAGTGGATTGTCCCGCAGGCCTGGACCTGCAACCCGGACTACTACGGCCACGGCCCCGCGGACGGCTGCGACTGCGGCTGCGGCGTGGTGGACCCGGACTGCGGCGGCCAGACCGCGGACCTGTGCCAGTACTGCACCAACGAGGGTTCCTGTGCCGCGGACCAGGTGGACTGCAGCACCATCAACCCCAACAACAACGCGCAGTGTCTCTGAGCTGACCTGAGCCCTCCCGCGACGTGCGCTTCCTCCGTGCGTCGCGGGAGCCCTCTCCTTCCCCATTCTGTCCGTTGTTTCCGGCGGGTGGCGGGTTGGCCCCCCCACCCGGCCGCCTCGCGGTTTCACCGGTTTCACGTCGTGGCGG
>JBFMGU010000090.1:0-37629 GCA_040752415.1 Myxococcota bacterium
AATCAAATGGGACCCGCGGTGGGATTTCCCGTTTTTCTTTCTCAACCCAACAGCAAGGAGCACCCAAGACGGAACACGGAAGAACGAAACGGAAAGACGGAAGGCGGAAGGCAGGCGGTACCGAAGATGAGAAAGACGAAGCGGGTACCAGACGAGCCCACGCCAAACGAGAAAATTCGAGACAGGTACCAGCGACGCGACTCGCGCTCGCGACGCACCCGTCCGCTCAGCGGCCTCACTGTCACAACCCGGATGTCGACGATGCGAAGCGCGTTCGCGCAGCGGCCTCACAACCCTGAAGTCGACGATGCGAAGCCGAAACGGATACCAGCGAGCCACGCCGACGATGACAACGAGACCGCGGTACCAGCGCGACGCAGTTCGCGCTCGGGAAGCTTCCCTTGCGCGTTTCCCCTGCCCCGCTGACTGTGACTTCCTCCCCCAAAGCAAGACGGTGGCACCCAGCGACGCGGTTCGCGCTTGCCACGCATCCCCCAGCGCATTTCCCCGTGCCCTCTGAATTCCTCCCCGAAACGGGACCGCGGCCCCAGCGACGCGGCGCTCGCGTGCGACGCAGTTGTCCGCGGTCTCCCTCCCGACGGCCCCTGGCGCTCCACTCGCCATTCCCCACGTTCCCAGGCCCTCCGCGCCCCTCTGAGGCTTCACCGTTTCCCAACCGGCGAGCTCGCCGCCGTCCTTGCCATCGCCGCGGGACCCCACTCCCACGCAGCGGGCGGAACAGCTTCCCATGCGACGCCACTCACGGGTGATGAGTCGACTCAGGCGTTCACGGAAACCGCGGCATCCATCGCCTTCTCGAGCGCAACCTCCACCGCCTCACGGAAGGTCCGCATGGGCCGCACATCGACGTTGGCGACGATCTCCGGGATCCGGCTGAGCTCCTCGGCATTTGCCGCGGGGATGAGCACCAGCTTGCGCCCGTTGCGCTGCGCGGCGCTGACCTTCTCGGGGATGGCGCCCACGGCACCCACGTTGCCGTGGATGGACAGCTCCCCGGTCACCGCCAGCGACGGAACAATCCGCCGCCCCGTGGCGGCGGAGAACATGGCCAGCGCAAAGGCCAGGCCGGCACTGGGCCCGTCCTTGAACTCCGCCATGTTGACCAGGTGCACGGCCATCTTGCGGCTGCGCAGCTTCTCGGCGGTGAGGCCGTACTTGCCGCCCAGGTTGAGCAGCGCGTCGTAGGCGGCCTGCACGCTCTGGTCCAGCACGGCGCCCCGCAGCCCGGTGACCTTGAGGCCGCGGCCCTCCACGTGCGCGCACTCCACGAACCCGACGCCACCACCGCCCTTGTCCGCGGTGACCAGGATGGTGATCTTGCCCACCAGCGCGCGCTGGTTGGCTTCCACGTCGTGCTCCTCCAGGCGGGTGCCGCCCATCATGTCCGCCGCCACGTGGGTGAGCATGCCGGGGAAGCCAATGCACTTGGGGGCGTATTCCCCGGGTGCCATGCGCTCCAGCTGGTTGTGGACGCGCTGGCGCAGCTCGGCGGCCACCTGGAGGACCTGGCGGAAGCCGGCGTCCTCCACCTTTCCGTCGGGATACAGCATCTTGAGCAGCCCCGCGCCCACCTTCTCGATGGCGCGGCGGTCGCGGTGGGTGGCGTTCTCCAGGCTCAGGCGGTCCTTCAGCATCTGGTGGAACTCCACGTCCTTGCGCAGCTCCCCCAGCACCTCGCCGAAGTAGTCGGTGAGCAGGCCGGTGCCGTCGGCCAGCACCGCGTCGCTGATCTTGGGCATCTCCCAGCCGGGGATGAAGCCGTGGATGCGGTCGGCCACTGCGGAGTCGCACAGGTCGTGGGGCAGGACCTCGAAGAGGTGCAGGTAGTCGCGGTGCGGGGTGCGACCATCCGGGTCCATGTCAATGTTGCCGGTGAAGAAGAAGCTGCAGTCCCCGACGAGCGAACGCCCCCCGCGAGAGATGTGCCCGCTCTCCATGTAGTCCTTGAGCGCCGCCACCAGGCTGATGTCCGGGAACTGCGTGGCCGCCACCTCGTCGAAGATGACCACCTTCTTGCGCCCCACGATGCCCACCTGACGACGAGACAGGTCATAGAGCAGGGTGGCGGGGGTGGCGCGGGCGCCGGCCAGCAGGTAGCAGCGGCTGCTCATGTTCCGCAGCAGGTAGCTCTTGCCGGTGCCACGGGGCCCCAGCTCAATGAGGTTCACGTTGGGCTGGGTGAGCGGAACCAGGCGCGTGAGCAGCAGCAGGCGGGAGCGGAAGGTGGGGAACGCCTCCGGCCGGTAGCCCGCGGAGGTGATGAGCAGCTCGGTCCACTCATCCAGGGTGAACTCGGCGCGGGCGCGTCGGAACAGCTCCATGTCCGGGCGCGTGAGCTGATAGGGCGAGAAGTCCGCCACCACCATGCGGGGCCGCGCGCCGCTGGTGTCGTACTTGAGCAGGCAGCTGCCCCACAGGCCGCCGTAGAGCAGCTCGGGGAACTGGGCCACCAGGGACTCGCTGACGTCGAGCTCATGGCCGTCCAGCTGCACCACCCGGCCCACGTGGCAGTTGCGCTCCGGGCGCGGCTCCACCTCCAACAGCGCAATCAGCTTGGCGTGGCCCTCACGCATGAGCCGGCTGACGAACTCCGCCTTGCGGTCCGCGTCGACGGAGAAACGCCGCACGCGGTCCCGCACCTCGGACACATCCATGGCGCCGCTCTTCTGGCGCGCGGCGGCAAGCAGGAACTCGGTGACGAAGCGCGGCATGAGCTCAAAGCCCGCCTGCAGCGCCTGGCGCTTGTCCACGACGAGGTTGCCGAAGACGCGCTCGATCTTGTCCTTGAGGTTCTGCTCCATGGTGTGCTCCGGGCGGCAGGGGTGCTCAGTCAAAGATGCCCACCAGGGCGCCCAGCGGTCGGCTGTTCAGCTCCGGCTCGGCGCGGGGGGCTTCTGGCGGGGGCGGCGCCGCGGTGGCGGGCGGCGCGGTCAACACCGGCGCGGCGGCACGCGCGGGCTCCAGGCGGCTGCGCACCACCGTCACCACGTCGGAGACGAACTGCGGGCTGTGCGCGTTGAGCTGCTGGTAGTCGCCCAGCAGGCGCTCCCACTCCGTCGGGGAGAGGCGCGGGAGCAGCAGCGGGATGAGCGCCATGGGGTCATGCCCGCCCATGCCGTAGGTGCTGGCCACGGTGGTGATGAGGCGGAGGTGCACCGGGCCCAGCTTGAGTCCGTCGGTGGCGCGGGCCACGAAGCCGGCCGGCCACTCCGGCTGGTGCAGCCGGTCCACGCTGGGCACCGCGGTGAGGAAGCGCAGCTTCAAGAGGGCCAGCTCGTAGGCCTGGCTCTCGTCGGATTCCACGGGGCGGTCGCTGCCGCCGCGGCCCCCGGGCACCAGCCGGACCTCGGGCGGAGGCGTGGACCGGGCGCGGGCCCGCAGGCGCACGCGCGCCTCCAGCCCCGGGGAGCGACATCCCATGTGCGCCACCGTCCCGTCGGGGAGCAGCATCTCCACGCCCCGCAGCTCCAGGCGGCGCAGCAGCTCCTGGAAGCGCCCCAATGTCAGCCGGCTGGGACACTCCAGCCCCACCTGGCGCAGCAGCGGCGGGAGGGCGCGTGGGCGGCTCCAGGCGCCGGTCAGGCCCTCGAGCAGGCGGTCCTCCGGCGGCGGCGACGTCGTGGGAGGCGCCTCCGGTGCGGGGGCCGGCGTGGGCGCGCTCTCCTTCATCACGAGCTGGAACGCGAGGTCGCGCAGGATCCCCAGCGGGAGGCGGGAGGTCCCGGCGGCCTTGCCGCGCACGTTGCGCAGGCGGGCGCGGGTCAGCAGCTGCGCCAGGTGGTCACGACGCAGGTCCAGCAGGCAACCACGCACGTCGTCACCGTAGTGCTGGGCCACCACCACCCGGCGCTCCTCCAGGGTCCTGAGCCCACCCATCCCGTGCAGCCGGCAGAGGTGCACCAGCGCGGGCTCACCCAGGCGCTGGAGCAGCACCGCGGTGGGAGAAGGGGCGCGCGGCGGGACCTGAGCGGGGGGCCCCAGCCGGGAGACCGCGGCCCAGGTCTTGGCAAGGTCCCCCATCCAGGTGGGCTCTTCCGAGACTGACTTGCGAACACGGTTGGACATGACCAGTTCCACAGGTGCCCTGCCGCGCTCTCCCGCACCGAGGTCCCCGACGGAGGAGTCATCGGGGAAGCGAGGCGGCACAGGTGTACAACGGTGCCGGTCGCTTGGAGAGGGAAATCACGCTTCAGGATTGGCCAACCGCCGCGCAAATCCGGGCGGTCCTCCGCGGCGTCCGGACATAGCACTGCCGCGCCGATCTTCAATGGCGGGAAATGTCCACGCTGGCGTCTACGCCGCACCGCCGACGTCGACGCGAGCGCACCGCGCCCCGGACGGCAACGTGGCCGGACGAAGCAGGGCTAAACCGGGGCGAACGTGAACGTAGACGCGAGCGTGGGCCAGTCAGGGCCCGGCATCCGGGATGCCCATGACAACGCAGTGCCGGGTGGCTTCGTCGCAGGTCTCCTCGTCGGGATGACAGCACAACTCCGGGTCGTCCGTGCACAGGTCACAGCCGCCCACGTCGGGGACGCAGAAGTTCGCGCGACGGTCGCAACGGTCTCCCTGGGGACACTGCCGCGAGCTGATGCAGGTGGGACGTCCCTCGGTGCTGTAACAGGCGCCAGCGGAACAGAAATATCCCAGGGGCAATCCTCGTCGCCACCGGGGCACTCACAGCAGGTGGGATGCTCGGGTCGGGGAGACAACGGAAGTCCTCGGAGCACAGCTGGCGTCGGGGATCCGGACATTCCTCACGACGTCGGCATTGTGCGGAGACACAGGTGCCCGCCGAGCACGCCTCGTCCTCGCGACAGTCCGCGTGGGACTCGCACGTCCGCGGCGCCGCGTCCGGCACGCCCGCATCACGTCCCAGCGCCAACCACGACGACGTCGGTGCGCACGCCCAGATGCCGCACACCGCCACGACGACCGGGCCCCACGTGGAACGCATCGCTGCAGCGTAGCACGCTCACACGCTCGTGGTGGCCGGCGGGTGCACGCTGACCGCCGCACACGTCGACGGACCGGGAGCGCCCTCGCCCTCCTCTTCACCCGCGCCCACCACGCCGTGCGCCACCACGCCCAGCAGCAACAACACGAATCCCATTCCCAGCAGCAGCATTCCCCACGTCGCGGTGCTGAGGACGCCCACGGCGACGCAGGTCTGCAGGCCCACCGTCCCCCAGGTCATCACCAGCGCCATCAATGCCAGCCACGACCTCCCCCGTACCAACAACACGCCCCACGCCAACGACGAGACCAGCGCCAATCCCCAACCCTCCGGCAACCCCAGCGCCACGTCCCAGCCCTGCAACCGGATGAGCACATGCGCGCATCCCACCGCGACGACGGCGAATCGTGCCGGCCGGCCTCCCATCCACGCGATTGTCAATACCGCCGCCACCATGCCCAGCCCAACGAGGAAGCCGCTCCTCGCGGCCAGCGCGCACAGGAACATGGAGACGCCCACGCGGACCCAGGTGTCTTTCTCGTCGTCGGCAAACAGCACGGTGCTGAGGGCCACGGCGCCCAGCATGGGGAGCAGCGGGACCAGCCCCACGGAAAGCAACGCGTTGAACGTGTGGTACACCACCGCGCCTCCCCAGATGCCCCACGCGGCTCTCATGGAGCGCTGGAAAGCCACCACGCCAAATCCGGTCAGCGGGATGCACGACTCCATGGTCAACGACAGATGTCGTGCCAGGATTCCGACGACAAGACCACATACCGGAAGCACCCCGGTCAGCAGCTCCGCCTGGTCGGACGTCACGCTGGTGCGCAGCCACGGGAGACCCGCCACCATGGCCGCTCCCAGTGTGACGAGGAGGAACACCGCCCGGCTCACGCGCAGCTGGAAGGCCCACGCCAGGGCGCGCAGCTTCAAGTGGAAGGACAGCAGCCACACCGCACTGGCCCACCACGCACCGGACGAGGCCAGCGCGGAGAGCTGCAGCGTCGGGTCGGACATGTAGACCAGCTGGATGATGCCCAGCACCGCGCCCGGCCGACGTCGGAGCAGGCGCCGGTAGAGCAGCGCGGCGGAGCCGATGAGCAGCCACTGGTAGAGGTCCAGCACCACCGTCAGCCCGACGTCGGCCTCCGTGCCCATGGCCCGCGACAGCGCGAACACCCCGCCGAGCACACACAGGGCGCTCAGCGTGAAGAGCGGGTTGAAACGCACAAACCAGCGTCGCAGCAACGCGCTTGCCGACGCGGGCAGGAAGGACGGAGACGTGGTGGTCATGCGCAGGCGGCTTCGCAAGCGCCGTGCCCGCGGCGCGCCGAGCGGAGAGCTGGGGTCGTCGCGTGAATGGCGCGAGCGGCGGCGCGTTTTGAGCGGCTCAGCTGGTCGGGGCGGGACGCACGTGGCGGAGCAGCGCCAACACGGCCACCAGGTAGCACGCGGCCCCCACCGCGCAGGTGACGGTGATTCCGTGCGCAATGGACATGATCACCGCCAGCACCGAGCCCACCACGCTGAGCGCGCCATTGGTGGCCCACAACCACGGCGTGGCCGGCGGGACGTCACGCTCCGCCAAGGAGAGTCCCAGCGGGAAAGCCACGCCCATGGGCACACCCGTCAACGCCACGGCGCCGCCGGCCACCACCAGTCGCGTCGAGAGCGGGGCGGCTCCCAGCGCGCCGAGGATCTCCGGCAGCACCAGCGCCATCACCGTGGTCACCCCCAGCGTCATCACCAACGCGGAGACCATCACGCGCGGCGCACGCCCCACGACGAGCCGGCCAGTCAGGAAGCTCCCCAGCCCGGTGGCGAGCAGCATGCAGAAGAGCACCGTGGTCAGGGAATACGCGGGGTGACCCAGGAACAAGGTCAGCCGCTGCATCTGCCCCATCTCCACCAGCGTGAATCCCAGGCCAATGGCCGCGAAGTAGATGCCGTGCCCCACCAGCCGGCCGCGCGGCAGCGCCACCGCGTGCTGTCGTCGTCGACCGCGCTCGTGCAGCCACAACGGCACCAGCAGGCCCAGCACGCACATGGCGCTCACCATCACAAACAACACCAGGAGCAAAACCATGGACTCCGCGGCGTGGCCACCTCCGCCCTCGCGCATCACGTCGGAGAACCGCCGCGTGTTGAAGAAGAACGGGCGGTCATCCGTGCTGGCGCTGAGGTCGTGCGAGGAGCCGGCCACCAACGCGTCGTGCGCCGCCGGGTCCAGCATCTGCGCCAGCTCCGGGATGGTGGCGGCCTTGGGAGAGAGCGCCACCGTCAGCCCGCGCTCCTGGCAGAACCTCTCCACCGTGGCGATGTCGTCGTCGGAGAAGGGCTGGAGGGAGATGAGCATGGTGCCCAGGCCGTGGAGCTGGCCCGCGCCGTCGGGCTCCGCGTTGCTCACCAGGATCACGTGCGCCCGCGGGCTCATCACGCCCTGCGCGCGCAGCGCCGAGTAGGCCAGCGAGAGGGAGCGCAGGATCTCCGGCGGCGGCGAGCCCCACCACCACCGCGTCACGCTCAGCACGCCGTTCTCGTCGAGGTGACGAAGGAACGTGCGCCACGCCTGCAGCGTGTAGAGGCTGTTCTCCGCCAGCACGAACGCACCCGCGCTGGTGGCGGCCCAGGTGTCGATGAGGGACATCTGGATGATGTCGAACTTGCGGTCACTGGATTCCAGCCAGGAGCGCGCCTCGTCGTGGACGAACTTCACGCGCGGGTTGCGGTCCAGGTGGCCGGAGAAATCCCCGAACGCGCCGTTCAGCATCTCCAGGATCGTCTCGTTGATCTCCAACGCGGTGATGCTGCTTGCCTCGACGAGAAGACCCGCCAGCACGTCGCGGCCGCCACCCGCGCCGATGACCAGGATGTCGGAGCGCGGTCGCAGCGCGTAGCCGGTGAAGGTCATGTCCTCCATCAGGTGCGCAATCTCGGCGGGGTTGCCGCTGTACTGCGTGATGACGGTGTCGGCGGACCCGTCGATGCGCACGTCAATCTGGAAGCCGGGATGCGGCTGCTTGGCCAGCTCCTGCCTGCGCTTCGACGACAAACCCCACACCAGTTCCTGCGAGAAGCGGTACGGCACCGCGGTGACCACGGAGTGCACGTTCCACCACTCCAGCACCGCCTCGACGGGAGCGCCCTGCTGTTGCTTGATGTGCCGCATCCGCAACAGCTTGAGCTGCGGGTTCAGCATGGCCAGCGCCAGGAGCACCAACGTCGTCACCGTCGCCGTGCGACGCAGCGCCGCGCTTTCCTGCCGCAAGCTGAAACACACCGCCGCGCCTGCCGCCAATGCCCCGGCCAGCACGATGACGGCGGGACCGCCGAGCGCGGGAATGAACGCCCAGAACACCAGGCACGCCACCGCCGCACCGACGAGGTCAAACGCGTACAGCGTGCCCACCGCCCGGGGAAAACGCGTCAACGCCAGGGCCACCAGCACGCCGGAGGCCATGAACGGCACGCTGAGCAGCAGGAAGATGACGCTGATGAGCCCCAGGCCCTTCACGCCCGCGGGCGGGCCCACGGGAAGCTGCAGGTGCACGGCAAAGCCCACCACCATGGTCAGCGCGAAGCCCAGCGCCAGCAGCGTCAGGGAGCGGCCCAGGCGCTCCTGCGGAAACCACGACGGGCGCACGTAGACAATCACCGCGCCAAACGCCATCCCGAACAGCGCCAGCGAGATGGCCATGAACGCGTAGTGGTACCAGAGCGAGACGGAGAGGATGCGCGTGTAGGCCACCTCCGCCAGCATGGTGGCACACGTGACCAGGGCCAGACCGAATGCCACCGCGCGCGGCGCCGCGTTCTCCTCGAGCGGAGGAGCGGGAGCGTCCGACGGCGGAAGCGTTGGTGTCGTCGGGAGAGGAGCTGCGGGGTGGGAAGCCAAGCCCGTCGCACGTATCACAGGTGGTCCGACCCCGTCATTTTCCCCGACGCCAGCACGCGTGCGTCACCGTGGGCTGCGACGGAAGGACGGTGCGCACAGGTGATGAGCGCCGCGGCGGCGTGCTACCCCTCGCGGGCCTTTCCGAGGAGCCCATGGACCACTACCGCCTCTTCATCGACGGGGAATTCGTTGACGCCCAGAGCGGCCAGCGCTTCGAGAGCCTGGACCCGGGCACCGGAGCGCCCATTGCCACCGTGGCCGCCGCCGGAGAGGCCGAGGTGAACGCCGCGGTGGCCGCCGCCCGTCGCGCTTTCGACCACGGACCGTGGAGCCGCATGGAGCCCGGCGCGCGCGCCGAGATGATGATGGAGCTGGCCGACCTCATCCAGGCCAACATCACGCGGCTGGCCATGGTGGAGGCGTTGGACAGCGGTGGCCTCCTGGCCCGCACCGCCGGCGACATCTTCCAGGGCGCGCGCTTCATGCGCACCATGGCCTCGTACGCCGCCACGCGCTTCCCGTGGCGCGAGGAGCTGCCCCCCGCGGGACCGTTCTTCCCCTCGCGCAACTACGTGCGGAGGGAGCCCATGGGCGTGTGCGTGGGCATCATCCCGTGGAACTTCCCGTTCCTCATGGCCATCTGGAAGATCTCCATGGCCGCGGTGATGGGCAACACCGTGGTGCTCAAGCCCTCCCCCGAGACGCCACTCAGCGCGCTGCTGCTCGCCGAGCTGATCCAGAAGAGCCGCGTCCCCAAGGGCGTGATCAACGTCGTGGTGGGACCGGACCGGCGCGTGGGTGAGCTGCTGGTGCGCCACCCCGACGTGGACCGCGTGGCATTCACCGGCAGCACCGCCGTGGGGCGCGAGATCCTCAAGGCCGGCGCGGACACCATCAAGCGCGTCAGCCTCGAGCTCGGCGGGAAGAGCGCCAACATCGTGCTGCCCGACGCGGACCTGGACATGGCGGTGGACGGCGCGCTGTTCGCCACGTTCCTCCACTCGGGACAGGTGTGTGAGTCGGGCACGCGGCTCTTCCTCCCCGAATCCCTGCATGACTCCTTC
Source organism: Myxococcota bacterium (assembly GCA_040752415.1). Lineage (GTDB taxonomy): Bacteria > Myxococcota > JACRCW01 > JACRCW01 > JACRCW01 > JBFMGU01. Next base: position 9,938 of record JBFMGU010000090.1, read on the forward strand.
CTGCACAAGCTCGTCGAGCGCGCGCGGGGGTTGCGCGTGGGTTACCAGATGGATCCCGGTACCCGCGTCGGTCCCGTCGTCAACGCGCGGCAGCGGGCCAGCATCGAGAAGCACATCGCGGCGGGACGCGCCGAGGGCGCCACGCTGGTGTGTGGTGGTGACCGCGTGGAGGTGTCGGGCTTCGAGAACGGTTTCTACCTGCAGCCCACCGTCTTCTCCGACGTGAAGAACAGCATGGGCATTGCGCGGGAGGAGATCTTCGGGCCCGTGCTGTGCGTGCTGCGCTACCGCGACGAGGACGAAGCGGTGGCCCTGGCCAATGACAGCAGCTACGGGCTCGCCGGCGGGGTGTGGAGTCGGAACGTGGAGCACGCGCAGGCCGTTGCGGCGCGGCTGCGCACCGGGACCACCTGGATCAACGACTGGCACGTCTTCAACGACCTGGCGCCGTTTGGTGGCTACAAGCAGAGTGGCGTCGGGCGGGAGCTGGGGCACCACGGCCTGGCGGAATACACCGAGGTCAAGCACGTCCACGTGGGCACCGAGGGCGACCCGAACAACAAGATGGGCCACCGGCTGTTGCTGCGTCGGCCGCGCACCACCGCGTACGAGTACGAGCCCACCACGCGTATCATCTCCGGACCCGGCTGCGTGGCCCGCCTGCACAGCGAGGTGGCGGCGCTGGGGAAGCAGCGTGTCCTCGTCATCACCGACGGGGGCGTGGTGAAGGCGGGGCTGCTCACGCGGGTGCAGGAAGCGCTGGGCCCGGTGATTGCCGCGGTGTTCTCCGACGTGCCGCAGGACTCCGGCCTGGGCGTCATCGACGCGGCGGCGGCGCTGGGACGTCGTCACAACGTGGACTGCGTGCTGAGCCTGGGCGGCGGCAGCGTCATCGACACCGCGAAGGGCACGGCGGTGGCGCTGACCGCGGGCGTCCCGGCCATCCAGACCATTGGCATGCACCACCTGAGCGGACCGCAGCTCACGCACGTCGTGGTGCCGACGACGTCAGGGACGGGGAGCGAGGTCACCAACGTGGCGGTGATCAAGAACGAGTCGCTGCGCATCAAGAGCTACATCATGGACCGGCACGTGATTCCCGACGTGGCGTTCCTGGACCCGCTGCTCACCGTGGGGCTGCCCGCGCGCATGACCGCGGCCACCGGCATGGATGCGCTGACGCACGCCGTGGAGGCCTACACCTCCCGCACCGCCAACCCCATGAGCGACGCGCAGGCCATCCACGCCATCCGGCTCATCGCGCAGAACCTGGAGAAGGCGGTGAAGCAGCCGGACAACGTCGAGGCGCGCACCAACATGCAGAGCGCGGCCACGCTGGCGGGCTGGGCCATTGGCAGCGCCAACGTGGGACTGGTGCACGGGATGAGTCACACCGTGGGTGCGCGCTACGGTGTGCCACACGGGATTGGCAACGGGATCCTGCTGCCTCACGTGATGCGCTACAACGCGGGGCTGGCTCCCGCCGCGGCGCGCTTGAAGGACGTGGCGGATGCGCTGGGCGTGGACACGCGCGGCCTGGGCAACGACGAGGCGGCCAGCGCGGCGGCGGACAAGGTTCAGGCGTTGCTGCTGACGTGCAGCCACCCGGTGAAGTTGTCCGAGGTGGGCGTCCCGCGTGAGGAGCTCGAGGAGTGTGCCCGCGTGGCCTTCGTGGACCCGGCGAACACCACGAGCGCGCGTAAGGTGAACATGCCGCAGGAGATCGAGGAGCTGTACCTGGCGGCGTATTGAGCGGTAGGTGGGCAGATGCACCGGCGGGTGAGTGTTTGGCAGTCCCCGTGGTCGCGCTAGATTCCATGGGTATGAGCGCCACACCGCGTAGGCTCCCGGTCGACATGGACGAACTGATGGACGCGTTCGAGCGCGATCCGAATGAGCCCTTGAAGACACATCTGAACGTCGCGACCGGCGCGGTGCTGACGGTGAGCACCGACTGGGACGACGAGGAGGGGTCACAAGGTCGCCAGATGGAGGAGCTCGAGAGCCATCCCGACCGGTTCGAGGAGGTGCCTCACCTCGAAGGCTACGAGGAATACCGGTGGATGACGGAGTTTGCGGAGGGACTCCCCGATCGGGACGTCGCCGAGCAGCTGCTGGAGGCGTTGCAGGGCAAGGGCGCATTCAGCCGCTTCCGGTCGGCCCTGCGCGAATACCCGGACCTCAAGGACCAGTGGTTCAGCCACCGACGCGAACGGCTTCTCCAGGTCGTCGTCGAATGGCTCGAAACCCTGGGGATCGACCCGCAGTACACGCTCAAGTACGTACCCACCGCCGCGCCCGCGCCCCGGCCGGCCGCGCCGCCACGGATCACGTTGATGGACGCGCTGCTGTTGGGGGCGCCGGACGGCAAGACCGAGCTGATTGGCGGGCTGGTCCGACGCTACGTGCCCGCCAGGAACAAGCCGCGCGCGGTGTTCACGGGCCTGTGCCGGGACCTTTGTGACCTGCACGGTCTGGGGTGGCGCAAGAGCTTCATCGCGGGGAAGACGCGCTACGCGGTCGAGGGCTACGAGATCATCGAGCACGCGGACCACGTCGAGATCCTGGTCCGGGTCAGGCCGGAGATCTGGCGGGCGTTCCAGGGAGGTTGATGCCGCGGGAGCCCGCTGACGTCCACGGTTCCCGTGCTGTCAGGGCAGCGGCTCATCCACGTTGATCGCGCGCGCAACCTTCAGCGCGTCGGCGGCGTCCACGTCTTCCAGCAGGATGTACCGCCGTGCGCTCGCCGCCGCGCGGGTCACCGTGCGGTCATTGAACAGCACCTTCCCCACGCCGTCGCCCGTTCGTGACAACGTTGCCGCCAGCCGGCCGCTGGCCATGTCCTGGATGATCCACCGTCGATCTCCCACGCTCATCAAGCCCATGGGCAGCGGGATGCCAATGGTGTCGAACACGTAGTCATCCAGGTTCACCGTACGCAGCTCATTCTCCAGCGCCTGCACCAGTTGGAACGTGTTCCCCTGCAGCGTCACGTGCACATCCAGCTCGCGCTCGGCGGTGGCCTCCGTCGTCGGATCCAGCTGCGGCTCGAAGCTCGACAGCTTCTCCGCGCGCAACACCAGCTCATACGCACGACCACCCCGGCCATGGATGCTGCATTTCCGCAGCTCCTGCTGCACCGCGCGCGCGGGCACCACCACCGTGATCCCCAGGTCCGCCAACGTCTTGTCCGACGAGCTTTCACACGTCAGCGGGCTCGGCGCCTCGCTCACCTTGTTGGCACTGCACGCCAGGATGGTCTCCGCAAGCCCGGCGGCGCGGGATGCGTGGTCCAGGCTGTAGCCCACCTCGTTGATGAACGGATTCCATCCCGTGGAGTCGCTCACCTGCGCAAGGAGCAGCTCACGCCAGGCGGCGGTGACGGCGGGAGTGACGCCGGCGCTGCGCTCCGCCCGTTCCACCAGCTTGCGCGCGGACCAGATGCTGGAGAGCACGCCGCTGTCGTTCTCCTGCGCGCGCCACAATCCCGCCATCCCCATCCACCGCCCCACGTTCAACGTGTCCTTCGGCTGCCAGGTCCCGTCGAGGATGGGCGGGAGCGGACGCGGGGTGATGCCGCGCGCCACCATGGCCTCCGCGGCTTCGGCCACCGTGGCAAACACGTATCCCTGCTGCTCCATCTGCAACAGCAGGTTCACGTGCTCGTTGATCTTCGCCGGATCGACGACGTAGTCGTGACCGAAATACGGGTTGAGCCCGCTCTCGGTGAACGCAATCTCTCCGTCATCCATGAACAGCCAACGCAGCTCGAAGCCCTGGTCCGGCGCGGTCCAGCTCTGACCGCCCAGGATGACGGGATGGCCGGGCTGCTCGGTGTCCTCGTAGAGCACCGCCTCGTTCATGGCCGCCTCGCCCACCTGGTACTTGAAGAGGTTCTTGGGAAGGATGCTCACCGCGTAGCCGCGCTCCTGCGCCAACGGAATCTGCCCCCGACAGAACTGTCCCTCCTGCGTGAAGATGGCGCGCCCCACCGGGATGCATGTGCGCTCGAAGATCTGCCGCGTCAGCTCCAGGCTCACCTCCTGGTCCTTGCGACCGTAGGCCACGTAGAGCTGGTCGGAATAATGGAAGCTGTCGACGTCAATCTGCCCGCGCAATGCCAGCGTGCGCAGCTTGTCCAGCACGTCCGGGTGCCGCAGCGCCATCACCTCCAGGAAATACGCCTGCAGCTCGATGTCCGCGCGGAACGTCTCGTGCGCCAGGAACATGTCCAGCACCGGCTCCAGGCCCTGCCGCACAATGCGATCCTCGGTCTCCACCTCGTTGAGGCGGTAGCGCTCGGTGTCGTCGAGGAATCCGGCCAGGCCGCCGGCCACGTACTGGATGTTGAAGTGGTAGACCGCCACGGCCAGCTTGGATTCCGCGCTGAGGTCGCGCGGCGTGGGCGCCTGGCAGTCGCTGACGGTGGCGGGCGGCAGGTCATCCACCGACCACACCTCGTCGAGCACGGAGCAGTCCACCGGCGTGGTGGTGGGCGGCGTGGTGGTGCCGCTGGTGGAGGGACAGGCCAGCAGGGGAACCAGCAACAGGGCGTGGGCGTGACGTGGGCTGCGCATGGTCAATCCCGGGTGCGGACGGTCCGACGCAACTGTTCCAACGTGAATCCCGTGGCCTGGATGTCTCCGTCGGAGAGGATGCCATCCCGCAGCGCGGACTCCACCTGCCACCACTCCATTCCCACCACCGCCTTGTCGGCGAGACGTTGCCCGTCGAGCTCCGCGCCGCTTCCACGGATGGCGGCGGCGGCATAGGCGGCCACCATCTTGAGCGCGCTGCGCGCCTCGTCGGCGGAAGGGGTCCACGCGCCCTGGATCGGCTCGATCTGGTCGGGGTGCAGGATCCACTTGGCAGCAAACCCGCACCGTCGCGCATCCAGCGCATCCCGACGCGCCATCTCCACCGCTGCCTGGTGCTTGCGCACCCCCTCGACGAACGCGGCGCCATACCGCTTCACATCCAGCTCCTCGCGACGACGCCTCAGCGCGCTGAGCGCCTCCTCCTCGCTGATGCCGTCGGGGGTCTTGGGGCGGACGGGCAGGATGGCGGTGATGGCGTCCACCGCGTCCTTTCCGTGCGCGGCGGCCAGGATGGGCAGCGACTGCCGGATGGTGCGCTGGTCGTCGAGCCAGGTGGCCGTCTCCACGCGTCCACCGAGGGTACGCGCGAAGTCATAGGAGCCCAGCACCAGCGCGGCCACCTCGGGGATGGCGGCAATGCGTTCCGCGTCCAGGAATCCCCGCGGGCTCTCAATCAGCACCTCCACGACGACACGGTTGGCATGCCCGGCCAGCCGCAGGATGTCCTTCATGGCCTGCACGGCGTCCTTCACCTCGTCCACCGTCTCGCTCTTGGGGAGCACCAAGGCGTGGAGGCGATTGCCCGCGGCGGTGAGGACATCCACCATGTCGTCTTCAAAGTAGGCGGTGCGGATGTTGTTGGGGCGGAAACCCACCACGCGCTTGCCAAAGGAGTCCGTCGTGGTGAGCGCTTCCACCACGAACTTGCGGGCCCAGGGCTTCCACTCCTCGTGGTCGGGCGCGGCGTCCTCGAGGTCGAAGAAGAAGAAATCCACCGGCATGGTGGCGGCCTTCTTCATGATGCGCAGGGACTGCTCGCGTCCGTCGGTGGCGGGGTTGCCGCCGGCCTTCATCTTGAAACCGGGAATGCTCATCTCCCCGCGACGCCAGTACGGCACGTTGAGGCCACGGACCATCTCCGGTGTGGCGCGGTGGCGCGATTGCGCGGTGCGGATGAAGGAACGGACGGAGCTGACGTCGACCATGGGACCCCTCGCGCGGCTCGGCCTTGCCGCGACGGGAGGCTGTCTAGGCCGGGAGGGATGCCCATGACCAGGGACGGACGGATGCCGGACGGGCGCCCTGACTCACAGCGCCAACATGTCCTCCACCTGGTTCAGCAACGCCACGCGACGCTGGATCACCGGGCTGGTTCCATCCAGCAGGCGCGCGGTCTCGTCGAGGACATCCTGCAGCTTGATGACCCGCACGCTGCTGTCCTCGGTCTTCTCCCCAAAGCCGCCGGGCACATCCCAGCCCAGCATGACGTCGTGGGCGCCGCGCTCCAGCGCCACCACCGCGCCGTAGGCCAGCCGCTGCGCAATCATGCGGTCCAGCGCGCTCGGGTCGCCGCCGCGCACCACGTGGCCCAGCACCGTCTCGCGGATCTCCACGCCGGGCGCGTCCTCGCTGAGGTGGTGCTGGAGCCGCTTGCACAGCGTGCTCGTCGGGATGCTCACCCCCTCACTCTTGACGATGAGCGCGCGCTTCTTGTGCTTGCCGCCAAAACAATTGCGCAACACGCCGCGCAGCTTCCCCACGATCTCGTCCTCCGAGAGGTTCCGCTCCCCGTACACGATGGCATCCGCCTCGGCGGCGATGCCGGCGCGCATGGCCAGGAAGCCGCAGCGTCGTCCCATCACCTCGACGAGGAACGCGCGACGGTGGGCCCGCGCCGTATCCGAGATGCGATCACACGCCTGCACAATGGTGTTCACCGCGGTGTCCACGCCAATGGCCAGCCCGCAGTGACCAATGTCGTTGTCGATGGAGGCCGGCAGTCCGACGATGAGACAGGGCTTGTCGCTGCCCAGCAGGTGCGCGCCGGTCAACGAGCCGTTGCCACCCACGACGACGAGCGCATCCAGCTGGTGCGCCTTGAGCTGCTCGCGCGCCTTCTTCTGGCCTTCCGGCGTGGGGAACACCGCGGAGCGGGCGGAGCCCAGGATGGTGCCGCCCATGCGCGTGATGCCTTCAATGGCCGCCAGCTCCAGGGGCCGGATGTCACCTTCCAGCAGCCCCTCGTATCCGCGCTGCACGCCATGCACCTCGTGCCCGCGCGCGCGCCCCGCCACCGCCACCGTGCGGACCGCCGCATTCATCCCCGGCGAATCACCGCCGCTCGTCAGAATCCCAATGCGCATCCGGCGCCTCCTTCCCGTAGGCCGCCGTGACGCTACCAAGGGATCCGCGGGATATCACTGCGCGGTGAGCTCCAGCTGGTAGGCAAACTCGTCGCCAAAGCCGGCCCACACCTCCACGTAGTACGTGCCGGCCACCATGCCGGTCAGCTCCAGGCGGGAGCAGCGCCCTTCCCCGCCGTCGTCGGCCTCGGCCACAAGCTCGGCTTCGGAGTCGGGCCCGTCGTACACGTAGAGCCAGCTGTCCACCGCGCCCGCGGCGCACGCGCCGTTGCCAATGTCCTTCACTTCCGCCGTCAGCGTGCCACCCGCGGGCACCGTGATGCTGACCACGTCGATGTCGAACTCCAGGTCCGTGACGGTGATGGTTCCGTGGTACGGCGCGGTGTACGCGTTCGCCTGATCGCGGTCGTCGTTGGGCTCGGTCTCGGTGAGGGGCGGCACCATGTCCACCTGCAGCGTGAACTCGCCGGCGTCCTCGGCGGTGAATCCGTCGACGAGCAGGAACACGTCGTTCCCCTGCGTCACCGGCACCAGCAGGCTCTCCCAGGCGTCGGCGGGATTGTTGTCGGCGCAGCTCAGCTCGGAGTCCATGTCCCCGCAGCTGTTCTGCACGAAGATCCCCAGGTCCGCGGTGGAGTTGATGAGCGCCCACAGGATGCCCGTCTCCGACGGAACCACGCGGTAGATCACGTCCGGCCCGGTCACCGGATCCTGGCACGTGGAATCCGACATGTTCTGTCGCCCCACCGTGGTGTTGCTGGTGCTCAGCGGCGGGGTCACCTCCACGGGATCGTCGCAGGAGACACCCACGCACTGCTGCGCGCAGTCCGAGTCATTGCAGTCCGCGTTGCCGTCCTCGTCGTCATCCAGCAGGTTGAAGCAGTTCTCACCCAGGCAGGCGCTGGTGTTGAGCACGCATTGTCCGGTGCAGGCGAGCGTTCCACCGGTGAATCCGCGTGCCTGGCAGGTGGCGTCGCCCAGGTCGGTGCCGTCGCATTCCTCGTTGGATTCCCGCGTGCCGTTGCCGCAGACCGGCGTGTGGAGCGTGACCTGCAGGAGGTACGGGAACGTGAGGCCGCTGCCCGCGTTGCTGACGCGCAGGTGATAGGTGCCCGCGGCCAGCGGACCGTGGTTGTCAATGCGGGAGCACCAGTTGTCGTCGCCGTCGATGTCGTCGTTGGTGGCGATGACGGCGGGAGTCTGGTTGGGGTCCATGAGGTCCAGGCGGGAGTCCACGCCGCCCTCGTTGTCCACCGAGCCGCACGCCGCTCCCACGCCGGGCATGACGGTGGCGGTGAGGAAGGTGTTGCCCTGGGCGATGGTCACCGCGAACACGTCCACGTCGGTGGTGGAGGAGATGGCGGCCGTCACGCTGCCGGAGATGGCGTTGGCCTCGTCGGGAATGTTGTTGGGCTCCACCTCCGTCCCCGCGGTGCCGCTGGAGCTGGACGCCGACGAGGACGACGTTCCCACCGCACCGCTTCCCGACGACGAGGCACTGCCGCTGCTCGATGCGCTGCTGCTCGCGCCGGTCCCGGAGGTTGCGGACGCCGTGGCCGCCGACGAGCTGGTCGCCGCGGCGCCGAAGGACCCGGTGCCCCCCGCGGATGAGGACGTCGACGACGACGCGGAGGATGAGGACGCCGCGGCGCTCGACGAAGTCGTCGTCGCGCTGTCAGGACCGCCCGAACCGTTGGAGCACGAAACCATCAGCAGCGGCAGGAGCACCCGCCACCGCAGGCCACGACATTCCATGACACCTCCCAGAGGACCCCGGGAGATTGGTTGCGCATTCCGCCATTCCGCGTTTCATCCGCGCGCGAGGACGCCCTTCATGAAGCGCAGCACTTCGTCCTGGATGGCGCCGTGGACCGCGGCCTGGGGGACGCCCTGGCGTTTCAGCACCTTGAAGCCGTGATCCGCGCCCTCCACCACGTGCAGCGTGGCGTGCTTCACGTCGGCCAGGTAGGGCCGCAGCTCGTCGGGTGAGCCGAATTCATCGCGCGTCCCCTGCACGAACAACACGGGAACCCGGATGGACGGCAGGTGCGCCACCCGGAGGTTCTGCGGCTCCTTGGGTGGATGCAGCGGATACCCCAACGCCACCACGCCCATCATCGACGGCGGCTCCGCGCGCGCGGCCAGGTGCGTGGCCATGCGACCACCCATGCTCTTCCCTCCGATGAACAGCGGTTGGCCGGAGAGGCCGGGGAGTGACAGCATCGTCGTCATGGCGGCCACGAAACACGCCTCCAGCTGCGCGGTGCGGTCCGGCGTGCGTCGACCCTGCTCGGTGTAGAGGAAGTTGAAAGTGGCGGTATCCACGCCGCGTCGCGCCAGCTCCTGCGCGTAATGCACCATGAATTCGTTGTGTTGGTCCGCGCCGGCGCCATGCGCAAGCAACAGGGAAATCCCGGCGCGTTCCCCGTGCGCGCGGTAGAGGAGGCCGCTCACGTTTCCCGGCGCGCCCACGTCGATGGTGAATGGCTCGGCGGATGGTTGGTCCATGGGCCGTGGGGCATAGCATCGCAGCGTTGCGTCGGGAACTTGGCGCGTGACGCTCGTCCCCCATCCACGCGGTCGCGCCCGGTGTGGTCGTGGCACGCGCTGAACACGACAATGACGACGTGAACACACGAAACGCTTGCGCGATCCGGTGCCGTTTCCCACGCGTCCCCGTCGTCGACAAGTGGCTCAGGGGATGCACTGTGGACAAGCCGGTGCGCGCCGCACTCCGCCCTTGGTAACGCCATGACCGCCACTCCCGTCGACTTCAGTCAAGCCCAGGTCCAGAAGATCCTGCAGCGCGCCATGTCGCGTTCCACCCGTCGGGAGGAGGGGCTCACGCGGGAGGAACTGGAACAGACCGCCACGGAGCTGGGCATCTCGCGGGAAGCGTTGGAGGCCGCCATCGAGGAGGACGCGGATGAACGCGACGTTACCGAGCAACGCGAGACCTGGCTGGCCAAGCACAAGCGCGGGCTCAGGGGCTCGTTCATCCTGTACCTGGTGGTGAACGCCATGCTGTTCCTTCTCGACGCGCGCACGCCCGGTGGCCCGTGGTGGTTCTGGCCCGCGCTGGGATGGGGCGTGGCGTTGGCGTTCCAGGTGCGCGCGCTGTTCCATCCGCCCCAGTTCAAGTCGAGGCGGCTCACGGGGAGGCTGGGCGCGCAGATCCAGGCCTTTGGGAAGGTGCTGGAGGAAGGAGCGCACGCACTGGGGGAGGCGCTGGGTCATGGTGCTCGCGCGCTGGGGGAGCAGCTGGAGAAGGAACTGAAAACCCGCCCCGAGGGGCCCAGGTCGGAGGACGGCCTGCAACGCCAACGCACCCCGCGCGCGGTCCAGACGGAGCGCAAGGCCTGACCGTTCCCCGACGGAGAGTGCGGCCGGCACCACACCCCTGACAGCAGTGTCGCGATCCCGATGCGGGCGGCGCAAGCGGTGCGGTACGCGGATGAAGGCGGGTGGCCTCGCGTGAGGAGGGGCGTTTCTCCTCGGAAAATCGCGTGGCATGCGGGGTGCACAAGGGCCGGTCATGGCGATGCCGCTGCGCATGCTGTTGTGGATGGTGGTGGTCCTGGTCCCCGGGGGCACGTTGTTGCTGCCCGTGGCGCTGGCCACCCACCGGCGCAAGCCTGCCACGCTGCCCCCGCCCGCCCAGGCGGCGTGAGGGCGCTACCCGCTCACTGCGCGTTTTCTTCCTCGTCGAGGTCGTCGGGCTCCGGTGCGGTGGGAACCGTCTGGAAGGGCGCCAGCATTTCGCGCGCGCGGCCCATGACGTGGATGTTGTCCACGTCCAGCTGGATCACGGCCTCAAGCATGGCGCGGGTCTCCGCCAGGTGCAGGCTGGAGGAGGCCAGGTCCAGGAGCAGGTCATACGACGCGGTGCCCAGGCGACCCGCGGCCACCACCCCGGTGATCGCCGTCCACGCCGCGCCATCCAGCGTGCGCCCCTGCAGGGACATCAGCGCGCGACGCTGCACATCCACGTGCGGGTCCCCCACCATCTGCACCAGCGTGGCGGTGGTGGCGTCGTCCTTGGCCTTGCGCAGCGCGTTGGCGGCGGCGCGTCGGACCTCGGGCTCGGAGGACGTGGTGAAGGAGGTGATGGCCTGCGTCTGCTCCGGCACCCCGGCGTTGCCCAGCGCGGTGAGCAACAGCGCCTGGTCCGACGGAGACCGCGCCGCCTGCAGGTCCTGCAGGATGGCGTTGGCAAGGCCCTTGGCGCCGGAATCACCCATGGCCAGCCGGTTTCCCAGCACGGCGCCGTAGGCATAGATCGCCGCGCCTTTCCCCTCGGGGCCGGGGGCCACGTAGCGCTCGCGCGCCATGTCCACGGTGCTCTGGTCGGGCGCGGAGAGCAATCCCAGCCGCTGGTAGAGCATTCCGTAGTGCTGATCGTCGACGGCCGCCTTGCTTGTCAGCGCCTTGCGCAACGCCGCCTGCGCTGGACCGGTCCCCGCGCCCACCAACAAATCAACAATCAATTGCCGGCCACGCTCATTGAAATGCGCATCCTGGAAGAGATTTGCCAAGGCATCACACAGCTCCGGCTTTGCACGCAGCAGACCGGTGGCGCGCCACAGGAACCGGTTGTGGTCCGGAACCATGCCGCCGTTGGCGAACTTCAGCAGCAGCTCCTTCAGCTGGTCACCGGTGAGGCCTTCCACGCGCATGGCCAGCGTGCGGTCGGCGAAGTCGGCGTGCACCGCGAGCTGTCCCGGCGTCACCGGCGCCCCCACGCGCACCACCGGACCGCCCTGCACGGGTCGATGCGCCAGGAACTTCAACGTCGTCACGGCGCGACCCTGCAGCTGCGGGCCGCCCACACCCGGACCGCCCACCTGCAAGGACTCCTCGCTGGCCAGGTCCGCCACCAGGCCGTCTTCCAGCCGCACGCGCGCATCACCCTTCAACGTGTAGGGAAGCGGCTGTCCGTACGCCTCCGCGGCGCGCAGCGAGGCATACGTGGCCCGCTGCCGCTCCAGCACCTGCTCCCGGCCGGAACCGCTCCGGCGATACTGTGATTTCACGCTGCCATTGATGGCTTCTTCCACCTGCTCGTATGCCGGCTCATTCCGCACCTGGACCTGGATGTCACCCAGGATCCATTGCATGATGTTTTGTGCCAGGTTGGTATTGGGTTCGGAGAAACGCAGCGCGTGCACGGTGCCATGGGCATCCATGTCCAGGAACATGGTCAGGCCCAGCAGCGCCGTGCGTTCCGCCTCCGTGAGGACGGGCTGAGCGAGAGCGGTCACGCTGGCGTTGTCCAGGCTTTCCAGGCGGAAGCCCACCCGCGTCTGCCCCAGTGCGGCGCCGTCCTCGCAGCGGGTCACCAGCACGCCCTCCAGCGTGGTGTCCACCTGCAGGGCCTGTTGCGCGGCCCCGGCCACGGCGGCGTGGGAGCGGGACTGGTGGGCGAGTCCGTAGCGACGCTCCTGGCCATCCCGACACCACGGGTTGCGCGGCGGACCGGCCACGGGTGCCTCCGCCACGACGGGCGGCGGCGTCTTCTGCGCTTCTCCCTCCCGGGACAGCAGCACCAGGAGCAGCACCAACGCCGCCCCTGCCGCAGCGGCCACCACCCAACGTGCTCCCTTCATGGGTACACCCATCCTCCGCACACGCCCCGAGCCTACTGCACCTTGTTGGGATTGCTGAATTCCGCCAGCACCTCACGCAACGGGGCCAGCGGCAGCTCCATGCCCGCGTGGAAGATGTTGATGGCTCTCTGGAAGCCCTCCCAGGAGAAGATGGTCCAGTCCCAGGAAGCAAACAGGATTCGCAAATACACACTGAATCTTCCGCCCAGGGTCTTGAGCACCAGGTCCATGTTGGTATCCAGCTTGACGCCCAGCTCCCCGTTGACGTCGCCCAGCCCCACCGAGACGGTGAAAGGCAGGTCCGCCTGGATGATGGTCAGGTCAATGCGCACGCCCGCCTCGGCAATGAAGATGTCCAGGCCCACCGACGCAAACCCGTCGAGTCCGGCGTAGGGCGTGAAGTAGCCGGTGAGCGTGGTTCTTGTGCCAATGGCCTGCTGAATCTCCACGCGTGCGCCGTAATGCACACCCAGACGCCCGGCGATTCCGCCAGTCAGCGACATGGGAATGGGTCCCAGGGCAAACGGCACCTTCACCTTGATGAAGTCCTGCTTCTCCTCCTCCTGGCCGTGCACGATGTCCGCGGAAGCGGTGACATGGGTATTCGCGGGAGTGAACAGGTCCATCCCCAGGACCTTGAATTCCAGCTGGTTCTCCGTGACGCCCAGGGCTCCCAGGTTGAACGAGGTGCCGGTATTGGCGGTGTTGACGTGCGCGGAGCCCTCCACCAGCTCCACCGCGTGCCCAAATGCCGTGGCTCCGGCGGAAATGTGCGCGTACATCTCGGGTTTCAGCTTGGTGGTGTCCGGTGTCGTCATGGCCACGTATTCGCTGAAGCCGGTGAGTGCCCATCCAAAACCATAGGAATAATGCAGGTTGAAATCGTCGTTGCCGGACTGCTCGTCTTCGCCGGTGCTCTGGGTAAGGCGCAGCTTGCCCTTCTCATCCATCAGGTTCCCGAGTTTCTTCAGCTCGGCGGAAATCAGCTTCTTCAGCTCATCCACGCACTGGAAATAGGTGTCCAGGTGTGTGGTGTCCTTTGTCCAGTCGTTGCAGGTGGGACAATTCGTGTTGAAGGTCTTGAGCGCGTCGCGACTGCCAGGCACGGTGTCGGTGCGCAGGTTTCCGTCGGCATCCAGCACGCATGGCTTGGTGACCGTCTTGGCCACGCCGTTCACGTTTTCGTAGCTGAGGAGCTCCGGAACCTTCACCGTGGAAGTGCCAACGGCGTTGGTGGTCTTCAGGCCCATCTTGCGTCCACGGATGTTGTTGAATCCCACCGCTGCGGTGTTCCGCACGCACCGCTGGTAGTCCGCCTCCTGGTCGGGGGCGTAGTAGCCCATCACCGCGTGCGCGAAGTCGCGCGGGGACCAGTCACAGGGATTGCCTTCATCCAGGTTGAGACAGGAATACTCCTGGGCCTCGTGCAGCATGGATTCCAGCACCGCGTCCAGGTACACCAGCTCTCCCACAAGACCGAAGGTGGAATTGCGCAGTTCCTCCAGCGACTGCGCCACGTTCATCACCCGGCTCCCCACCACGATCTGCGGCGGCAGCGCGCCCGGCGACGGGAAGGTGGTCTTCATGGGCTGCGCCAGCCCGCCCTGCGTGGAGTTGTTGATGTCCTGCAGCAATGACGTCTGGACCCCGCCCAGCGTTGCCGCCACGCCGGAATTCAACATGTTCCCCAGCACCGTCTTGGAAGCGGCTCCCACGGTGGCGGCGGTGACCGGGGTCACCATGGCGGACTGGAGGCCACCCACTTCCGTGCGGTTCCGCATCGTGGAGAGCTGCGACATCACGGTGTCCGCAAAGACAATGCCCGGGTCCGGCAGCGCCGCGCCCTGCGGGAAGAACGTGTGATGCGCGGGCGCGGCGAGGTACGCACTGAGGATCGAGGCCACCTCCTGGCGCTGGCGCAGGACGTCCGCGTAACGCGCCTTGAGGGCGTCGGCCAGGTAGAGATCCTCGTCGGTCCACCCGGCGGCGGCCTGCGCCTGGGCCTTCTGGTAGTGGTAATTCCAGCCGCGGTCAGGCACCTGGTGGTTCAACCAGCCATCGTTGATGGTGTTGGCCAGGTCGGCATCACAGAGGTGGAGGCGCGCTGGCGTGATCTCCGCCGCCTGCGTTCCGCAGATCTGCACCCCACCAGAAGGCCCCAGCAATTCCATGATCGCCGCGCCCAACTCACTCGGCTCGCTCGTCTCCGAATGGGCTCGGAGGGCGAAGAAGATGTTCTTGTAGTCCTCGGGATTGTCGAACTGCACCTGCTTGGCCAGGCGCTTTCCGTCGCGGGAACGGATGGGATCGTTGGCCATGCCACGCGTGCCAATGGCCCACACTGGCGTGATCACGAAACCATTGACCCACTGCGGAGGCGCGTAGGCCGCGTCAAAATACGCGCGCCAGTTGTTGCCCGCGCTGGCGGTCTTCTCCTCCCACTTGGAGAAATTCCAATACTTTTCGAAAACGTACTCTCGGCAGGAATCCACCCGCTTTCCATTGGCGTTCATGTTTGCCTTGAAGAGGTTGTCCAGCAGCAGCGTGAACGTGGAGTTGCCCCTGGTGAGGTCGGGCGCGCTGGATGAGGCCATCATGGACTGACGCGTCTGCCTGGCGCGGTAGGTGGAGTAGCCACCAACGTGGAAGAGCCCCGGCGCGGTGTAGGGGAACACGTCCGCCTGGGTCTTGTCCCGCACGGCGTGGGGAACCAGGTTGCCCTGGCCCGTCATCACGGTCTTGGGCAGGATCACCTGCCGGGTGGTGCTGGGGGGAGGGTCGACCATGGCCACGCCGCCTCCACCGGCGAGCTGCGCCTTCAACCCCGCACAGGTGGAGAGCGAGAGGTTCTCCTGGGACACCGCGTTGGACCAGCGCGTGGCCTCCAGCTGACCGCAGGCGCTGCCCAGCCAATCCCCTTCACACATGGGCTTGTTGATGTTGTTCTGCTCCTGGTCGCAGATGCTGGCACACAAACCATCTGCCACTGCCTGCTGGCCGCACACGCTCTTCGCATAGAGGTGGCTGTTGCAGGATTCCGAGGTCATGGCCGGGCAGCTGGAGCACAGGTGCTGGGCCGCCGCTTCCCGTCCGCACGGGAGCGGGCCGTACTCGGGGTCGGTGCACTTGGTGGCGTCGGGTGGCTGGCAGTTCAATCCGCCGGAAGACGAGCTCGAGGAGGAGCTGGAGGAGGAGGAGGACGAGCTCGAAGACGAGGACGAGGACGAGCTGGACGACGAGGACGAGCTGGACGACGAGGACGCGCTCGAGGATGAGGAGCTTGACGACTCCCCACTGGAAGAGCTCGAGGAAGAAGAGCCCACGTCACCCGATGAGGAGGAGCCGGTGCTGCTCGAAGCGCTCGACGAGCTGCTGCCGGTGTTCTCCTCGGCGCACAGGTGGTCGCATCCATCGCCATCGGTGGTGTTTCCGTCATCACACGCCTCGTAGCCCACGTCGACCTGGTTGTCGCCGCAGACATGCACGGCGCCGTCGACGTAGCGGCACGCTGCGTTGCACAGCCGGCACGCCGTCTCACCGTAGGGACAATCCGTCTCCACCACGCCACGCGTGTCGCATTCCTCGCCGGCCGCGGCGTCGACAATGCCGTCACCACAGAAGGCCGCGAATCCCGACTGCAACTGGCAGGTCTCCGGCGCGCACACCGTGCACGACATCTCCCCGTACGGGCAGGTCAGCGTGTTGTTGGCGCCGTCGTCGCATTCCTCCTGGCCCGCGTGGACCAGGCCGTCGCCGCAGGTGGCCAGGTTGCAGTTGGTGAGGCAGTCCCCGGTGTCGCCGTTGAGCGCGCCGTTGTCGCATTGCTCCACGCCCTCATAGAGCCGGCCATCACCGCACACGTTGGCCTTGCAGGACTTGAAGCAGCCGTCGGTCTCCAGGGTGTTGGCGTCGTCGCATTCCTCGTTCACGTCGACAATTCCGTCACCGCAGGGGGTCTCCACCGCGCCCACGTCGCACGACTGGCCCACGGGCCGGACATTGGAATGCGTGTCATCCATCAACGCCGGCGGGGACGCGCTGCCATCCGCCTCGGTACAACCAGCGGCGTTGCCGGCGTTGATGAGCGGACTGCCGGCTCCCATGACCAGCGCGGGAATCTGTTCCGTCTGATCCCAGCCCACCAGGGGCCCGCCCGTGGTGGCCATGACCAGGAAACCAGGGTCCAATCCCTGCTGGTCCACGTTGGTGGCACCGGTGGCGGCACAGCCCGTCATGTCGCCTACGAGATTGTACCCACCGCTGACCAACGTGTTGGCACCACCACCTCCGTCCACCGCGCGACAGTTGGGCGCGGGTCCGAACGCGGTCGCCGCGAGGTTGCCGGTCATCACGGAGTTCTGCATGAACAACGTGCCGCTGACGAAGTGGATGGCGCCGCCCTTGCCGCTGTTGTTGTTGTCGGCGTCAGCGCGGTTGCTCACCATGGTGACGTTGCTGAAGCGGAACGTGTTGCTTCCGTACCCGTACAGGGCTCCGCCATCTCCGTTGGCCTGGTTGCCGTAGAAGGTGACATTGCTGGCCAGGATGACCTGCGAATTGCCCCCGTGCACCGCGCCACCCGCGACTCCTGCGGCATTGCCCATGAAGGCGGAGCGTCGCAGCGTCAGCCGCGCGCCGGTTCCATACGTCGAGACAAAGATGGCGCCTCCGCCCGAGCTCGCGGTGTTGCTGTCGAACACGCTGTCGGTGACGGTGATGTCACCAAAGGCGGCCACCGCACCGGCGTCGCTGCCCTGGTTCCGACGGAACACGGAGCGGGTGATGACGGAGGTCTGGTAGTTGGTGACGTGGACGGCGCCACCCGCGCCGGTGGTGCGGTTGTTGATGAACGTGCAATCCGCGATCTGGGTGCTGGTCACGTTCTGCGAGGGGAAATTGGTGAAGATGCCCGCGCCGACGTAGGCCGTGTTGTCCTGGAACAGCGACCGACTGACCTGGAGGTGACCGCCGTTGGTGATGGCCCCACCCGCCGCTCCCTGGGTGCTGCTGCGCAGGAAGCGCGAGTTGGTGATCGCCGCGGTGGTGGCGTCGGAACCGGAATTCAACAGACACGCGCCGCCGTTGGCGCGGAAGCTGTCCTGGCACGTCACGTCATCCAACACCACGCTCCCCATGTTCGCCACCGCGGAGGCGTGACCGGCGTTGTTGTCGGCGTAGCTCCGCTGGAGGGTGACGCCAGTGAGTCGCAACGACACGCCGCCCCACACCTTGATGAGCCAGGTGCTTCCCTGTCCGTCGAGGATGGTGTTGGAGGAGCCCTGACCGGTGATGTTCATGCTGCGCGTCAGCTCGATCCGGTTCGACATCAGGATCGTGCTCGGCGTGGGCAGCGAGAACACGATGTCCGTGGGAATGCTCCCCTGCGTGTCGCACTCATTGACGGTAATGCCGCTGTTGATGGCCTGCACCGCTTCCCGCAGGGAGCAGGCTCCATCCGCTGCCACCGTGTCCGCCGTGGTGGTGACCACCAGCGTTCCCGCGGCTCTCGCCGTCGACGTGCCAAGCAACGCCGCGAACAGGACCAGGACCTGGGTTCCCCCGCAAACACCGTACGGGCCACGGATGCTGCGAGTGCTGGTTTCGTGATTCTTCATGGTTGGGCCTCCCCGCGATGGCGATGGCAATGGGATGGGTCGATGTTGGTTTACGGCGCCTGGTCCACGAACAGCGTGTAGGGCACGGCTTGCGTCACCGAAATGGGCTGCACGCGCACCACGTAGTCACCGGCGACCAGGCTGAGCGGCCCCAGGAACTCCGGGTTGTCCGACGACGCCGCGGCGTCAATGGCGGTTCCGTCGGCGGAGAGCACGTACAGATCCAGGTCCGCGGTGGTGTCCTCCCACCCGAGGATCAGGGTGACGTCCGCGTCGGTGGGAACGTTGAACTGGTAATGGTCATCATCCAGCGCGTCGCAGGCTTCCGCGGAGAGCGGGAACGTGGTGGCGGAATACGCGCTGTCGACGCTGTTGTTGGGCTCCATGGCGCTGTCGCCGCACGACGGCGGGGCCTGCGTCTGGATGTCCACCGAGTAGGGAACCGGGAAGGTCCCGTCGGGATTGCCGGCGGCCACGTGGAGCACCAGCCACTCCAACGACGCACCCGTGGACCAGGACAGCTCGAAGTCCGTCCGCGTGGCGCCGGGCACCAGCGTGTTGCCCTGGTCATCCAGGAGCTCCACCGTCAGATTCGACGCGGCGCTCACGTTCACCAGGATCCGCTGGTTCGCCGGGGCGCTAAACCGGAAGAAGTCCTCGTCGTCCACCGCGCAGGTGGCCTGGTCCAGGTGCGTGGCGCTCACGGTGGCAGCGGTGGCCAGGGACTCATTGGGCTCGTTCGCCTCGGCGTTGCACTCCGGGAGCGGCTCCAGCGTCACGTCGACGGTGTAGCTCTCCTGGTCCACCGTGGCGTCGGGCTCCAGCGCCAGGAACAGGTAGCCGGTGGACCCGGCGGGATAGAACGCCTGCAGCGTGACGGTGGACTCCGAGGCGCTGCGCACGTCCAGCGGCGTCACGCCATCCTCCGCCACCAACTGCACGGAGAAGGCCTGGTCCGCAGCGGGCAGCGTGACCGTCACCTGTGCGAACGAATCGGTCGCCACGGCAAACGCCGCCACATCCACGTCGCCACGACACAACGTTCCCGCCGTGAGTTGTCCCGTGCCCAGCGTCACCGGGATGACCGTGGCCTGGCTCGGGTCATTGTTCGGCTCGTCGGACTCCGTGCAGACGGAGGGAAGCGTTTCACAACGGTATTGCCCCGGCTGGCACGACGCGGGCGCGGCACACGCTTCCTGGTCGCTGCATTGCGCTTCCATGCAGGATTGCGTGGTGGGTTGGCACACGCGCCCATTGGTGCAGTCGGAATCCTGCACGCAGGAATCCACGGCGGGAACGCATCGGCCGGTCCTGGCGCTGCAAGAGAGGCCCGGGCCACAGGTTCCCTCGACGCACGACGGACAGTCTCCTTCCGCGGTGCAGACTTGGGCCGAAACGCAGGTGCTGGCGCCGCGCACGAGGTCGTCAATGCAGATGGAGGGAGCGGGAGTATCCGGCACGGTGATGCGCGCAACGTCCTGCCGTTCTCCGTCCGCCAGCGTGGACGTCGACAGGAAGGCGGCCAGTTGCCCGTACAGCTCGATGGCCACCAGTCCTTCCGTGGCACTCCCGCCGTTGGCCGCGTAATGATGCACCTGGACCACGTACTGACCCGGCGGCGGAACGTTGAGCTCGATGCGCTCGGGGCCGTAGCCGTCCTCGACGTCCAACGTCAGTACCGGGTCGGACGTGCCCGCGTCGGGGTTGCCCCATGGCGGCGGGTCCTGTGAGCCCGGTCGGCAATTCACGAAGCTGCAATCCGCGGGCGAGTCCGGGATCACGCCGCCGTCGGGCTGTACCTGGAGGAGATGCAGGTCCAGGTCGGTGCTGCGCGTGGGCCAGGTCAATTCCACCGTCACACCCGCGCGCGCCAGGACCTCCAACATGCACGTGCGTGCCTCCTGGCTCCCGTCGTCGCCATGGAGGTCCACGCGCAGGATGTAGACACCCGCCACCGTGAGGCCCGGCCGCTCACCGGAGATGAAAGACGTGCTGGCCCCCAGCGGCGAGGTGAGGGCCAACGTTGCACCCGGTGGCATCTGCTCCACGTTCCACCGGCGCGCGTCAATGGTGGCCCCCGAAGACAAGGCGAAACCAGCCGCAGTCACCACCACGTCATCGTCGACGTGAACGGCACCGGTGGCGGAACTGCCGTTGACCGAGACGACCTCGCACGCCGGGAGCACGGGCGGCGGGCCCGCATCACCGGACGAGCTGCTCGTGCCACTGGATGTGCCACTTGCGCCACTGGATGTGCCAGCCGTGCCGGACGAGCTGCTGCTGGTGCCGCTTGACGTGCCAGCGCTGCTGCTCGACGTGCCACCGGTGCCACCCGACGAGCTGGAAGCGCTGCTGCTCGCGCTGCTCGACGTGCCGCTGCTTGTGCCGCTGGATGTGCCACTTGTGCCACTGGATGTGCCACTTGTGCCGGTCGCGGAGCTGCTGCTTGCGCTGGAGGAGCTGGTGCTGGTCTGGCCCGAAGAAGACGAAGCGGATGAAGAGGACGAAGATCCCGCCGCCGACCCGCCCGACGACGACGAGGTGGAGGATGACGTTCCGGGCGGTGGACATCCCGCCAACGCCAACACCGCGCCAGGGACGAAGAGAATCCTGACCAGGGGCCAAACACGAGCCGTGCTCATTCCTGCTGCTCCCGATTGCGTTTCATGAAGGCTGTCTCGCGCACCGGCACGGGTGAGCAAGATGTGTTCCAGGCGCCGGCATCGACGTGACCGTCAATCCGGTTGAACGCTTCATGCGCCTGTCCCGTCCGCGGGTCAAGGCTTCACGACGTGGAGTGAGCCCGGTCACGCGACGCTCTCAGGCGTTCGCGCAAAAGGAATCTCCTGTTGCATTTTGTCTGGGTGTGACTCGTCATCCTGACGCCTCACCCCGACGACGGTCCGTGCTGGTTCCTGGTCAACCTTGCTGATATGACGGGTTGCCGTGGAAGAGACGGAGACGGTCGACCAGTCGTGGACGTATCAGCGCGAAGGCGCGGCCACTTCCGCCGGTGCGGTTCCTGGTCTGCTCGCACTCTTTTCCGGCACCGAGGCCATGCAGCTGGGAATTCCGTTGCGGGAGTCGCGCGTCCTGGGACGGGGCGACATTGGCGGCGTACCGCTGGATGATCCGCGCATGTCACGTCGCCACGCGGAGGTGATGTTCGACGGCGCGCGTTGGCACATCCATGACCTTGGCAGCCGCAATGGCACGTTCCTGGATGGGGAGCCGGTGGAAGGTCGCGTGGTCACCAACAAGGCCCGCGTGCTGCGCGTGGGTGGCACCCTGTTTGGCCTGCTCTCCGACCTGCGCCCCTACCAGCGCTCCGTGATGGAAGGCCAGGAGGGAATGGTCCTGGGCGCAAGAATGCAACGTCAATGGGAACAGATTGCGTTGGCCGCGCGCACCGGCGACATGCTGCATATCACCGGCGAGAGCGGAAGCGGCAAGGAGGCCGCGGCGCGGCATTTCCACCGGTCCAGCACGCGCGGGCAGGGTCCCTTTGTGGCGGTGAATTGCGCATCCATTCCTCCGCTGCTCGCGGAACGCCTGCTGTTTGGCGCGCGCAAAGGTGCGTATTCCGGCGCCGACGCGGACGCGGAAGGCTACGTTCAAGCGGCGCAGGGCGGCACCTTGTTCCTCGACGAGATTGCCGAGCTGGACCTCTCCGTGCAGGCCAAGCTGCTGCGCGTGGTGGAATCCAAGGAGGTCTTGGCGCTTGGTGCCACCCGGCCGCGCAAGGTGGAATTCGGTTTGTGTTCCGCCACCAACCAGGACCTGCGCGGTCGCGTGGCCACGGGGAAGTTCCGTGCGGACTTGTTCTTCCGCATTGGGCGGCCGGCGGTGGCGCTTCCCCCGCTGCGCGATCGCATCGAGGACATTCCGTGGATCATGCAGGGGCAGCTGCGGAAGCTCGGGTCGCTGGGGTTGCACCCCTCGCTCGTCGAGCAGGCCCTGGTGCGCCCCTGGCCGGGAAACGTGCGTGAATTGATCGTGGAGCTCCGCGACGCCGCCACCGCGGCCATGGCCCGCAAGAGCCCGCGCGTGGAGGCCTGTGACCTGCGCCCGGACGCCGGAACCTCGTTCACGCCGGAGACGCTCCCCGCGCGTCCAGCTCCCGCGGTTTCCGGCGGTGAAGACCCGGTGTTGACGGCCTTGCGACGCGAGCGCGGCAACGTCTCCCGCGCGGCGCGCGCACTCGGCTGGCACCGCACGCAGCTGCGGCGTTGGCTCACCAAGCACAACATCGACCCCCGGCAGCTCGGCGCCGACGACAGCCGCCACGACGGAGCTGATTCTCCGTTGGAAAACGACTGACCCATGGGCGGCCAGGACAAGACCCCCGGCATCCAGGCGCCCACCACCCTGTCCACGCAGGATGACGAGGCCGCATCCGCTCCACCGGGAAACCATCTGCCAATGGTGGATCCCGGTGCGTACCGGATCACCGGCGAGATTGCCCAGGGTGGCGGCGGCAGGATCCTGCGTGCGTTCGATTCGCGCCTGAAGCGCTGGGTAGCCCTCAAGATCCTCCACCAACGGGATCCCCGCCTGGAGCAACGCTTCGAGCGGGAAGCCCGCATCACCGCACGCCTGCAGCACCCGGCCATCATTCCCGTCCACGAGGTGGGTCGGTGGCCGAATGAAACGCCTTTCTATGCAATGAAGCTGATTTCCGGCCGCTCGCTCAGCCAGGTGGTGACGGGCACGCAATCACTGGAAGAGCGCCTTGCCCTCCTGCCCAATGTCATCGCCATTGCCGAGGCCATTGCGTACGCGCACAGCGAAGGAGTGATCCACCGGGATCTCAAGCCCAGCAACGTCATGGTGGGCCCTTTTGGCGAAACCGTGGTGATTGATTGGGGGCTGGCCAAGGAGCTGGGAAGCGCGGAGGTCGAGGAGGGTGCGTCGGAGGAGGCGGGGCATGGACCTGGCGCCACGCGTGACGGGGCCGTCTTGGGCACGCCCGCGTACATGGCGCCGGAGCAGGCCCAGGGCGCCGCGGCGGATGAGCGCACCGACGTCTACGCGCTGGGCGCCATCCTGTATTCCGTCTTGACCGGCGTCCCGCCGTTCGAGGGAAACACCTCCGACGAAACCATTCGCAAGGTGCGCGAGGGTCGCGCGGTACCGGTGCGTCGACGGGAACCAGGCGTCCCGGAAGAGCTGGCCACCATTGTGGACAAGGCCATGGCCCGGCTTCCGCAAGCACGCTACGAGAACGCGGGCGCCCTGGCCCAGGACCTGCGACGGTTCCAGACCGGTCAGCTCGTCGGGGCACACCGCTACTCGACGTCGGTGCTGTTTGCGCGTTGGTTGCGTCGACACCGTGCCCAGGTGCTGGTGGTTCTGGCGGCCACGGTGGCCGTGATCACGATGTTTGCCGTGAGCTACCAGCGCGTGGTCCGCGCCCGCGACCTGGCGGAGAAGCGCAAGAACGAATTGCTGCTGGCCCAGGCACGGACAACGCTGGAACGCGATCCCACGCTGGCCGTGGCGTGGGCCAAGAAGTACGCGGAAAGCGAAATGCCGGACGGTGCCGCGGTGGATGGCATTGCCGCGGAAGCGCAGGGCCTGGGTGTGGCGCGCCACGTGCTCATGGATTGTCGACGGGCGGTGCTCTCCCCGGACGGCTCCCACGTGGCCTGCCTGGATCAACAACGCCTCCGCCTGATTCGCCACGGCGTCGAGGAGCGGGTGCTGGAGACGCGCGACGTCAACGTGAGCGTGGTGCGTTTCGCGCTGGATGGATCCCTGCTTTCCGCGGGTGAGGATGGCGTGGTTCGTCGGTGGGACGTGGCCACGGGGCGCGCGCAAACCATGGTGCAATGGGATCAGCCCATCACCAACGTGACCATGGCAGCGGATGGAACGCTCGCGGTGGGCGGGGAGCAGGGCGCCATCGTGCTGGTTTCTCCCGACGGAACCAAGCGTCCCCTGGCGCCGCATGCTGCCAGCGTGGTGGGCCTGGAATTCTCATCCAACGGATTGTTCCTCGCATCCACCAGCAACGACGGTGCGGCGCGGCTGTGGCGTCTCCCACAAGGAACCATGCGCGAATTGCCCGAGCCGCCGGAAATGGCCGCCACCGCCTTTTCGCCACGCAATGACTGGCTGGCCTGGGGCAGTGCCGACGGGGGCGTCCGTCTGCTGGACCTTGCGCGCGACGAGATCCGTGTGTTCCGGGGACATCACTACTCCGTGCAGCGCGTGGCGTTCTCACCCGACGGAAAACAGGTGGCATCCACCGGCCAGGACAAGACCATCAGGCTGTGGGACGTGGCCACGGGAATGGCGCAGGAATTCAACGCCGGTCCGGAGATTGCTTTTCGCGTGCTCTTCTCGCCGGATGGCCGACTGCTGGGGGCCGTGGACCAGAATGGGCAACACCGTGTGCTCGACCTCCGCACGGGCAATTGGACGGTGTTTCTCGGGCAACGCAATCCGCTTGAGCGGGCCCAGTTCTCCGTCGACAGCCGCACCCTCCTCACCAGCAGCAGCGACGGAGAAACGCGCCTGTGGTCGGTGGCGCCGGCACCGGAGCGCGTGCTGCGTGGGCATGAGAGCTATTACGTGGCGCTCGCGCGCCGCGCGAACGGAATGCTGGTTTCCGCCGCGCCCGACGGGGTCCGGCAATGGGACGTGGAACGTGAGACCTTCACGGCCCTTCCCCCGCCCATGGCGGATGGAACCGAGTTTGGGTTGAACCCCGACGGCGAGCTCGTCGTCATGAACCTGGAAACCGTCCTGGCCCTGGAGGTTGCCACCGGGAAGACGCGGAGCCTGGGACCAGGCCCCTTCACTTCCATGGCCGTGACGCCGGACAGCCGCCTGGCCATTGCTGGGGACACCCAAGGTGACCTCTGGTTTCTGGACCTGTCCCCGAACGGAGGGCGTCGCCTGCTTGGTCACACACCGTTGCCGTCCTCCGTGATGGCCGTCTCGCCGGATGGAAAGCTCTGCGCTTCCGGCGCCGACGACGCGGTGGTGCGTGTCTTCAACGTGGCCTCGGGAGCGCAGCGGGAGCTGACGGGTCATCAACATCGCATTCGCGACCTGGCGTTCAGCCCCGACGGGAAATGGCTGGCCTCGAGCGGCTCCGACGCGTTGCCCCGGATCTGGGACCCTGTCTCCGGCGTGGGACGGGTGTTGAAGGGTCACGCCGGCACGGTTGAGCGTGTTGTCTTCTCGCCCACGGGTGACGTCCTCGCCACGGCGAGTCTCGATGGAACCGTGCGTCTGTGGACACTCGCGGAAAACACCAGCCGCGTGCTCACCCTTGGCCAACTGGCCGCGGTGCTCGCGTTCTCCCACGACGGAACGCGCCTCTACACCGGTAGTCCGGACGGCGTGTTGCGCGTCTGGAACGTTGCCACCGGCGCCGCGGTGCGCGTGATGCGCGGTCATACCGGCGAGATCCAGGAGCTCCTGGCCCCAGCGGATGCGCCCTGGGTTGCCACCCATGCTGACGACCATTCCATCCGCGTGTGGCCGGCGGGTGCGGCTGCGGACCGGGCCCCGTCGCTGGAGTCCCTCACCACCGCGGAGATTACCGAGGAAGACCGGGCGGCCACGCTCGTGCACGCCGCAAGCCCGGGCCGGTGAACGGCTCGAGCAGGGTCTTCATCCACGAGATCACGGCGGCGAGCAGTAGCCGCCCAGCCCGAAGAACGTCTTGCACGTGTATCCCTCCGCCGCACGACACTCGTCGCTGGTGCTGCACGTGGGGACGCAGATCTGCAGCTGCGCCGAGCTGTTGCCGCCGCTCTGGCTCATCGTGGCGCAGGCGTACTCGTCGCCGCACTCGTCGCCGTTGGGGCAGCCCTTGGAGCAGAAACCGCCGGGGAAGTTGGCCACCACCTCACCGCTGAACGGATTGGTCACCGTGGTGTAGCACTCCATATCGGTGAGCTCGGTGCAGTCCGCCGCGGTGCTGCAGGGGTCGCCCACGCGCCCGGTGCCGGTGGTTCCTCCGCTGCTCGACGTGCTCCCGGTGGATGCACCGCCGCTGCTGGTGCCGGAGCCGCTCCCGTTCGACGCCGCGCCCGCCGACGACGAGGTGCCGCCGCTGCTGGCGCCTCCGCTCGTGCTGCTGCTGGTGGAGCTGCTGCTGCCCGCTTTCTCCCCGTCGGGCTCGGGGTTGGGGCACGCCACGACGGCAAGGATCGTGAATGCCGCCGTCGTCCACCACGCTGCCTGACCAATGCGCACGGATGCCTCCCTTCCCCTCTGTTTCGGTCGCTCTGCGCCCACAACCCATCCGTCAGCTGCCCGACCCTTGACACCTCTTGCGGTGACCGCAACGCTGCACCGCATCCGACGCATCCCGTCGACACGAGGTGGGCTCATGACCGAACCGGGCGACCGCCGCTCCCGTGACCAGGGCACCTTCCGACCCGCTCCCATGGTGCGCAACAGCGTGCCCGCGGGCGCGGCGCGCGCCCCCGTGGTCAGCAGCCATGCCACGTTGCGTCCCGGTCCCTCGTTCTCCGCGGTGGCGCCCGGCGTCGACGTGAGCACGCTCGCCATCGTCGGAGCGGACGCGGGACAGAGATTCGTGGAGCTGCGTGACAGCCGCGCGCAGGCGGTGCGGTTGCGCCAGGCCGGTCCCTCCAACCAGCCGCATTTCACCCTGGAGCTGGTGGGTGTGAAGACGCGGCAGGCGGGCAACATCCCCGTCACGCTGGAGATGGGGCAGGAGCTGGCGCCGGTGCTGCGCGAAGCGGCGGTGAAGCTGGTGGGGGACGCCCGCCGCACGACGTGGCTCACCGTGGCCAGTGAAATTCTCACCGCGCTGTCCCAGGCCGCCGACGTGACGCTGGCGCCATTGCCCACCGAGAAGGAATCCCACGCGCCCAAGGTCAACGCGGCGGAGTCCACCACCACGTACGGCAGCGCGAATTCCTCCTGGAAGGGATTCAGCGCGCAGAAGCCCGCGGTGCAGGTGGGCGCACCCGCGCCGGCGTCGTCCGAGGAGGGAGGCACCGCGCTCGTCGAGGAATTGGCGCCGGGCCTGGATGTTCATGGCCTGGTGGTGAAGACCTTCAACGCGGTGAAGGGCACGGTGCGCGTCACCGACGAGCGCGACAACGTGCTGGAGGTCCGGCAGACCAAGTTCTCGCCGCCACCGCAGTTTGCCGCGGAGTATTTCCCCGCCGAGGGCGTGGGCGCACGGAAGCCGGTGAACGCCGCGCTGGCCAAGGAGCTGGCGCCGTTGCTGGTGGGTGCGCTCAACCAGACGCGCGACGCCAACGAGGCCATGGGCAAGGCGGTGATCGTGCTGGCCAACGCGCTGCTGAAGGTCCCCTGAGCGGACGTTCCACGACGACGATCCACCCTGTGCAGCTGAAGGGGCCGCGCCAGAACAAGATGCCCATCGAGATTGCAGACGTCGTGAGCGGGCCACGACCTGGAGTGCGGCGGGCCCTCGCCGCCCTGGCCAGCGCCGCGGGTGTCGTCAACGGCCGATCGCGGAGCCCGGGACTCCTCGACGACGAGGAATGCGCG
>JBFMGU010000091.1:0-37404 GCA_040752415.1 Myxococcota bacterium
ACAGCGATGACGACGGTCGCACCGACGCGGAGGAGGTGGCCGCTGGAAACCCCACGGCGTACGACCCGGGCGTCGACACCGACCCGAACAACCCCGACAGCGATGGGGGTGGCGTCAATGATGGCGACGAGATCCTGCGCGGCACCGACCCGCTGGACGGCCAGGACGACGACCTGCTGGGCGACCCCGACGGTGACGGCGTCAGCACGGGTGACGAGCTGGTCGCCCACACCGACCCGCTGAACCCGGACTCCGACGGCGACGGCCTCAATGACGGACAGGAGGCCGCGCTCGGCACCGACCCGCTGGACAACGACAGCGACGGGGACACGCTGCTGGACGGCCAGGAGGAGACGCTGGGCACCGACCCGCTGAACGCCGACAGCGACGGAGGCGGGCTCAACGACGGCCAGGAGGTGGCCCAGGGCACCAACCCCATCGACCCTCGCGACGACGATCCCACGCGCGACCCCGACGGCGACGGCCTGGTCACCAGCGAGGAGATCCTGCTGGGCACCGACGCGCTGAACCCGGACACCGACGGTGACGGCCTCAATGATCGCGAGGAGATCTCCGCCGGAGACCCCAATGCGTACGAGCCGGGTGTCGACACCGACCCCAGCAACGCGGACTCCGACGGCGGTGGCGCGGATGACGGCGACGAGATTGCCCGCGGCACCGACCCGCTGGATGTCCGCGACGACGATCTCAGCGCCGACCCCGATGGCGACGGGCTGACCACGGGCGAGGAGCTCACGTTCGGCAGCGACCCGCTCGTGGCGGACGCGGATGGCGACGGTCTGGACGACAGCGGTGAGCAAGCGGCGGGCACGCTGCCCGACGATCGGGACACCGACGACGACGGGCTGTCTGACGGGGTCGAGGTCAGCCTGGGGCTCAACCCGCTGGATCCCAGCGACGGCGCGCTCTCCGGTGATCAGGACGGCGACGGCCTCACCGGGCTGCAGGAGCTTGCGCTCGGCACCAATCCCGTCGTGGCGGACACCGACGGCGACGGCATTGACGACGGCACCGAGGTGGCCGGCGGCACCGGCAGCACCACCTATGAGCCGGGGGCGGACACCGACCCGCGCAACGCGGACTCCGACGGCGGTGGCTCTTCCGACGGCGAGGAGGTCTCCGCGGGGACCAATCCGCTGGATTCCAGCGACGACACGCCCCCGGGCGGCACCGGCAACGCGGACCCCGACGGTGATGGTCTGACCAACGACGAGGAAGCCGCGCTGGGAACCGACCCCGGCCTCCGCGACTCCGACGGGGACGGTCTGTCCGACGGGGAAGAGGTGACCCTGGGCTCCAACCCGCTGGACGCCGACTCCGACAACGGCGGCGCGTCCGATGGCGACGAGGCCGCGGCGGGCACCAACCCCAATGACCCCACCGACGACGTTCCGCCCCCGGGCGGCGTGGGCTCGTCCGACGCGGACCACGACGGTCTCACCTACGACGAGGAAAACGCTCGCGGCACGCTGCCGGATGACCCGGACACCGACAACGACGGGCTCACCGATGGCCAGGAGGTCCTGCTCGGCACCAACCCGCTGAACCCCGACTCCGACGGTGATGGTGTCTCCGACGGCGACGAGCTCCAGGCGGGCACCAACCCCACGAACCCCGACTCCGACGACGACGGTCTCACCGACGGCGAGGAGGCGCAGCTTGGGACCGATCCGCTGGCGGACGACACCGACGGGGACGGGGTGTCCGACGGCGACGAAGTGGCGGCGGGCCTGGATCCCACCGACCCCACCGACGGCTGGCTCGCGCGTGACGACGACGGCGATGGTCTCAGCGGCGCGCAGGAGCAGGTGCTGGGGACGGACGCCGACGCCGCGGACAGCGACGGCGACGGCCTCTCCGACGGTGCCGAGGTGGGCGGTGACGGCGTCTACAACCCCGGCGTGGACAGCGACCCCACGCGCGCGGATTCCGACGGCGGTGGCCTCTCCGACGGAGAGGAAGTCGCGATTGGTGGCAACCCGCTGGACCCCTCCGACGACGGCCTGTCCGCCGACGAGCTGGCCAACGCCGACCCCGACGGAGACGGCCTGTCCAACGCGGAGGAGACCGCGGCGGGAACCAACCCGGACAGCCCGGATACCGATGGGGACGGCCTCTCCGACGGAGACGAGGTCAGCCAGGGCAGCAACCCGCTCGACGCGGACTCGGATGACGGCGGGCTGGCCGACGGCGCGGACGCAAATCCGAATGATCCCACCGACGACGGCATTCCCGCGGAGCAGATTGGCGCGCAGGATCCTGACGGTGACAACGTCTCCACCAGCGACGAGCTGGCCGCCGGCACCAACCCCAACCTCGCTGACAGCGACGGAGACGGGGTGCGCGACGACGTGGAGCTGGTCCGCGGTACCGACCCGTCCAATCCCGACGCCGACAACGACGGCCTGAGCGACGGACAGGAGTGGACGCTGGGCACCGACCCCGGGCTCAGGGACACCGACGGAGACGGTCTCTCCGACGACGTTGAGGTCCAGGGTGGCGTTCCGGGGGTGTACGAGCCGGGCGTCGACACGGACCCGCTGGTGCGGGACTCCGACGGCGACGGCCTCGACGACGGCGAGGAAGCGCAACTGGGCACCAACCCCAACGACGAGGACTCCGACAACGACGGGCTGCGGGACGATGAGGAGGTCAACGTCATCGGCTCCAACCCGAACAACCGGGACTCCGACAACGACGGCCTTGACGACGCCACCGAGGTTGGCCTGGGTACCGACCCCACCCTCCAGGACAGCGACGGGGACGGCATCAACGACGACGACGAGATCGCGCAGGGAGACCCCAACGCGTACGACCCGGACGTGGACCTCAACCCGACCGACCGCGACAGCGACAATGACCGCGTGGAGGACGGTGTCGAGATTGCCTCCGACCTGAACCCGCTGAATCCCGACACCGATGGTGATGACGTCGAAGACGGAGATGAGCTCGACGCCGGCCTGGACCCGACCGATCCCTCCGACGGCTGGCTCGTGCTGGACGCCGACGGCGACGGGCTCACGGGCGCGCAGGAGCTGGCGCTGGGCACGGACTGGACCGTGGCGGATACCGACGGAGACGGCCTCAATGACGGCACCGAGGTCCAGGGTGGCACGCCTGGCGTGTATGACCCGGGTGTCGATACCAGCCCCACCAGCGCGGACACCGACCGCGGCGGCGCTTCCGACGGTGTGGAGCAGAACAATGGAACCAACGGCAGCAGCGCGGGCGACGACGGAGCCGGTTCTTCCGACGTGGACGGCGACGGGCTGACCACCGACCAGGAGCTGGCCGCCGGCACCAACCCCTACACCCGCGACTCCGATGGAGACGGCCTCTCCGACGGCGACGAGCTTGGTCGTGGTACCAACCCGCTGGACGCCGACAGTGACAACAACGGCCGCGGCGACGGCGACGAGGTCCAGGCCGGCACCAATCCGCTGGACGGCAGCGACGACGGCATTCCCGCCAACCAGGTTGGCGCACAGGACCCGGACCGTGACGGCCTGACCACCGACGAGGAAAACACGCTGGGCACCAACCCCAACCTGCGCGACAGCGACGGCGACGGCGTCACCGATTGGCAGGAGCTCGCCGACGGAACCCCGGGGGTTCGCGACGGGAGCGACACCGATCCCACCAACGTCGACAGCGACGGTGGCGGCGTCAGCGACGGCCGCGAGCGCGAGCTGGGGACCAATCCGCTGGACGGTTCCGACGACGTCACGGGCGGATCCTCGTCGTCCAGCTCCGGAAGCGTGGGCTCCTCGACGGGTGGAACCGGCAGCTCTTCCGGCGGAGGCAGCTCCTCCGGGACTTCCTCCAGTGGTGGCGTGGGTGGCACGTCGTCATCCAGTGGGGACGGGGGCGGGACGTCGTCGAGCAGCGGCGGTGGAGAGACGTCGTCGTCCGGCGGCGCGGGCGCGTCGTCCTCCTCCGGTGGAGCGGCCTCGTCGTCGGGCGGGGGCGAGGCAACGTCGTCTTCCTCCGGCGGGGGCGAGCCGACGTCATCCTCGTCGGGTGGGAGCAGCAGCGGGGAGGTGTCGACGTCGACGTCGAGCGGGGGCGAGACAACGTCGTCCTCGTCGGGGGGGAGCAGCAGTGGGGAGGTGTCGGCGTCGTCGTCGGGTGGGAGCAGCAGCGGTGAGGCGTCCTCGTCCGGAGGCGGGGAGTCCTCGTCGTCGTCCGGCGGGACGTCGTCCAGCAGCAGCTCCAGTGGGGATATCGTCGGGGGGACCAGCTCGTCGGGCGCGGCGGGCGGCGACAACCCCGGCGTGGACGCCGAAGGCGGAGAAGAGGAGGGCGAGGGCGTGGGGGCCGGTGGCTGCGGCTGCGGGGCCTCGTCGCCGGTGGACCTGGCGCTGCTGCCCGTGGCGTTGCTGCTCGCGCGGTCGTGGCGTCGACGACGGGGCGAGCGCCTCACCCGGTGATCACGGAGGCGGGGACGGAGGCATGCCGTCGCCGGTGCGGGGCATCACCACCGTCATGGCCGCCTGGTAGATCTGGTAGTCCTCCGGCTTGAACAGCACGAACCGGATCTCCTCCAGCCCGCTCGCGGCCGCCGCATCCCGCACCGTCGCCATCGCCACGGGCGCCGCCAGTGCCGCGGGATAACCAAAGGCGCCCGTGCTGATGCTGGGGAACGCCACGCGTTTGAGCCCAAGCTCACGCGCCAGCTCCAGGCAGCGCTGGTAGGTCCGCGCCAACAGCTCGGGCTCACCACGGCTCCCGCCCCGCCACACCGGGCCCACCGCGTGGATCACGTGACGCGCGCGCAACTGGCCCGCCGGCGTGGCCACCGCCTCACCCGTGGGAAGCGCGCCACGCTCCGCCACCACCGCCTTGCACGCCTCCGCCAACGTCGGCCCCGCGGCGCGGTGGATGGCGCCGTCCACGCCCCCTCCGCCCACCAGGTGGCTGTTGGCCGCGTTCACAATCGCGTCCACGTCCTGCGCCGTGATGTCGCCGCGCATCAGCCGGATCCGGGTGTTGCCAACAACCCGCTCCATGGATCCTCCGCGCTCCGGCCCTCGCCTCGAGACACGCGTCCCGTGCTGGCTTGACTAAGCCCACGCCCGTGGCCATACCGGTCCCCCCTTTTCCCGGAGGGCCGAATGCCTTCGTTTGACATCGTGTCGAAGTGCGACCTGCACGAGGTGGATAACGCGGTGGAGCAGGCTCGCAAGGAGATCAACCAGCGCTTTGACTTCAAGGACACGCGCACCGAGATCGAGAAGACCGCCGACGGCAGCCTCCTGCTCAAGTCCACCACCGAGGACCGCCTGAAGGCCGCGCTCGACGTGCTGCAGACCCGCCTGGTGAAGCGCAACGTGAGCCTGAAGTTCCTGGACGTGGGCAAGCTGGAGGGCTCGGGCCAGAACGTGCGGCAGACGCTGAAGATCAAGCAGGGCATCGCCGACGAGCCCGCCAAGAAGATCCAGCGCCTGGTGAAGGACTCCAAGATCAAGGTGCAGGCTTCCATCCAGGGCGACACCGTCCGTGTCACCGGCAAGCAGCGCGACGACCTGCAATCCGTGATGGCCCTGCTCCGAGGACAGGATCTCGGTATCGAACTCCAATTCACCAATTTCCGTGATTGAGCTGTCGCTGTGGCCAACCTCCGCCTTCCCGTCCTCTCCTCCGCTCCACCTCTGCCCGTGCCCACCACCGCGCTCCCCGACGGGCGCCGGCCGCGCGTGCACTTCGTCTCCCTGGGCTGCGCCCGCAACCGCGTCGACGCGGAGCACATGCTGGGCATCACGCAGGCGGATGGCTTTGATCTCCTGCCGGAGCCGGAGGGCGCCGACGCGGTGGTGGTGAACACCTGCTCATTCATTGGCGAGGCCAAGGAGGAGTCCGTCAACGCGGTGCTGGAGTTCTGCCAGCTGAAGACGGAGGGGAAGATCAAGAGCCTGGTGGTCACCGGCTGTCTCGCGCAGCGTTACGTGGAGGAGCTGGGCACCGAGATTCCCGAGGTGGACCATTTCCTGGGCACCAGCGACTACACCCGCATTGCCGACGTGCTGCGCAATGACCTCCAGCTGGACCGCGACGACGAGGGCCCGGCACCCGAGCGCAACCTGGTCACCAGCGACCTGCGCTTCCTGGCCCGCTATGACCTGCCGCGCGTCAACACGCTGCACTCCGCCAGCGCGTACCTGAAGATCAGCGAGGGCTGCGACAACGACTGCGCCTTCTGCATCATCCCCAAGCTGCGCGGAAAGCAGCGCTCCCGCACCATGGATGACCTCGTGCGGGAGGCGGAGGGATTGGCGCGCAACGGCGTCAAGGAGCTCACGCTGATTGCGGAGGACCTCACCGCGTACGGCCATGACTTGCCCGGCCGACCCAACCTGGGTGACCTGCTGCGCGCACTGGGCACGGTGAAGGACATCCGCTGGATCCGCTGCATGTACGCGTATCCCCGCACGTTCAAGGAGAACCTGGTGAGCGCGTTCACCGAGGTGCCCAACGTGCTGCCGTACATCGACATCCCGGTGCAGCACGCCAGCAACCGGATGCTGAAGGCCATGAAGCGCGGTCGCGACCAGGAACGTCTGCGCGAGATCATGCTGAACCTGCGCGCCAAGGTGCCCAACCTGGTGCTGCGCTCGACGGTGATCGTGGGGTTCCCGGGTGAGACGGAGGAGGACTTCGCGGAGCTGGTGGACTTCGTGGAGGAGCTCCGGTTCGAACGGTTGGGCTGCTTCAAGTACTCCGACGAGGAGAACACCGCGGCCATCAACCTGCCGGACCGCCTCCCCGCCAAGACCAAGCGCAGCCGCTGGGAGAAGCTGATGCGTCGGCAGCGCAAGATCAGCCGCGCGCAGCAGGAGGCGCTCATTGGCACCGTGCACGAGTGTCTCGTCGAGGGGCCCAGCCCGGAGAGCGAGCTGCTCTTGCAGGGACGGTTGTGGAGCCAGGCGCCGGAGATCGACGGAGTGACCTACATCTCCAGCCCCGAGCCGCTGAAGGTCGGTGACATCGTGAAGGTCCGCATCACGCAGGCCCATGACTACGACGTGGTGGGCGAGGTGGTGGAGGACCCTGCCACCCCGGCGTTGCCCTGGGGGCGCTGAGCCCTCGCCCCAAACCCTGGGTTCCCCTCGCGGCGCCACGCATCATGCCCGCATCCAGGCAAGGAGCGGACATGGGCATGGTCTCATCACGTTGGTCCACGTTGTTCTTGGCCGCGCTCGTCGGAACGGGCTGCGTCCCCTCCACCACCGGCGGTACCGATTCCGCCACGAGCAGCAGCAGTGGTGGAGAGAGCTCTTCCAGCTCGTCCAGCAGCGCCTCGTCTTCGAGCAGCGGGAGCGTCACGACGTCGAGCTCGGGGTCCACCAGCAGCGGTTCCTCCTCGAGCAGCAGTGCGTCCAGCTCCTCCAGCAGCGGGGCTGCCTCCACGTCCAGCTCGGCTTCCGCGGCATCCTCATCCAGCAGCAGCGTGTCCAGCGCCAGTGCATCCACGACGGGAACCAGCAGCTCGTCGAGCGGTGAGGTGGGAACCTCCACGAGCTCCAGCGGGATGCCGGGCACGTCCACGTCGTCGTCGGCCGCGTCGTCGAGCTCTGGCGGTTCGAGCACCGGCACGAGCAGTGCGTCCTCCACCGGCTCCTCGTCGAGTGGGGTGACCAGCAGCAGCGCCCTTTCCTCGTCCTCGTCCTCGTCGTCTTCGTCGTCTTCGTCATCTTCGTCATCTTCGTCATCTTCGTCGAGCGGGGGAGCGCCGACCGGGGAGTGTGCCTCACCGCTGCCGCTGGCGGATCCCGCCACGGTCAACGGCGACACCACGGGGATGCCGGTGGCGCTCGAGGGCACCTGCCAGGACGGGGGCGCCAGCGAGGTCGTCTACGTCGTCACCGTGGCGAACACCGGCACGATGGACCTGTCGCTCGCGTCCAGCGCGGACCTGGGCATCCACATCCGCACCGCGTGCGAGAGCCAGGCTTCCGAGGTGGCGTGCCGCGACCAGGTTTTCGATGGGAACACCGAGCAACTCACCATGACTGTGACCCAGGGCCAGGTGCTGTACGTGGTCGTCGACGGATTTTCCGCGACCGACGCAGGGGCCTTCACGCTCACCCTGGGATCGCGCGCGGTGGCGTGCGGGGATGGCGTTGTCGAGGGAACCGAGACCTGTGACCCGCCGAGCCCGGGAACGTGCAGCGCGGCATGTCAGCGCGAGCCGGAGGTCTGCGACGACACCTTGGACAACGACGGCGACAACCGCGTGGACTGTGAGGACGCGGACTGCGCCGGGCATGCCGCGTGTGACGTGTCCGCCATCTGTGCCGCATTGCCCACCACCGGTGCCAACAACTCCGGCGACACCTCGACGGGAGAGAACCACTTCCAGGGGAGCTGCGTGGGAGCCAATCTCTCGCCGGAGGCGGCGTTCAGCTACACGCCCACGCAGACCGGGATGCTGGCCATCAGCATGCAGGCCGCTACGGACATGGGTCTCTACGTGCGCTCGACGTGCACGGAGCCCGCCACCGAGCTTGCGTGCACCGACGGTGGGCTCGCTGGGGACCTGGAGGGAGTGCAGGTACCGGCGCAGAGCGGTGTTCCCGTGTTCATCTACGTGGACTCCTACGTGCCCGAGGAAGCCGGTCCCTTCACGTTGACGGTGATGGAGATCGCGCTGACGGAGGTGGAGCCAAACGACACCGTGCCTGCCGCGAACGCGTATGCCGACCCGTTCGTCGCGGGGATCACGCCGAGTGGCGACAAGGACTACGTGGCGGTGACAGTGCCGGGCCCGGCCTCGAGCGTGACGGTGGATGTCCAAGGCTTCGACCCGGCGGACTGTGCGGCGTACGTGCTGGACCCCGCGGTGGAGCTCATTGCCGACGACGGCGTCACGAGCCTGGGTTTTGACGATGACAGTGGTCCCGGGTTCTGTGCGTTGTTGACCGTGACGGGCCTCGCGGCGGGAACGTATTTCATCGCCGTGAGCGCCTCGCCGGAAGACGACACCCGCACCTTCGGCTACCGCCTGGTTCTCACGGTGCAGTAACGGAACGTGTCGCGAGCCACTGGGCTCACGAAGTGCGTAAACCGCGTGAACGGCGCCCTGGAGTGCGGTGCAAAGCGGCGAAGTCGCGTGACCGGTGCAGCACCGCCCTGGATCGGCTCACAACGGTCCCCACGGCGTCAGGATGCGCCGCGGTCGGAACGCGTGGCGCTGTTCTTCCGTGGTTCACGGGGGTACGGGGCCGCGCATGGAGGCAACCATGGGCTGGCATCACGCGCCTCGCCATGTTCTCGACGCCGCGGACGCAAACATGATCACAGTAGGGACATACGGAAAGCGTCCGCACTTCCACACCGCGCGGCGGCTGGACTTCCTTCGTGACGCCGTCGTGAGGGCGTTCACCAAGGACGGCTGGGACCTGCAGGCGTGGGCGTTTTTCTCCAATCACTACCACCTTGTGGGGTTTCCACCGGGGAGCGCCACGGGTCTGCCGCGTTTGCTCAGTGGCCTGCACGCTGACATCGGAGCTGAAATCAATGCTGCGGATGGCGTCGAGGGCAGGATGGTCTTCTACGGCTACTGGGACACATGTCTGACCCACGACACCTCGTACCTGGCTCGATTGCGCTACGTAAACTTCAATCCGGTGAAGCACGGCCTGGTCTCGGATCCGACGCGATACCCGTGGTGCTCCGCGGCGACGATCGAGAACGAGTCGCCGAAGTTCGCGGCGAAGTTGCGCACCTTCAAGCTGGATCGCATTCGTGTCCTCGACGACTACGACGTCCTGCAGGAGCCCGTGGGGCGTCACGAGCGGAACGTCGTGGCCCGTGGGTAAACGCCGGTCGGCCGATCCAGGGCGGTGCTGCACCAGTCACTCAGCTTCGCCGTTTTGCACCGCACTCCAGGGCGCCGCTCACGCGTTTACGCACTTCGTGAGATCGCTGCGTCCAGCGTTCAGCCTTTGAACATCCCGTTCACGAAGGCCCGCAGCGCACGCTCCACCACCGAGGGCGGCATGACGTTCAGGATCTGGTTCACCTCCGCCATCCGGCCCGGCAGGTCCCCGTCCGACGTGGCGCCGGCCATCCCCATCATCTGCGCAATGGTCTCGTCGGAAACCTGGCTGGGCTCCAGCTCGCGGAAGACCTGCTCCATCTGGGTGGCCAGGTCGCTCACCGGCAGCTCGCGCGCGGCGCGCACCGCGTCGGTCAGGTCCTTGAGGAACGCATCCACCCACTTGAGATTCGTGGGTCCAATGGACAGGTGGATGTTCTCCGGAGACCCCTGTCGACGGAATTGCGGCTGCACGTACCACCCGCGCTGGTGCATCTCGTCAATCACGTGGAACACGTTGGTGTCCGCCGACGTGAACGCCACCATGCTGAAGTCCGGTCGCCCCAACACGCGCAGCCCGGGAATCTTCCCAATGCCCGCCACGATCCCTTCGCTGCAACTCTTCATCTGCCGCGCGATCTCCAGGTATCCGTCGTCACCAATGGCGCACATGGTGGCCCAGGCCGCGGCCATGGGCCCCCCAGACTTGCTGCTCTGCACCGCCGCGTTCACCACGCTGTAGCCCGTCCACTCGTTGCACGCGTAGATCTGGTGCAGCCGCAGGTCGGCGTTCCGGTACAGCACCACTGAGGCGCCCTTGGGCGTGAACGCGTACTTGTGCAGGTCCATGCTCATGGAGGTGACGCCGTCGACGGTGAAGTCGTACTCCGGGAAGTCACCGCCCAGCCGACGGAAGTACGGCAGGAGCCACCCGCCCACGCACGCGTCCACGTGACAGAGGATCCCGTGTTTGTGCGCCAACGCGGCAATCTCCGGCACCGGGTCCACCACGCCGTGCGCGTAGCCCGGAGTGGAACCCACCAGCATCACGGTGTTCTCGTTGATGGCGTCGCGCATGGCGTCCACGTCGGCGCGGAACGTGTGCGGGTCGACGCGCGTCACCACCGTCTTCACGCCCAGGTAGTAGGCCGCCTTGTGGAACGCCGCGTGCGCGGTGGCGGGCAGCACCAGCTCCGGCTGCTTGA
Source organism: Myxococcota bacterium (assembly GCA_040752415.1). Lineage (GTDB taxonomy): Bacteria > Myxococcota > JACRCW01 > JACRCW01 > JACRCW01 > JBFMGU01. The sequence goes on from JBFMGU010000091.1 coordinate 11,044, forward strand.
TGTTGGGTCGGTTGGCCTTGGCCCACTCGCGCGCCGCCTTCACCGCGAGGATGATGGACTCCGTGCCGCCGCTGGTGAATGTGCCCACCACGGCGTCATCCCCGCGCGCCTGCCGACGCGCCATGCCCACCACCTCGTTCTCAATCCGCGCCAGCGACGGAAACGCCGTGGGATCCAGCGCATTCTCCGTCAGGAAGGACGCGTAGACCTCCTTGCCAATCTCCATGGCCACGTGCCCCGGGTCATAGACGTAGCCGAACGTGCGGCCCGTCTTCCAAGGCAGGTCGTTCTTCCGGTAACCCTCCAGCGCGTTGACGATGTCCTCACGCTTCATCCCCTGCTGTGGCAGCTTCATGGCGTCCTCCTCGGGCTTCACGGCGAGATGACGTCGGCGAGCGCCACGTCAACGTGGATGCGGTCACAACGCCCCGCGGTGTACGGCAACGTCAGGCCCCAGCGCGCGGCCTGGTGCACGGGACCATCCGCGTGGTGCGCCAGCGCGGCGCGGTAGTCCTTGAGCGCCTCCGCGCGTGCGCCCAGCACGTCACGCGCCCGCGCACGCCACAGGTGGAACGAGGCCACGCGCTCCTCGTGCGGGTGCCCCAGGGAGAGCGCGGTGGTGAACGCCCGCTCCGCGGAGTTGGCATCCCGCAGGCTCAGTGCAAAGAGGCCGGAGAGCGTGTGATAGACGGGTTGATCCGGACACAGCGCCGCGGCCCGCTCGACGTGGGCGCGCGCCGCGGGCGTGTCGTTCTCGTCGATGTACGCGATGTACGCCTGGCGGAACGCATCGAACGCCGCGCGCTGCGCCTCGGTCTCCCCGTCGTCGACCACGAAGGTTCGCTCGGTGGGATCGTGGTCCTCGTTGCGCAGGCTAAACGGGACGAAGGTGCCGCGGCTGGTCGGTGCCTCGCCCGCGCCCACCCAGACCACGCCGTCCTCGGGACGGAACACCACCGATCCCACGGTCATCACCATGCCAATGGAATCCGCCACGCGACACCGCGCATGCCCACGGTCGGCCAGGATGCCGGCCAGGCCTTCCACGTCGAGGTTGCCGCGCTTCTCGGCGAGGAGCTGGTTGGTGCGCTGGTGGCGACCCTGGTTGTGACGCCAGTAGGAGCCGTAGAGGTTCTGCTCGGTGCTGCCCAGCTCCTCGTCCAGGTAGATGTTCGCGTAGCCGAACGTGTTCTCGCCCGCGCCAATCCGCCGCGGCGCCTGGCGGTCCGGGTTCTCCTCCCAGCACAGCACCTCCTTCCGGTGTGCGTCGGTGACGAGGTACGTCCAGCAGCCGATGTGACGGTGCGCGGAGAGGATGCGCTGGGCGTCGTCGAGGTTGCGCGCGTGACGCATCACCACGTCACCCACCACGCCAATGGGGGTGCCACCCAGGCGCGTGGCGTCGGTGAACATGTGCTGGTGCACGGTGAGCGACAGCCCCGACTCATTCATGGCGGTGACGCCGCCCAGGCCGACACCCGCCGCGGCCACGGAGACGTAACGCTGTCCGTCGTTCGGCTCGTGGAAGATCACCGCGGTATGGGAAGGCCAATTTCCCACGCCGTAGTAGTCGAAGTTGCGCGCGTGATAGAGCTTCCCGTCGACGGTGGCCTCGCCCCACGCAATGGCGCTGGTGCAACCGAGGCCCAACGCAAGACGGTGACGCACCGCGGGCCCACGCATCTTGATCTGCATCAGCCGCGCCGCCAGCCAGATGAGTGAGTCCGGCATGGTGCACCCGTCGACGAAGTCCTGCAGCGGCAGTCCCGCGCCCGCGGCCAGCCCTTCAATGGTCTCCACCGCGTACGGCGGCAGCGCCTTGGCCACGCGTCGACCAATGAGCTGCTGGATGCCGGTCATGACGACGGGAGTGAGCCGTCCCAGCGAGCGCCCCATGAGCCGGTGCGCGAAGTCCTGGTAGTAGGGGATGGGCCCGGTGGCCACGCGGTCGCGCAGCAACGTGCCGTGCTGGTGGCCCATCTCGCGGAAGGACCCCTTGAGCTTGAGCACATCCACGCCGTGCACACGACGGTGCCAGGCGGGGCCCAGCATGTGGCGCGCGCTGGCGGGCTCGGGGGTGACGACGGGGGAAGAAGAGGCAACAGCAGCGGACAAGGTGGTCATGCAGGCTTCTCCATGATGGTGTCGATGGGATCACCGTTGGCGAGCGCGGCGCTGGCGAGGAGGCGCGGCGTGGCCCACTGGTGGAAACCGGTCACGAGCTGACGGACGCTGTCGACGTCCTTCTCGCGGATGAGCTGCACCAGCAGCGTCACCGCCTGCACCTGCGGCTCGGTGGCGGGGCGCGTGGTGCTGAAGATGCCTTCCAGGTCCACCGTCACCGACTGGTGCCAGGTGGCCAGCATCTCGAAGAGCACGTTGCCCGTGGCGCGCGCGACGGCGCGGGTGAGCTCGCCCATGGCGGCGGAGAACGCGGCCTGGTTGCCCAGCGCATCACGCATGTGCGTCAGGGCGAGCTCCATGGCCTCCAGGTGGGCGTCGGTGCGGCGCGCGGCGGCCAGCGTGGACATCTCCACGTCGAGCACGGCGCGAATCTCCAAGAGCGAATTGAGCACGCCGCGGTCCACCCGTCCCGGCGCCGGCGTCAGCATGGCGCGCAACACGCGCGGACTGATGGACGCCATGGGGTCCAGCACCAGCGTTCCCCGTCGACGCACCGGGCGCACCAGCCCGTGCACCTCCAGCAGCTTCACCGCCTCCCGCACCACGCTGCGATTCACCCCGTACCGCTCCGCGAGCTCGTCCTCCGTCGGCAGCACCGCGCCCACCGCAATTTCACCGGAGACGATGCGCACCAAAAGGTCATCCGCCACGCGGTCGGCCTTGCGCGCGCCACTGGCGCCCACCGCGCGCAGCCGGGTGCTCTCGCGCGGCGGCGCGTTGCGCCTGCGGGAAGTGACGGTGCGCCGTGAGCGGGCTCCAGACATGGCCGGAAGAATAAATCCGACTTATTGCATTTTCAACCGATTTTTTCCGACCGCGTGGGGCGGCCCGAAAAAACACCAGCGAATACCCATGGTTGCGTGGTCGGCGGATCTCCCACCTGCCCTCAGGATTTGCCGCCGCGCTGGTCCAGGACCCGGTTGCTGGCGGGGAGATAGGCCTCCTGCACCCGCAGTGCGCCATCGCGCATCAGGCAGCGGCCGCGCGAGAAGACGTGACGCACGGCGAGTGAGTCGCGTTCCAGGACCAACACGTCGGCGTCGACCCCGGGGGCCAATCTTCCCTTGTGGGAGAGTTTCAGCACGCGCGCGGTGTTGCTGGTGCACAAGGGAAGGACGCGCTCCAACGCGAACCCCTGCCGCACACTCGCCACGAGCTGGGCATGCAGCGTGGCGGGTGCCTTGATGCCCGCGTCGGAAGAGATGGTGAAGCGCGACCAGTCCGCGTTCCAGTCATCCATCAGGCGCAGCCACACCGGGAGGTCCTCCTCCACGACGTCAATGTCCATGGTCACGCCGCGCGCGCTGAGCTCCACCGCCTCCAGCATCAAGGCACGGTGTCGCTCCACGTGCGTGGGATAGAGCCATTCCGGGGGCACCTCGTGCTCGTCGAGCAGCTCGCGCACCGGGGCCAGGCGCGTGGCCTTGTCACCGACGTGCAGGTGCGTGACGCCGCATTTCCCGCTCAGCAGACCACCCACGTACGCGTCGTGGGCCAGCCGGGCCAGCTCGCGCACGGTGGGCTCGGTGCCGCGCACGTCGGAGATGGCCACCTCACCCGCGCCGAGCACCGGGTCCAGGTACATGATGTCGGAGCGGATGCTGCCGGTGAGCGTGGTGGGCGGGACGTTGTAGCCGCCGGTGTACATGAACGCGCTCAGGCCCTCTTTTCGCAGTCCCTTGGTCTTGGCCAGCAGCGCGGGCAGCGTTCTCGTCGTGGTGTCCACACCCAGGCAGCCCACCACGGTGGTGATTCCGCCGCGCACCAGCTCGCGCAGCGCTATCTCCGGCGTCTGCGAGGCGAACCCGCGCTCACCGCTGCCGCCAATCAGGTGCTCGTGGGGATCGATGAGCCCGGGCACCACCACGCAGCCGCGCGCGTCCACGACGTCGACGGTGACCCCCGGCACCTTGATGGTCGCGGGCTTCACCGCGCCCACGTACGTCACGCGGTGTCCCACCATCACCACGGCCTGCGGACCGCGCGGCTCCGGCGCAAACACCTCCCCGCCGTGGATGACCACGATCATGGCGTCACAACGTCAGGTCCCGTCCCGCCTGCGACGTGGCCAGCCACGGCAGCGACGACACCGGTTGCGCATCCCACGCGTCCAGCGCTTCCAGCAGCCGGTCGCGGTTCTCATGGAAGACCACCACCAGCTCGCCTTCCTGCAGCTCATGCAACGCGGTGGTGAGCGCGTCCACCTCGTCGGGGATGATGCGGCACTCGCGGTGGGGCAGCTCCTGCTGGATGGCGTTGCGCAGCATCAAGGGGATCTCGCCGGGCTGTCTTCCTCGTCGGTCCGCGTCCTCGCGCACGATGATTCGGGAGAACCCGCGCGCCGCCACGCGTGCCGCTTCCTCGATGAGCGCGTCCATGCGGTCTCCCGGCACGCCCAGGATGGCGGTGACCCTTCTGCCTTCCATGCGCGCGGCCATGCGGCAGATGGCGCGGAACGCTTCCGGGTTGTGCCCGTAGTCCAGCACCACGTAGCCGCGGCCCACCTGGAAGATGTTCACGCGTCCGGGGTTGTGCTCCAGCGCGGTGAAGGTCCTCAGTCCGTCGGAGATGTCGTCGGCGCCCAGGCCGTAGGCGCGGCACGCGGCGGCGGCGGCCAGCGCGTTGGCCAGCTGGAACTCCGCGAGGCCACGCATGACCACGGGGATGTCGTGGATGCGCGCCACGGGCTCACGGTGGTGGCCGCGCTGTTCGATGATCCATCCGTCGTGCGGGAAGTACGCGGTGCCGTTGGCCGCGCAGTGCGCGCGCACCACGGGACTGTCCGCGTGCAAGGAGAAGAACACCACGTTCCGACGGGGCGAGCGCACGCGCGGCGCGTCGGCCAGGCCCAACGCGTGCTCGTCGTCCGCGTTCAGCACCAAGGTCCCACCATGGCGCACGCGCTCCGCCACCAGCGCCTTCACGTGGATGAGATCCTCCAGGCTCTCAATGCCGTCCTGGCCCAGGTGGTCGCGCTGGATGTTGGTGACGACGGAAATGTCGGACCAGTCGTAGCCCAGCCCCCCGCGTACGATTCCGCCGCGCGCGGTTTCCAGCACCGCCACGTCGACCGCGGGGTCACCCAGCACGCTCTGCGCGGAGCGCGGACCGGTGTTGTCCCCCACGGAGATCTGCTCCTGGCCCACGTAGGTCCCGTCGGTGGTGGTGCAACCCACGGTGACCCCGGTGCGCCCGATGATGTGGCTCACCATGCGCGTCACGGTGGTCTTGCCATTGGTGCCCGTGATGGAGATGAGGGGAACGCGACCGTTGTTCTCCTCGGGGTACAGGAGCTTCACCACGGCGTCGCCCACGTCGCGCGCGCGCCCCTCCGAGGGAAACTGGTGCATGCGCAGCCCCGGCCCCGCATTCACCTCGATGACACCACCGCGCCGTCCCGCGAGCGGCTCGTGGATGGCGGGGAGCACCAGGTCAATGCCGCAGATGTCCAGGCCCACCACGCGGGCCGCGCGCTCACACATCCGGGCAATGGTGGGATGGATCTCGTCGGTGACGTCGCGCGCGGTGCCGCCGGTGGAGAGGTTGGCGGTGTCACGCAGGAACACCACCCTGCCCGCGGGCGGAATGCCCAGGGCGGAGAGGCCCTGGCGCGCCAGGCAGCGCAACGCGTGCTCGTCCAGGCGCAAGCGCGTGAGCGGACGCTCATGGCCATCTCCCCGACGAGGATCCTGGTTGGCAAGGTCCACCAGCTCCTCCACGGTGTGCTCTCCGTCGCCGGTGACGCGCGCGGGCACCCGTTCGCTGGCCGCCACCACGCGACCGCCCACCACCAGCACGCGGTAGTCGCGCCCGTGGAACAATTCCTCGACGAGAACCAGCCGCCCGAACTCCCGCGCCCGCACGAACGCGTCGCCGGCCTCCTCCGGCGTGGTGATGCTCAGCGTGACGCCCTGGCCCTGGTGACCGTCGAGCGGTTTCACCACCACCGGCGGGCCCAGGTCGGTCAGCGCCTCAATGGCCTCCTCCCGCGTGTGCACGATGGTGCCGCGGGGCACCGGGATGTACGCGCGCTTGAGCACCTCCTTGGTGAGGTCCTTGTCCGCGGCAATGTCGACGCCAATGGCGCTGGTGGCGTGACCCACCGCCGCCTCGATGCGACGGATGTTCCGGCCATGACCCAGCTGGATGATGCTCCCGTGGATCCTGCGCCAGGGAATTCCCCGTCGGATGGCGGCCTCCACAATGGCGCGCGTGCTGGGACCCAGCGCCGCTTCCTCGACGATGCGACGCGCCTGCGCCACGCGCTCGTCGAGCGGATAGGGCTCATTGCGCAGCAGCGCCTGCACCAGCTCCACCGCGGTGTGCAGCAGGAACTTCATTCCCGGCTCGCACAGGTAACGCACCACGACCTGGTAGACGCCCTCGCGCTCACCCCGGATGGTCTTCCCGTGGTTGACGCCAATGCCCACCGCGATGCTCAGCTCCAGCGCCACGTGCTCCACCACGTGACCGAAATACGTCCCACCCTGGAGTCGTTTGACGAGGCCACCGGGCGCGCCCGCGGCGCAGTGATGGTCGTGCAGCCCGGGCAGCGCGGTCAGCAGGCGGTCCGTGAAGCCGGGCGGGTCGCAGGAGCGCGTCTCCGCCAGGTCCTCCAGGTCCAGGCGCATGACCAGCACCGGTTTGTGGTGGAACACATTGGGACCGGACAGGGTCTTGATACCCAGGATCCTCATCGCGCCGCTCCGCGGAGCCGGGGCACCCCTGAGTCCCGACCAGCGTCCCGGGCAGCAGGGCCTCCGTCCGAACCGGTTGTCAGCTGGCTTCACCTGCAACGCGACGTCGACACCCGGCGCGTGCACGGGACTGATAACGCGGACATGTAGGTACTGCCACACGGGGTGATCCCGGGATGGCGTCACGCTCCCGTCAGCGTTCCGGGCAACCGTCCTCGTCCTGCACGCCGTCATGGTCCTCGGGGTCGACGGGGCACGGGTCGGTGAGGTCGGGTTTTCCGTCGGCGTCCATGTCCTTCACCGGGCAGCCGTCCTGCAGCGCGGAGCCCACTTGCGTGGGACACGCGTCCCGGGAATCCATGACACCGTCCCCGTCGTTGTCGGGGTCCGGGCACCCGTCGACATCCTGGAATCCATCCACGTCCTCGGGGAGGCGCGGGCACGCGTCGACATGGTCCTCCCGTCCGTCTGCGTCGCTGTCCGTGCGCACAATCTCCGCGACGGGCGCAGCCTCCGGGCGCGGTGGCGCCACCTTCACGTGGTGCGTGTGTGCGGTCGCGGGTTGCGCGCTCGCCAAGGCGGAGCCCAGCAGGATGGCGCTCAAGGCCTGTCCCGCCGCCAGCAACGCCATTCCCAGCAACGTGGCCACGGCCGGGACGAACACCAGCGAGAGCAGCGCGCTGTACGCCGTGACGTTCCAGAAGGTGGCATTGGCCTCGACGCCGCCGCCCGGCACCACGCGGAAGTTCATGGCCCGCGCGAAGAACGCGGCGCCGGTGAGCAGGAGCGCCACTCCGCCCACCACCGCTTGTGAAACCACCGTCACGAACAGCGCGCCGAGAGTTGGCGTGACGCCGTGGGTTACCAGGCGTCGCGTGGGCAATCGCCGTTCCGCCAGCGCCACCACGTTGAAGCTGAGCAGCGTGCCCACCAGGGACACCAGCACCTGCATCACGCCGTGGAAGAGCAGGATGGCGGGAGATGCGGCGTAGAGGGCACCCAGGGCCACGCCGCCCGCGCCCAGCGCACCCAGCACCACGGTGATGCTCTCGCTCAGCACGCTCGCGGCGCCCGTTGCTCCGGCCACGCCGAGCAGCGCGGCAAACGCGCCGGTGGTGAGTCCCAGGTGCAGCACGTCCAGCGCTCCGAACACCAGCGTCATGCCCGCGCAGGAGCCCAGGGCCATGAGCGCGCCCAGCCCGTCCGCCTCCACCTCTCCGTCGAGGTCGCGGGCACGGGGCACGGTGGGCTCGTCGGAGTACGCGTGCAGCTCACGGGTGCCATCCTGGGCCACCGGTTGCGCCACGACGGGGAAGTCCAGCAACAACGCCACGACAACCGTGAGGCTTCGCACGGCGAGCATGAGAGCACCTCGCTTTGAGTTAGCGTGCTTAGCCTCCCGCGTCCTTCATCCCGCCCCGCGCCTCAGCGGCTGTCTGGACAACCCAGCCGAACCTGGGCGCGGCCTTGGGTCACCGCATCACCATGCTCGAGCTCTTCGGCGAGCCTGGGCGGCCATGGATGCAGCCCCGGTGCTGGGACCGCTTGCATCCGCGACGCAGAACGCTAATTCATCGGTGGGCTCTTTCCTCTCTGGTGCGAGGTAACAGAGCCCAGAGCGGCGTCCCGGGCGAAAGCCTGAGGCGCCGCTTGCGCTATGTGGGGCTAAGCGCTCATGAGGAAGATCACCGGGCGCACGTCCTCCTCCGGCGTGGACGCCCAGTACTGCACCAGGATCTCGTACACGAGCACGCCCGTCTCGCCCTCGCCCCAGAGCAGGTACTTGAAGGCCTGGCTCATGGGGTTCTGCCCGGTGAGGCCCAGGAACAGGCTCTTGGGGTCCAGCTGCTCGCTGACGTAGGCAATGGTGTTGGCAATGGCCACGGCGCCGGCCACCTCGATGAGATAGCTCTCGTCATTGAGCTGCTGGACCCTCACGCGGCACGGCGCGGTGAACTCGCTGCGGTCGTCGCCCAAGGTGACGTGCAGGAACGCCACCGGCCCCTCAATGCGGTAGTGCTGCTGGATCTCCTTGAGCTTGCTGCGCCGGCCCGCGCGCTCCTGGTGCTCAATGGGGACCAGGTGCACCTGCTTGTTGTTCAGCCGGGACCAGAGCCGCTCGCTCTCCTCGTCTGCAAAGAGGAGCTCCTCCACGCGCAGCTCGGTGGCGCGCCACCAGCGTGACAGACCGCTGAGGGTCAACACCGCGAAGATGAAGCACGCGCTGATGATGACACCGTCGGGGCGCTCCACCACGTTGTCCACCAGCGTGAAGGCGAACACGCCGGTGACGGCCCAGAAGTACAGGCTCTTCAGGCGCAAGCGGAATCCGTCCGCCGCCTCCCGCGCGTCGCGGCCGAGCGCCAGCGCCACCGCCAATGCCGCGGAGAGCATCAGCACCAGCACGCCGGTGGCATAGGCGCCGCCCTGCGCGTCCACGTCGGCGTTGAAGACCCAGGTGACCAGGAACGCAATGCCCACCAGCACCAGGATGAGGGGACGGGTGAGCAGCACCCAGCGCGGCGCCATGCCGTAGCGGGGCAGGTAGCGCGGGATGATGTTGAGCAGGCCCGCCATGGCGGACGCGCCGGCGAACCACAGGATGGCAATGGTGACGAAGTCGTAGAGGGTGCCGAAGGCGTGACCGAGCAGCTCATGCGCCAGGTACGCCAACGCGCGACCATTGGCGCTCCCGCCCTTCTCGAACTGCGCCGCGGGAATCAGCACCGTGGTCACCAGCGACGAGGAAATGAGCAGCGCGCTCATCATGAACGCCGCGGTGCTGAGCAGCTTGCGCGTGGACGCAATGCGCTCCTCCTTCTGCCCCTGGATGAGCGGCATGACGGAGACACCGGTCTCGAACCCGGACATGCCCAGCGCCAGCTTGGGGAACGCCAGCGCGGAGGCCAGCACCAGTGCCGTGGTGTCCATGCGCAGCGTGTCGGTGTTGAGCCACGCCTGCAGCGCATTGGGGTGCGTGCTGACCTCGTAGAGCGCGCGCAGGATCACCACCACGTTGAGCGCGATGTAGGGCGCGCCCACCGCCATGGCCATCCCGATGGCCTCGGTGAAGCCCATCAGGAACACCACGCCCAGCAGACCCAGCAGGGTCAGCGTGATGCCCATGCGGTGCTCGCCCAGCAGGCCGTGCAGCAGCGGGTTCTCGGCGGCGTGCGCGGCGGCGTCGGCGGCGGAGAGCGTCATGGTGATGACAAAGTCCGTGGCCGCGAATCCCAGCAGCGCCAGCACCAGCAGCTTGCCCCACCACCCGGGAAGCAGGTGCTCCAGCATGGCAATGGAGCCCTGTCCCGACGACGAGCGGGCCGCCACCTGCCGATACGTGGGCAGCGCGCCCAGCAAGGTCACCAGCACCAGCAACGTGGTGGCCAGCGGAGACAGCGCGCCGCAGGCCAGGAACGCAATGCCGGGCTGGTATCCCAGCGTCGAGAAGTAGTCGACGCCGGTGAGCCACAGGACGCGCGTCCACGAGTGGGTCTGGTGCGGGTGGTGCGCGCCCGTCTCCGCGAGCAGGAAGCGCAGCAGCGGGTTGCGGGGCGGCTCCGGCGGCGGGGGCGGCGCCCGTCGTGGCGGGATGCTGGGGACCTTCTTGACGGCTGTGGCCTGGCTCAGGGTTGCCTCCACTTCCCCGCCTCGGGGACAGCCTGCATTACCTCGCCCCACCGACGTGGGCGCAAGCCGTCATCCGCCCCAGAACCGACGGGTGGGCCGCTCCTGCCCCTCCGCGGTGAGCAGCGCATAGGCCTTCGCTCCGCTTCCACCCGCACGCGCGAACAAGGCTTCAGCGCGGGCGTGGTCCTCGGGCGTGTTGATCTCGAAGGGCGCCGGCGTGGTGAGCGGCACGCAGCGGATGCGGATGCCCAGCCACAAAGCGCGCAGCTGCTCCAGCATCTCCGCCTTCTCCAGCGGACACGGCGGGGTGGCGGCCAGCGTGAGCAGCGTCCTCCGACGGTACGCGTACACGCCGATGTGGCTGGCGAACTCCGCCTGGTCCGCCGCGTCCGCGTCGCGCACGAACGGGATGGCCGCGCGGGAGAAGTACAACGCGTTGCGGTCGCGGTCGGCCACCACCTTCACGGTGTGCGGCACGTGGAGATCGTCGACGGGGAGCGGGCTCACCAGCGTGGCCATCTCCACGCGCCCGTCGGTGAACACGTCAATGAGACCCTCCAGTGCGGCGCCCGGCAACAGCGGCTGGTCGCCCTGGAAGTTCACCACCACGTCGTCATCCTTGAGGGCCCCGTCGTCACGAGCCACCGCGGCCACGCGGTCGGTGCCGCTGGGGAGCGCGCTGTCGGTCATGGCCACCTCCACGCCGCACCCGCGCGCCGCCTCGGCAATCTCGGTGCTGTCGGTGGCCACCACAATGCGCGCCGCACGTTGACACTCCCGCGCGCGCTCCGCCACGTGGGCCACCAGCGGCTTGCCGGCAATGGGGAGCAGCGGCTTGCGGGGCAGGCGCGTGGATCCCAGTCGGGACGGGATGCAGATCAGGACGGCCATCGGGAGAGCACCTTTGCCGGTCCGTTTCGCTGGCGCACAGCGGGCTGCTGCACCGCGGCCGGCAACCCCGTCTCCTACTGGTGCCCCCCACAGGTCAAGCGCACACCGGCCTTGCAGGGCCCCGGCGAGTAGAGTTGGGTTGAACGAGCACGCCGCCTCTCGCCTGGAATCCGAGGCATCCACGTGCTGGGTGGGATAGGATGGGACATGGCGCACGCGGGTTGATTTCGGCGGCTTTCACCCGGGTTCGCGCGATCAGCGAAGGCGAAGTCCGAATGCTGCGGTGCGGTATCCCACCGCGACTCCGCGCGAGGTCGGCGCCGAAGATGCTTTACCCTTGACTTAGACGTAAGCAGAGGGCGTAGTCTAACGCCCCGCAACAATTCGTTCACGGAGCGCGCTTGGCGCGGCGTCCGTTTTGCGCTGGTGCAAGCGTCCTGTGGAGGGGTCTGATGCGCATCCCATGGCGGGTCAGCGTTTGCTCGGTGGTCATCACCTCCGCTTGCCTTCATGCATGCTCCAGTGCCCCTTCCGGTTCCAAGTCGGCGCAACCGCCCGCCGGCCTCGCGCGCGCGCTGCTCGCCTCCGTAACCTGGACGGACGGTACGCCCGCGAATGAGCTCAACGACCGTGACACCAGGACCGGCGCAACCATCAGCCAGGGAGCCGTCCTCAACATCGAGTTGCCCCATTCCCGCGACGTGCGGGTGGTGAAAGTCCACGCCACCGGAAACGCGGTCGCTCGGGTGGTGTTGCAAGACAGTCAGGGAGGCGTTGTCGAGGAGCTGGAGCCCGCGCCGCTGGGGGAGGGAGCGTGGTCGCGGGTAGGACTGGTGGAGCGAGAGAACCGGACCGCGAGCTTGCGGCTGGAGTTGGACCCCGGAAGCGCGGGCGCGACGGTTACCGAGGTGGATGTCTTCGTCGTTGGAACGCCGGTGACTTGGATCAACCAGGAGCGGTTGCCCGGCGCGATTCAAGAAGGCGACCCCACCGCTCTGGTGGTCCGCGCCGACCCCGACCATGCCGAGCTGGTACCCGGGGGAAGCGGTGACCAGGACGACGCCCCCGCCACTTGCGCAACACTCAACTTCACGGTGCCGGTGAATCCGCGCTCACTTCAGCGCGTCGTCCTGACCTACGAAGCGCGCGGCCTTGCGGGTCCGTTCTCGCTGGTTCGGTCCATCAACGGGCTCGGTCGAGCGGGAGGCCTGGTTCTGCCTGCCACGAGCGACACGTTGCCCTATTCCGAGCGCATTCCCCCGGAGCTGCTCGTGGCCGGGGCCAACGCTCTGGAGCTGTGCGGACCGCCGGTGGGGACGTACCGCGTGCGGATCCAGTCGGCGCGGATCGTGCTGGAGGGCGAGCGCTCGCCGGTCGCGGAGCCTGGCGAGGACTCTGCGGGCGACCCGCTCGGCGATGGGGACGAAATGACCGGGCAGGCGCTCGACGGAGGTGGCTCGGTACTCACCTATCTGCTGACCAGGCCGACGAGCCTCGACGGTGTGCTCGTTCGCCATGATGGTGTCCTGGACGTGGAGCGGATCCGGTTGTCGCTGGATGGCGTCAAGGCCGCGGTGGTGCACCGGTTGCCGCTGGCGGGCGGTGATGCGCTGATTCTCAGTCCGCACATCGCGCAGCGTACGGTGCAGCTGGACTTTGGCGCGCAGGGTGGGCGCGTTTCCGACGTCTTTGTTCTGGGCAGCGGCCTCTCGACCCCCACTCCCCCTTGATCCTCGACCATCCCCGCCAAGGAAGGCACTTCGCAGGCCAGGCTCCGCTCAGCGGGTTTGTTGAAGGACTGCCATCCGGGAGTGAGCCGACCATCGTCAGCGTCAGTGGCGAGCACATCGGCTCCTCCTACGAGCAAGTTACGCAGAACGGTGTGTTTGCCCTGGTGGTGTCCCGTCAATCGGAAGGTACCGGGCCTTGGTGGGTTGATGTGACGGCCTATGTGGCGGATGGAGCGCCGCTCACCCGCCGAGTCCACCTGCGGACCGACTATGTCGAGGATCGTGGTGGACGGAATGGCCGAAGCACCTCCGGTCTCGACCCCGAAATCGAACGTGCGCTGTTCGGCCTGGAAGGAGACGAGGCCACCGGGACGATCACTCGCGAGCACGGCGGGGAGATCAAACTGGGCGAGCGCGTCAAGCTGACGGCGCCCGGCAACGCGGTCCGCACGGATCAGGAGCTCAAGGTTCGACGTCCGTCGAGCGTGGGGTTGGCGCGGCTCAACCCCGGCATGATCAACGTCACCGCGCCACGTGGCGGGGGTTACCAGTTCCTTCCCCACGGCGCGCGATTCGAAACCCCCATCACCATCAGCATTCCCTACGACCCCACGCTCATCCCCCGCGGCATGGGCCCGTCCGATGTGCGGACCTACTACTACGACGAGCAGGGCGCGGAGTACCTCCCGCTGGAGCGGGTGATGGTGGATCCGAATGAGTACTTGGTCGTGTCGCTGACTGATCACTTCACGGACATGATCAACGCGGTGATCGTGAAGCCGGAAGGCCCTTCTCCGCAGTCATTCAACTCCAACGCGATTTCGGGCGCCGCGACAGCCGACCCGCTGGCCGGGATGACGCTGGTGGCGCCGCCCCGGGCCCGTTCGGACGGCACCGCCGTTGTGGACTACCCCTTCGTCCTTCCGGCTGGCCGCGGGAACTACCAGCCTACGCTGGGATTGACGTACAGCAGCGAGGCCAAGCATGGCATCGCGGGCGAAGGGTGGAGTCTGACGCTGTCGTCCATTGAGATTGATACCCGCTTTGGCTCGCCGCGATATGAAACAGAACCGCTCGACCTTGACACGAACGTCGTCGGCGAGCGCTACCTGTGGAGCGGGCAGGCGCTGGTTCCGGTTGCTGAGCCCGCCTTCCTGACTTCGGTGAAGATGTGCTCGAAGGGAGGAGCGGCAACCAGCCAGGTGTTCCGGCTGCGCAAGGAGGGGCCCTTCGCGCTCATTGTGCGGTGCGGTGCGGATCACACCAGTTACTACTGGGAAGTGACCCACAAGGACGGTACCCGCTTCACCTACGGAAGCCGGCTGGACAGCCGCGTGCTCGACCCTGCACGCGCGAATGATCCCAATGGCAGTGGCGGCGCGGTCATCAACGCCGACGGCGGCGTCTCCTTTCCAGACGGACGCATCACCTGGCCAGCGGAGGGCGTGGCCTGTCCGGCAGACGGTCGGAACATCGGCAAGTGGCTGTTGGAGGAGGTCGCGGACACCCACGGCAACGTCACGGACTACTCGTACTCCGTCGAGGAAGCGAATGCCTGGGATTCGTACGATGGTACCCACGTCCCATGCTGCGTGGGCGAGTCGTGTCCGCCACAGGGCACCGCGTATTACGTCTCCCGGCGTTTGCGCTCAATTCAGTACACGCGCGCAGTCGGCGTCGCACCGGTGTACTCCGTGGACCTGGAGTACCAGCGACGTGACGGGCAGGGAGTGGCGGATGTTGACGTCAGTGGGCGGCTCGGCTTCAAGGTTGTGGAGGACCGGAGGCTCAGCGCCGTCAAGGTGCGCTGTCTCGTCCCGGAGTGTGGCCAGGAACCAGTTCGCGAATATGGCTTCGAGTACGATCCGCCGCGGGAGGCCAACGGGTATCGCACGCTGCTGACCGCGATCCGGTCCTGTCCCGACGTCGGGTGCACCGCGGATGCCGAAGCCGCCGGGTTGGTCCACACGACGCGGTTTGGTTACACGCCCTTTGAGCGTCGCCTTGGTCCGGCTGAGACGGAGGAGGAGGGTGCAGAGCTTTGGCGCCTGCCCGACTTCGACACGATGCCACTTTCTGGGGGCGTCAACGCGGGGTTCACGGAGATCCTCGGTGGCGGCGTGTATCTGGCCGGAGCTGGCAACGTGGTGAATTCGAATGCTCACACTGGAGCCGGTGCAACGCTGAGCATGTTCACCGACATCAACGGTGACGGCCTTCCCGATCACGTGGTCAAGACCTCGCCGGACACATGGTTCAGTGGCATGACCCTGATTGCGTACAACACTGGCCGCCCCGACGGTGACGGGCGCCCCGCGTTCACGCCGGTCGCGCCCCCCAACGACCCAACGCTGATGCGCGTGGTGAACGTGCCCTTGCCCTTGGGCATCGACGTTAGCCAATCCTTTTCCCTCTCGGATGTCACCACCGTGGGCCTGCCTGGTTCGGCCGCCACGGCCAGCGTCCGCGGCGGGGGGAGTGCCACGCTCTCGGCATCCGTGGCTTTCCCCATCGACGTCGATGGGGATGGCCTCCTCGATTTCGTGCACGGCCCGGTGACCCACCTTCAGCGGCGTGTGTTGCCTTCGCCAGTTACGCCGGAGGAGATCATCCGGTTCGAGCCGGAGAACATCCCCTTCAGCACCGGCACGTGCTCACGAAGCGCCACGGTCCCCAGTGATGTGTCGACGGACATCCCGCGCTTGGAGCTGCCAAGAAACGTGAAAGGCCTGATGGACGCAGTTCAGACGCGGAATCCCACATACCGCTGGGTGGCGCCGCAGGATGGCACCGTTCAGATCGACGTCGACGCGTTCACGTTCACGGCATGCGACCCATCGGTGCCGGATGACGAGAAGCCGCAACTCGAGGTGGTGATCCTCACGGGGCCGGTGCGTCCGCCGACGCCGGATCCCCAACAACCCATCCCCCTTCCCGAGACACTGTCGTCCCTTGCGTCGATTGAGAACCTTCCTTCGTCGTTTGCCACGGACATCGAGGCGCTGTTCGCGAACCCGCCCGCGGCGCCGGTAGTCTCCCCGCCGTTGGCGCTGGACATGTTTCCGCAGCACTGGTCGGCGAGGCCCGAGGTGGCGCGGGGGGCGGAGGTGATCGCGCGGATCAGGCCTGGTCGCGGCTGTGGCGACGGTTTCTCCTCCACGCAGAATGACCTGGTGAGCTTGGATCTTCGGATTCAGTATGTTGGCGCTGAACAGGTCGAGACGCTTGGACCCCTGGCCCCGACGGATGGTGTCTTTGACGTGGACCAGGACTTCCGCGCGTCGGGTGGTGCCACGCCACTTATCCTGCCGCTGAGCGGACGGGCGGCGGTCAGCGGTACCGTGGCGACGTGGCCGGAGCTCTCGGCGGAGTTGGATGTCCGACTCGTGAAGCTGTCTTGCGCCGCAGCCACCGTGCCGGATTGGGAACAGCCTACCCAGTTCCCCTGGAACAACGATGGGAGCGCATTCCCTCCTCCCGAGAAGTTCACGCTCCCGGCGACGCCCGAAGAGTTCGCATCCGCGAGCCGCGAACTGTTCGCGGAGATCTTGACACGTTGCGACAAGGTGACGCTGCGACGTGCGTGCAAGGACGCCACGGGGAACTTCACCGATCAGCTCGACGGGTGCGAGCCCATGGGCCCCGGCCAGATCTGGAGCTTCGACTGGGAGGGCGAGGTTCGGGCCAGCGACCAGGTGATCCTCGTCGTGAACGGTTCCTCCCCGTACGACCCTGCGCACGTGAGCGTGTCTGGCCCTAACCTTGCCTATCTTGGCGAAGACCTGACCCACGGCCTCACCGCTCCCAATGAGCCTCCCACGACGCGGGCACCACCCCTCAGCGCCGCGGGAAGGAAGGTCTACTCCGTGCCGGTAGCAGTGGAGTGGAATCGCTGGGCGCCGCAGAACGGGAGATTCGCTGTTCCGGTGTCTTTGGGCGGGGCGTCCAGTCGGATCCATGTCACCGCGTTGGGGGTGCCGGCGACCTGGCTGGTGTCCCACGACGCGACACCGGAGGAGCGGGAGCAGGCAGCGCATCTGCTCATCCAAAGCCGGGGCGGCTTGGTGAAGCGTGTTGCGCTGGAGCAGATGCGGCCACCCGCGTTGTGTCCACAGTTCGATCACAAGGCCTGTAACGAGCCGGCCGACCCGACGAAACTGGAGTGCCACCCTCGGAGCTGTATCGACCCCTTTGGCCCTCGGCCGGACCATCCGTGGGTTCCGTGTCCGGACGAGCCGCCAGTCGCAAGCGTCTGCTTCACGCGACACGATCCCTGCGCGGATTGCGCGGGACCTGGCGACTGCATCTGGCCCGCCGACATCCCGGACAATCCCGAAGCCTGCAAGAAAGATCTGTGGCCTCCCCCTCCAGCGTGCGCTGGCGAGGAGGGAGAGAACCCCGCGTGCCTCCCGGGTGATGGCCAATGTTTCAGCCTTGCCCGGTGTGTGGAGAACCTGCGGTGCATCCGGCCCGAGTGTGCAGTCGCGGCACCTTTGGAGTTGATGGGTGAGGCCGGCTGGCTCAAGTGCGTGCCTCCCGGATGGGACCAGTGCGGCCTCGACAACCACTGCGAAGTGTGCCCGCCGCCGGGCGTGCCCATCCCCCGCGGTTGCGACAACCTGTGGCCAGATTGCCCGCAGGTGGAGGAGTCCGAATGGCCGTTCCCGTTCCCATTCGCGCCCGTCGACCAGTATGTGGACTTCGAGGGTGCGCTCGGGGACCAGGTGTGGGTCTCTATCGAGCCCCCGCGTCGCGCGCTGATGGCCCATGTTCCGCCAGGGTGGGACCCGGTTGCCACCGCGGAGCGCCTGCTGGCTTGGGGAGACCCTGCCCAACAGCTTCAGTGGATTGAGACCCAGGTCTATCTCAAGGCTATCAATCGCGATCTCAGAATCCAGCTGGAGCAGGGCAGCGGGGGCCCGACGCGCGTGGAGTACACGGTGCTCGCGCCCGAGAATACCCACGACCAGCCTCTGCCGCTCGAACTGGAGTCGCCCCACGCGCACTTCCTCGCGCGCTCTTTCCGCGGGTGGTCATACGGCACTTGGTCGGGTCCCGGCCCGGCTGCAGCGGCAAACCCCGAGCTGTGGAGGCCCTCAACGCCAGGCGATGCGATGACGGCACTCGCGTCGGCATTGACAGCCGGTGGCGCCTCGGTGGACGCCCTGTTGAAGCTGGGGATCGACGGTCATCCCCGCAAGCCGGTGAACGCGCAAACCATTTCCTCCTTGGCGGCTCCGCCAAGCGTGGAGGCGACGATCGCGCAGCAGAATGCGGCATTTCAAACCCTCCTGGAGCACTTCGACTCCGCGCCTCGGGTCCAGCCGGTGCGTCCCGGTTTGGGACTGCGGACGGGTCGCTACGAAGGTGGATGCGAGGATGTGTTCATCCAAGGCGGAATGGTTGGAGCGGGGCGTTGCGTTGGAGACATCACAACCGGGCTCGCATCCCTGGGCGCCGCACGCGACTCATGGGCGTTCGATGTCGACGTCAAGGAGACGACTACGCAGCTCTATGCTCCCTGCCCGCTGGCTGTCCCGCGCATTTCGCTCACCCTGGGCGCGAACGCGGGAGCATCGGTGACGCCAATGGTAGGCGCAAACCTGAACGGTTCTCTCACGGTGCCCCTGGTGGACTACCGGGACATGAACGGGGATGGCATTCCGGATCACATCGTGCTTGTGCCGTTCACCGGGGATCGCCCGGTTCCGACGGCACTGGTCTTCCGACGAGAGCGACGTAGTGAGCGGGGCCCCTTGGCGCAGCCCTACCGGGTCAGTCACACCGCGCTGGGCGGCACGGGTATGTCGGGGGCCATGGGGGTTTCTGCTTCGTTGCAGAGCCCGCCGCTCGGGGGCTACTTGGGTGCTGGGGGCGGCATCAACGAAGGCGGCGCCGCGGGCACTCTCTCAGACATCAATGGTGATGGCCTGCCTGACATCGTCGTGGTGGTCCCGGACAGCGCAACCTGCCCATGGCGGGTTCACTTGAACTATGGGTACCGCTTCCGGGCGGAAGGGGAGTGCTGGAAGGTTCCGCCTCTCACTGCCGCCGCTGCGATGCGCCGGCCGCCGGTCGGGGACCTCCCGCCAAACTACGGGAGTCGTCCAACCGTG
This sequence comes from Myxococcota bacterium, assembly GCA_040752415.1. Lineage (GTDB taxonomy): Bacteria > Myxococcota > JACRCW01 > JACRCW01 > JACRCW01 > JBFMGU01. The sequence goes on from JBFMGU010000091.1 coordinate 30,292, forward strand.
ACCCAGACGACCTCGGTCAACGGGTCGCTCGGCATGACCGCCTCGGCCGCCGGATTCCTCAGCGCCAGCGCACACGTGGCGCTCGGGGGAGCGCACAGCGCGCAGTTCATCGATTTTGTCGACGTCAACGGCGACGGCCTGGTGGACCGGGTGCAGATGGAGTCGGACCACCTGCTCAAGGTCAACCTCAACACGGGATGGGGCTTTGCTCCGGCAATGGAGTTCCAGACCAAGGGTTGGGACGCGGCCATCCAGGCCCGCGGCTACGAGGTGGAGCCGGTACTTCCGCGTCACCTGGCCACCGCCGGTGGGGAATTCAAACTCAGCGGCCCCAACAGCGTCGACTCGGTGTTGCCCGGTTTCCTGGGGGCTTTCGCGACGGGACTAACGACAGATCTCAACAGCCTTGCGGTCGCCGATCGACATGCGGGGTTGACGTCCAGCACCAGCTTGAACCTTTCGGCCGGAGTCAATTTCGACGCAACTCCACTCTATTTCACCGTCGCGTCCGGCGTGGAAGCGAGCGCGGGCATCGAGTGGCAGGAGGGGCTGTTCGTGGACATCAACGGTGACGGCACGCCGGACCTGGTTCGCCGGGCACTGTTCTCACCCAGGACCGCGGGGCTGTTCGTCCTGCCCAACCGGAGCGGGGAAGGAAACCGTCTCAATCTCGTCGTCAACCCGCTGGAGGGCGAGATCGAGCTGACCTACGAGCGGGTCGGCAACACCCGCGACTTGCCGCAGTCGCGCGTCGTCCTCGCGAGCGTGGTCGAGCGCAGCAAGGTCGACAACGCCGTGGCTTCCGCGGAGCTGGATGGCGACCCGAAGCTGACCACGGGGACGGACATCCCCTCCGACGTGGCGGTGCGTTTCACGTACAAGGGTGGGCGCTACGACCGTGCCAACCGGGAGTTCCTGGGCTTCAGCCACGTGGCCACCGAGGAGATCCAGCCGCCCGCGGGACACACCAAACCCGATGGCCAGGTTTTGCGCACGACGTGCGAGGAATACTGGCGACCCGGGAACGGGCAGGACTACGAGGTGAGCGGGCTCTTGCGCCGGCGCACCCTCTCTGCCGGTTCCGCGCGCGACAGCATGTGTGACGAGGGCTCGGTGCGCCTGAGCGAGACGCGCTACGCTTATGTCGCGCTAACCCAGCTGCAGCCGGAGTGGAACCCCACCACGTTGGGGCCCGCGTTGTGTCCACGACCGGCGCCCCTTCCTGACGACGCGTGTCGCTCGCGCGCATACGTCCTGGAGAGCGTGCGGAGTGAGGAATACGAGGGGACGCACGTCTCTTCCCGCACCGGAGAGACGTACCGGGCCTACGACGACCGCGGCAACGTCACGGAGTACGTGGACGAGCAGGACCTCGACGACCGGAATGACAACCTGGTGGTCGCGGTGGCCTACGAGGACCTGGCGACACGCTACCTGGCGGCCCTCCCGAGGGATATCCAGGTCTATGGTTCTTCCGGCCGGCCACCGGCTCTCCGACACCGCAGCGCAACCTACGACCTCATCACTGGGAAACCAAACACCATCAGCTACCACGGCGAGCAGACGCTCACGACGTCGTACACCTACGACACCTATGGCAACGTCGAGCAGATTACCGACGTACAGACCGGCTATGTGGTCCATGTCGAGCACGGCACGGCGGAGATTCCCGATCCGACGCACTCCTTCGTCACCAAGGTCTGGGACGAGCTTGGGCAGCGCACCAAGCGGACCTACGACTTCCGCTTCGGCGTGGTGAAGGAGGAGCGCGACGCGAACTCAAACGAAACGGATCCTAAGGACCGGATCCGCTACGACTATGATGCACGCGGCCGGTTAAAGTCGGTCTATCCCCCGAACGGGCACGAGGCCGTTGCGCTCTACTTCAGTGGTAGGAGCGCCACGGCAACGACGCGCGGGGTGCCGCGGGATCGCGGTCTCGTTGTGACGACGGTCGTCGACGGCCTGGGGCGAATCCATCACCGGATGCGCACCTCGCCAGCCGACGACACCAAGCTGGTGTATACGGACCTGCGTCGCTGGGATGAGTTTGGAAGGCTGCGGCTTCAGGGGCTAGCGCAACCGGAGCCGTCGGTGGGCGCACCGGCACCAACCCTACCACGTGCTCCCCGGCGCACCGACTATGACGTCAAGGGCCGGGTGAGCCGAACGCTCGAGCCAGCGGGCCGCCGGGATGGGAGCCCGGCCAGGGACACCGCGTTCACCTACAGCGCAACCACGCTGGACGGCCTGCCACGGCTGCTGCGCACGGTCATCATCGAGGCGCGCGACCCGCTGACGCTGGACGTCATCACTGGTGCACAGGCCGCGGACCGCGCCTCGGCGTCGATTGTCGAGGTGGCGCGCGAGCGCGTGCTGGCCATGATCGAGTTCCCCCTGGGGCGCGCTGCCGACGTGCAGCGCATGACGAAGTACTTCTATGACCCACTGGGCCAGCTCGAGCGCATCGACGACGCGGCGGGGAACGTTACCCGGTTCATGTACGACAGTCTGGGGCGTCAAACCGCGGTGACCGCGCCCGACACGGGCACCACCAGCTACCACTACGACGCGAAGGGCAGGTTGGACTTCAAGCAGGACGCTCGCGGCGTTCGTGGCCGGGTCACCTACGGATACGAGGACAACTCCTCACGCGTCGTGTCCATCACGCGAGGCACGGAAAGCAGGCCGGCGTTCACCTTCACCTACGGGCGGGACAACGACGCGGATCGCGCCCGCCGCGCGGTGGGCCGCGTGTGGTCCACCACGCACGACGATGGCAGGGATGAGCTGACGTTTGATGCGCTTGGCAACGTGACCGAGACCAAGCGCATTGTTTCCGCGAGTGAGAGCTACACCCTCAACCAGGTGTATGACGCCCTGGGGCGCGTCCGGTCGATCACGTTCCCCGAAGAGCCGTCGGGGGGGCGCAACAGACTCAGTCGAAGGCGCACGAAGGTCGACTATGAGTACAATCGTGCGGGTCTCGTGACGCGTGCCCACGTGGGCGGGACGGACTATGCCCAGGTCAGCTACACGATTGAGGGGCTCCGCTCACGGCTCACGTTCGCCTCGGGTGCGACGCAGGACCTGTTCCACGACGACCGAACGCTGCGCGTCTACAGCATGAGGACCGCCCGCTATCAGCGGTCCACGGGGAACCGAGGTGGCGGGTCGCCGATTCCGCCGCCGTCGTGCGGTGAGCTGGTGTGTCCCCCGGATGTCAATGACCCACAACCACCCAGCGTCACCAGGTACCAGGGCGCCACCCTGACCTACGACGTCATGGGCAATGTCCTGTCCATCAGCAACTCCACGGACGACCCGGACCTGACCACGGACTCGCGCGCGTCTCTCGGCAAGGGGAAGGTGCCGAAGTCATTCGTGCAGACGTTCCAATACGACAAGCTGGACCGGCTGACCCAGGCCGAAGGGACGTTGACCTACGAGGACGGGCAGACCAACCGCTACTTCTCGCTGTTCCGGCACGACGACATCCACAGCATGACCCACAAGGAGCAGAACGCGTGGGCCGAAGGTGAGAACGCGCCGCCAATCCAGGGTCAATCGCACACCTGGGACTACGAGTACGACGCGGGAACGCCGCACCGTCTCTCCGCGCTGCGGACGCCGGACGGGGGCATCTACGCGAGCTACGCATATGACCAGGCGGGTCAGCAGCTGAAGTCGGTTGAGGGAGGGCTCACGCGGCACTACCGGTGGACCGCGGATGGTGCGTTGCAGTGGGTGGCGCACGACTTGAGCGGGAACGACCGCATCGGGAGCTATGCGTACAACGCGTCGGGCGACCGGGTCGCGAAGACGGTGGGCCGCGACGTGACACGGTACGTGGGGCCGCACAGTGTCAGGTCGCCGACACAGCTCATCAACCACATCTTCGTCGGCAACACGCGCGTGGCGAGCCTGGTGAATCCCGACCAGGGGGATGCGTACGAGGTCGAGTACGTGACCGATCACCTGGGCAGTACGTCGATGCTGCTCAACGGGGCGGGGGGCGTGGAGGAGTGGACGGCGCTGTACCCGTATGGTGAGCCGTTTGCGGAGCTGACCGATGGGAACGGTGCGGGGCTGAGCCAGCGCATTCTGTACACGGGCAAGGAGTGGGATCCGGAGACAAAGTTCAGCTACTTCGGCGCGCGGTATCTGGACCACAAGCGAGGTGCGTGGCTCTCGCCGGACCCAGACCTCAAGTGGCTTGAGCAGGGTTCCATTGGCTTGAATGTTTACCATTATTCGCGCTGGAACCCCACAAAGTACATTGACCCAGACGGGCGGGAGCCAACGAAATCGGAGGCAGGGACAACCACTGAAATGCAGCAGACGCTGACGACGAGATACCTGAAATCCGCGGACGAGAGCGGCACTGCGCCCCTTTCTGCGTTTGGAGTCCGCGATGGAGACAGCCACGCGATGATGTCGTTCGATGGCAAGGGCCGGTACGTCTACACCAAGAAGGCCGGCTGGATCGACATGCGGCATTTTCTAACCTATGCAGCGATTGCACAGAAGCTTAAGGAAAATGGAAATCGTGACCCAATCTCGGCAGCGCTCGATGTGGGGGTAATGCAGGAGGTGCAAGATATCTTCAAGCCCGGAGGCCTCGCTTCGTCTTTCTCGTATGAAGATCTTCCCTCTGATTTCCACGGCGCGTGGTTTGCCGTACGGGAGTTCGATCCCACGAAGCCATTCGGACCACAAGTCAAGGCATACCTAGACAAGCTGGGCGCGACCAAACCGGAAGACGCTCCGAACTACTCGGGCCTTCGTCCGACGCCGGACGATCCGCCCAGCGACGACATACCCCGGAACTTCGATGTCAAGCCGTTACCCGAACACACTGAGCAGGGGCAGGCCAAGTGACAGACCGCTGCATGCGTTCACCACATTCGCTACGACCCTGGCGTCAGCGCCGCTCCCACCTTTATTTGTGTGGCGTTCTACTTGTCTGGGTTTTTGCTTGCGACCGTGTCTTTGCCTGCGGGCGTCCCAATGATGCGGACGTTGCGCGGGTGAAGCGTATTGTCTCATGGGTTGAAGGTTACGTCCGGAGTCAGGGCAGGGCGCCTCCGGCGCGATGCGTCGCTCATGGGGATGTGTTCTACGTTGTGTTCGACGACGGCTATCAAGTCGGCATCAATTCAGGTGATGAAAGACTGTTCTGGTTTGATTCTCGCCTGAGGCAGTGGTCCTTCGACCCAGATTTTGAAGTCAACCGTCGCCGGCTCTCGCCAAGCACCAAGCTGGTTGACCGAATGATTGACGAACGAGACTCTTGCGCAGATGTGTCCCGCGGCGGAGCGCCTTCATGGAGTCAGTAGTTTCGGACGGAGCTGGCTGTAAGCGAGGCTCGGTCTTGCAGTGCTTCTGGCTCTCACCGGATCCAGCGTGGTTGAAGCAGGGGCCTGTGGGGCTCAATCCCTATCAATATGCGTTCTGGAGCCCAGCGAGATTCATCGATGCAAATGGTGAGTTCGGATCTGAGGCGCATGTGCTAATCACTCTTGAGGTGCTCAACCCGAAGACAGCTTCAGAATGGGAACGCGCGCGGCGTATCGCGTCGGCGAATGTGAGTGTTGACTACTCGGACCCAGACAGCGTTAGGGATATCGTCGCAGCCGGCGAAATCACATACCGTGCGAAGCAGGAGGGGCGTGAACTCACGTCAGATGAGGCGAGGGCAGTCGCTTCGCTTCGCGAGCGCGTCAGCGAAAGAAGTCGACAAAACTTCCTAGAAGTCATCATCGACTACTTCGGCGTGGACGAAGAACACGCAACCGGGGGGAAGGTCAGTGAAGCACGGACGCGGGCTGAGTTGTTGGAAAGGGCTGCACGTGATGAATATGAGCGTGGAAACGAAGCAGAGGGTGACGCGCTACTGGGTCGGGCCACCCACATCCGCCAGGACATAGAGGCCCACAAAGGCATTTCCGCACTGGTCCACCTCATTGAGGACATCCTCCCCTCGTGGATTATCCGGGGACCGGACGACCCAGCTCGATTGCTCTACCCGCGCGACTACCGGCGGGCAGTCGAGGCAACTGAGAGGTCCGTCAGTTCTGCGGAGGAGGACGAATGAAACCCCCGCCTGAAGGCGCGCCTCGGGCGCCCGCGGTGATGGCCTGGTTTTTGTTGGTGACCGCATCTGTCATTGCTGCGTCAATTTCGTCGTGCGTTTCTCCTCGGCCCGCAAACGGCACTGAATCTGGGCAAGAAGAAGTCAGCCAGGTTCGCTGTGCGCCGGGGAGGCCCCTCGCGGCGGAGGTGGTTGGCACGCAGCAGATTGCCGTTGAGACGCACGAGTGTGCGGGGAACTCGAGACTGGTACGAGGAGTCGGCTGCGCGCTGCAAGTAGCGGGCTTGGATGGCGGACTTCGAACTGCGCTTCCCTGAACTGGGAAGGAGTCCAATGCGAGGACTTCCATTACGTGCCCGTGGAGCGAACCTGTTTCACGGCGGTAGGGCGTGGCGGAGTCCCACGTGTGGAGATAGAGTCCTGGGCTGTCGACTCGCAACCGTGGTCTCCCACCAACGCCAACCCCGCAGCGGTCGCATGGAGGGTATCTTGCCTGCGATCGTCACTTGGCCCGTTCCACGAGGTGAACCACGCAGCGAAGGGACGGACTAGAGGGTCGGTGTTGTACAGCGAGTCAGTCGCTGAAATCGTTGATGCGAAGGACCCTGGGCCTCATACACCATGCATTTGGGCGTACGACCTCAAGTGGTGGATAGAAACGTCGATGAGGCCACGTCGGCGCGTGCAGAGATGGGCAGGCCTGTCCCAAACGGGTGCGGTTTTTCTTGAGCAGATATGCACGGACGCTGAATGCCGCGTTGGTGGAATGGTCGCCGAACGGTTATTGGCCGACTGGGCCGCGAATTGCGTGCCTTCGCCGCTGGAGAACGTCCAATGAAGCGAAAGAGGCTCGGACATGGCAACCGGATAGTGGCCAACGTGTCCGCCGCACGGTAACCGTCCGGCACGGTGATCTTGTGGTCGGTTGATTATGGGCGGAGAACTACGCAGCCTGGGGGATATCTGCGTCCGGTCCGAAGCGGTGCTTCCAGTGCTGGGGCAACAGCTCGTCGATCCGG